>CALSBN010000036.1:0-28186 GCA_943373185.1 Opitutus sp. GAS368 | reverse complement strand
GGGGTTGATCAACGCGACGGGCGGTTGGGCGAAGTTGCAGGCCTTGCAAGGCGTCGCGGCGTTTGGCGGTTTCTATGATCTGGAAGTCAACCGGGGCACGTTCACGAGCAAAGGCCGGGGGCTGCTCCTGCGCGAGACGGTCACCGCAGCCCGGCAACGGGTGGCGGTCAAAATCACGCCGGCGTGGGCGGAGTCGGTCGGGCCGGCGACGCGCTTCGCGTTTGAAAGCGACGTGGTGCTGAAGCCCAGCGTGCCGTGGATCACGGCGCCGGATTTCGTGCACCTGACCAACGGCGCACGCACGGTGAGCCTGCTCGTCGATGCGCCGCCGGTGCCGGCGGGTGCGCTGGGCTCGTTGCACGTGGCGCGCGTCGATGCGCTGCTCGCGGCCAAGCCGGAGCTCGGGCCGGTGTTCTCGATTCCGGTGACGCTGGTGCAGCCGGCGCCGGCCTCGGCGTTTAACGACGGAAAATTGGAGACGGTGGTGGCGCTCAGTCCGGCGCAGACCAAGCGGCTGTTTGTCGAAGCGCCGGCGGATGCGACGCGGCTGCGGATCACGGTGAAGCACCGCGCAAAGGATGATCTCGTTCGGACCTTTAACATTCAAGCGATCGCTTTCGCGGCGCAAACCCACGTGGCGGCGCTGGAGGCGGAGATCACCCCCGCGCTTTTGCCCGGCGAGGAGCGCACGTTTGATCTGCGGCTGAAGCCGGGCGCGGTCGCCGAAGTGGCGTGTTCGTTGTCGTTCAACGCGGTGGGCGACGCCACCCTGGAGACGAGTTTGGAGTGGATCGGCGTGGGCGCGGGTGAGGAACCGGCGTTGGTGCCGACGAACGGAGGCTGGGCCACGCTGGGGCTCAACCCGCTCGCGGACCGCGATGTGAAGGTCGAGGCAAAGCTGGATCGGGCGGTCCATGTCTTTCTGCCGGAGAGCACGACGATGCTGACGCTTGATGCGCGGGCGGAGTTGCCGGCGTCGCCGTTGACACCCTCCGCCGAGCGTCTGCCGCTGCTAAGGCAGCGTTTCACCCTCGATCTGAAGGAGCCGATGTCGGTGCATGTGCTGGGCGGCGACACCTTTGATTTGACGGACAACGTCGGCGGCGGACGAGTCACCTTTGTCCACGCCTCGGGCGAAGTGCTTTACGATTCGACGGCGAGTAACTCGACCGCCTCGACGCGGACGCAGACCCGGCTGCCTAAGGGCAAGATCACGGCGACGCGGGATTTCACCTCACTGGATGCGGAGGCGTTGGGCGCGGCGGCCACGCTCCCGCTGCGACTGTCTGAACCGCTGAAAACGGCGCGGGCGCTCGGCGTGCGGGCGAGCTTGCGCGACCGGCTGTCGGGCAAAGATGTGACCGAGCTCAAGCTCAAGGGTGGCCGCGAAGAGATCCTGTTTTTGCAGGACAAAGCGACGGATGACCTGGCGAAGCACGAACCCAAGCCGGCGTATTTCGCGGGCGATACGGTCTTCAAAGACAACGAGAACCGCGAAGTCGCGAAGCAACCGCTGCTCTACCTCGTGGGTGCGTCGCCCGCCAAAGAGACCAACGTCGCCCCGAAGGCGAAGCCGGTGAAGGACGACCGCAGCGAAATCGAGAAACTCGCGGACACGCTCTACGATGGTCGCCTCGCATTTGTGCGCGAGCAGCGCGGCACGACGGATGCGGCGGTGCGCGCGCGGCGCGTGGAAGTGCTCGCGAGCCTGCGCACGGAGCGGCCGGCGGACGCGGCGCCGGTGTTTGAGCAGGCGCTCGACGCCGCGCTCGCGGCGGGCCTGGCGGGCGACTCGTGGTCGAAAGCAAAACCGACGCCGGCCGCGGGCGGGGACAATGCGAAAGCCGGGGCGACCGCTGACGCAAAGGCAGAGGATGAGGACAAGTCGAAGTCCGATGACGCCGCCGAGGCCAAACCCGCGGCGACGACGGCGGCGGGGGAAAAGGCCAAACCGGCCGGTCCGTCGCTCGACGCGGTGCCGGCGGTGATGGCGTTGCTCGACGAGGCGGCAAAGTTGGCCGGACCCGAGGCGGTGGCGCAGTATTTCGGCGCACCGCCGGCGGCCTCCTCCGACGATCAGGAGGCGCGGCCGGCGTTCGAGCGGGAGAAGAAACGCTTCACGGCGCAGCGGGAGATTTTGGCGCGCACCGAACGGTTGCGGGCGGATGTCCAGCGCGCGGCCGGAGCATGGGACGCGGCTTGGAAGGCGCTCGCGGAAGCGCGACGCTGGGAGCCGGAGACCGGCGACAAGCAAACGCGGGCGATCGAGGCGGCGACGCTGGAGCAGGCGAAGTTGTTCGGCCTCGCGCTGGACGCGTTGAATGCCCGGTTGAAGGACGAGCCCTCCGACCGGAAACTGCGCACGGAGCGCGCGGCGCTCTACGATAAGCTGGGCTGGAAAGAGTATGCCGCGTGGGAGCGGCTGCGGCTCGCGCGACAGGCCCACCAACGCAAGGTGGCGGACGGTTGGTAATCGGGCGCGGTGCGGCGCGGTTTGAAAACTTGGCGACGGACACCGGGAACGTCGCCGGGTTGACCGCGAATCAACGCGAAGAACTGCGGATTTCCGCCGGGAGAACTCTGCCGCCCCGGCGGCAGAGTTAAGCTGGAGCGGCGACGCCCTCGTCGCCGTTGAGGTGAAACGCGACGAGGGCGTCGCGTCTCCAGGCTGGAGGCCGAGGAGCTTATCTCATTTGCGAGAGCGGTTGTTCAACCCGGTGGCCAGCTCAGCGGACGCCGGGCGAGCAGATGGACGTGCAGATGAGGAACGGATTCGCCGCCGTCCGGGCCGTGGTTGATCACGAGGCGGAAGCCGTTTCCCAGGTTCAATTTTTTCGCGAGCACGCCGGCGGTGAGCAGCAAGTGGCCGAGCAGGGCTTGATCTGCGGCCGTGGCTTCGCCGACGCGGGGGACGAGCTTTTTCGGGATGATGAGCAGATGGACCGGAGCTTGGGGCTGGATGTCGTGGAGAACGATGCAGAGGTCGTCCTCGTGCTCAATCTTGGCGGGGATTTCACGGTCGATGATGCGTTGGAAAATGGTTTTCGGCATGGGGAGGAGTGAAGGAGGGAGCCCACGAAACACACGAAACACACGAAAGGGGAAGGGGAATTTCTTGGGGCGCAGCCACGCGGTGGTGACCGGCCGAAGGGATGCAAAAAAGCCAGCGCTGGCGGGGAAACTCGGAAGAGCGCGGGAACGGCTTTAGGCGGCGCGCTTTCGGCGATAAACGGCAAAGCCGAGCGCGACCAGGCCGGCGAGGGCGGCGTAGGTGCTCGGCTCCGGGATGGCGGAAGCGGCGACGGAAAACATGAGAGGCCCGGTCGCACTGTTATACGCGCCTGAAATGGGTTGCTGGCGCCACGTGTCTCCAATGGTCCAGCCGGTTGAGCTGGTTTCCGCGGTGGAGGCCGTTGAGCGGATATTGAAGCTTATCGTGGAGCTCGAAACGGGCACGCTGGCCACCCACCAATACGTTGTGTTTGCGGCTAGGGCGAGAAGGCTCGTCGGCGTATAAACGAAGTGGCCGGAGGTCGTTGGGGCCGTGGGGCCCGACAAGGTCGCCAGAAGTGATCCCGGATTGTTGTTGGTGTTGGAGTAGAGGGAAACCGAGAAGTCGCTGCCGCTGCCGCCGCCTAAGTTGATCGTGACATTCGCCAGTGAGGTCGCGGCCGTCCCAGTGGTAAAGGATGCGGCCGCACTGTATCTGGATGCAGAATCCTCAAAATCCGGGGGGCGATAACTTACCGGCACGGTGCCGTTGGATGTCTCCGTCAAATTACTGACCATCACAGTCTGGGCCACGCCTTGGGTGGTCAGAGTTAGGGCCAAAACGGCCGGTGCACTGAAGAGCACGAAGTAACGGCGAGACAATTGGAGTAAGCGCATCTCCGGTAGCAATCGGCCCATGCCCCTCGGGATTGAGGGGTATTTATGGCGAAGAATCGCGGAGGCTTGATGCGCGGCTACAAAAACAACAACTGCAGGTTCGCGGTGCGGGCGGTGCGGGCGGCAGTGAGCTCGCGGATGAAGGCGAGGGCTTCGGTGTAGTCGCGCTCGCGGCGCGGGGTGACGCGTTTTGCCGGCGGGAGCAGGGCGGGGCGGAGATTGGTCACGAGCAACGTCGACTCGCGGTAGGGCGCGAGCTGCTTCAGGCCGGTCATGATGCCGGCGCGGGTGAAGAGCGGGGTGGCGGCGTGGGGCGTGGCGGCGGCGTCCCAGTGGAAGAAGCCGTGTTTCGGGAGATCGCCGAAGAGTTTCGCGAGCAGCCGGGCGGCCGCGGCGTTGAAGGCCGCATCGAAGGTCGCGGCAAACTCGGGGTGCTCGGAGGTCTGGGCTTCGAGTTCACCGAGGCTGAAGGTGATCGCGGTCTTGATCTGCTCGGCGAGGTAAAGGTCCCGGCCGGTGACAGACGCGAAAAGCTCGTTGATAAAGTGCAGGCGACGCAGGTCGTCGCGGGTGCGCTTCATTTCGGCGGCTTGCCGAGACTGCTGACCTCGTCGACGAACTCGGCGACGTCGCGGAATTCTTTGTAAACGCTGGCGAAACGGACGTAGGCGACCTGGTCGATGTTGCGAAGGCGTTGCATCACGCCGTGGCCGAGGGCGCGGGACGGGATCTCGCTGTCAAACTCCGCTTCGACGGAGTCCACGACGTCTTCAATGAGCATGGTGATCTGCTCGAGATCGACCGGGCGTTTGTGGCAGGCGGCGCGGACGGCGCGGACGAGTTTCTCGCGGTCGAATTCTTCGCGGCGACCGTCGCGCTTGATGACGATAATGCCGTCGCGGACGAGGGTCTCAGTCGTGGAGAACCGGTGGCCGCACTCGAGGCACTCGCGGCGGCGGCGGATGGTGTTACCCTCTTTGGCGATGCGGGAATCGGTGACCTTGTCCTCGATGGAGGTGCATTTGGGGCAGCGCATGGTCAGTTGAGCGACAGGAAGTTCTTCAAAATGTTCATGCCGCCCTCGGTCGCGATGGACTCGGGGTGGAATTGCACGCCCCAGATGGGCAACGTGCGGTGGCGGAGGCCCATCACTTCGCCCTCGGCGGTCTCGGCCGTGATCTCAAGTGCGGCGGGGAAGGTCGCGCGGTCCACGAGCAGCGAGTGGTAACGGGTGGCGGCGAAGCCTTGGGGCATCCCGTGGAAGACATCGGTGTCCTTGTGCAAAATCGGGGACGTTTTCCCGTGCATGAGGCGACCGGCGCGGACGACGTTGCCACCGTAGTAATGACCGATGGACTGGTGGCCGAGGCAGACGCCGAGGATGGGCTTTTTCCCGGCGAAGGCGCCGATCATATCGAGGGAAACACCGGCCTCGGCCGGAGAGCAGGGGCCGGGCGAGATGAGCACGCGATCGGGGTTGAGCGCGAGGGCCTCGGCGGGCGTGATCTGGTCGTTGCGGAAGACGCGTTGGGCCACGCCCAACTGCCCAAAATATTGGACGAGGTTGAACGTGAAGGAGTCGTAGTTGTCGATGACGAGCAGCACGGTTTGAAAGGACACTACCTCGCGGATTGACAGCGGGGTCAAGCGTGCGGGTAGGGTGGCGTTCGCGATGCCCGAACACTTTCAACTGTTGAAGACCGACACAGTCACGGCCGCCCGCCGCGGGCGTTTGCGGACTCGGCACGGGATGATCGAGACCCCGATCTTTATGCCGGTCGGCACGCAGGGCACGGTGAAGTCGCTCACGCCGCAGCATTTGCAGGATATCGGTTCGCAAATCATTTTGGGGAATACCTACCACCTCAATTTAAGGCCGACCTCGGAGGTGATCCGGGACCTCGGCGGGTTGCATAAATTCATGGGCTGGGACGGACCGATCCTCACGGACAGCGGCGGCTTTCAGGTGTTTTCGTTGGCGAAGTTGCGCGACATCCGGGAGGACGGGGTGGCGTTTCAATCCCACCTCGACGGGAAGAAGCTCTTTCTCGGGCCGAAGGAAGTGATGTCGATCCAGCAAAACCTCGGCAGCGACATTGCGATGGTGATCGACGAGTGCCCGCCTTGGCCTTGCGAGCGCGACGCATGCGCGGCGGCGGTTGGTCGGAGCCACCGCTGGGCGCAGCAGTGCAAACAGATCGCCACCGACAACGGGTTTCTCGGCGCGGGTCACCATGTCTTTGCGATCATCCAAGGCTCGACTTTTGACGATCTGCGGCGTGAGGCGGCCGAGTCGTTGGCGGCGCTGGATTTCCCGGGCTACGCGGTCGGTGGCGTGAGCGTGGGTGAGCCGGAGCCGGAGATGTTGAAGCAGGTGGGCGCGAGCACGCCGTTTATGCCGGCGGACAAGCCGCGCTACACGATGGGCCTGGGGACGCCGCCGCAGCTCTTGAAGATGGTGGCGCTTGGCGTGGACATGTTTGACTGCGTGCTGCCGAGTCGGGTCGCGCGCAACGGCCTCGTCTTCACGCCTGACGGTCCGATCAACCTAAAAAACGAGAAACATCGCGCCGACCCGAATCCCATCGTCGCAGGGCTCGACAACTACACCTGCCGGAATTTCTCCCGCGCGTATCTGCGGCACCTGTTGATGGCGGGCGAGATGTTGGCGGCGACGCTGTGCACGTTGCACAATCTGCACTTTTATCTCGATCTGATGGCGCAGGCGCGGGCGCACATCGAGGCGGGCGACTACGGGGTGTGGCACCGCGCGTGGGTCGAGCGCTACGAAGCGGGCGCGCGGGCGCGGGTGGGCGGATGACGGCGATTTTGTAACCGAAATCGGGCTTGGCACTCCGTCGTCGGCGGGTCGGAATCCGGCATTCTCATGCGTATTCTCGTCACCGGCGGCGCCGGCTTCCTTGGTTCCCATCTCTGCGACCGTCTCATCGCCGACGGTCATGACGTCACCGTCATCGACAATCTGTTCACCGGGCGGAAACAAAACATCGCCCACCTGCTGCAGCACCCGCGGTTCGAGTTTGTGCGGCACGACGTGATCGATCCGTTCAAGTTCGAGGTCGATCAGATCTACAATCTCGCCTGTCCCGCCTCCCCGCCGCACTACCAGTTCAACCCGATCAAGACGACCAAGACCTCCGTCATGGGTGCGATCAATTGCCTCGGTCTCGCCAAGCGCGTGAAAGCCCGGGTCTTCCAGGCCAGCACGAGCGAGGTCTACGGCGATCCGGCCGTGCACCCGCAGCCCGAGAGTTATTGGGGCAACGTGAATCCCATCGGAAAACGTTCCTGCTACGACGAGGGCAAGCGCTGCGCCGAGACGCTGTTTTTCGATTACCACCGCGAGAATGGCGTCGATATCCGCGTCGTTCGCATTTTCAACACTTACGGCCCGCGCATGCACGAGGCCGACGGGCGCGTCGTTTCCAACTTCATCGTCCAGGCGCTCCGCGGGCAGGACATCACGATCTACGGCGACGGCTCCCAGACGCGTTCGTTTTGCTACGTGGACGATCTCATCGAAGGCTGGCTCCGCCTGATGGCGCAGACCGAGACGGTCGGCCCGGTCAATCTCGGCAACCCCGGTGAATTCACGATGCTTCAGCTCGCCGAGCTCACGGTAAAACTGGTCGGGGGACATTCCAAGATCGTGCACAAACCGCTGCCGGCCGATGACCCGAGGCAACGCCGCCCCGACATCACCTTGGCGCAGAAAGTCCTCGGCGGCTGGACGCCGAAGGTGCCGCTCGAGGAAGGCCTCGCGCGCACGATCGCGTATTTCAAACCGCGGGTCTGAGCCGAAGCGTGCGCATGGCACGGCGCCGTGTGACCACCCGTTTTGGCACGTTAGCTGCAACTGATATTCCATGATAATTCGCCGTATGTTTTCCCCGCTGTTGCCCGCTCTCGCGCTTGTTGCTTTCACGACGTCCGCGGCGCGGGCGGCCGACTTGATCCGGCCAAAAGTGATTGTGATGGCCACGTTCGAGATCGGCGCCGACACGGGGGACAAGCCGGGTGAGTTTCAATTATGGGTCGAGCGTGAGAAGCTCACGCAGACGCTCTCCGTGCCCGGGCTCGATCGTCCCGTGCGATTCAACGACCAAGGCGTCTACGGCGTCGTCTCGGGCACCACGGTGCGCGCGGGCGTGCAGATCATGGCGCTGTGCCTCGATCCTCGGTTCGATCTCTCCAAAACCTACTGGCTGATCAACGGTATCGCCGGGGTGAATCCGCATGTCGCCTCAGAGGGCAGCGCCGCTTGGGCGCGGCACGTGATCGACGGCGACATCGCCTACGAAATCGACTCGCGCGAGGCTCCGGCCGACTGGCCCTACGGCATCATGGCGCTCGGCAACAAAAGCCCCAAAGACAAGCCGGTGATCCCTGACTGGGCGCCGAAGCCGATGGCCTGGACGCTCAATCCGGCGCTGGTCGCGTGGGCCTTTGGCCTCACGAAAAACGTGACGTTGCTTGATTCGCCGGAAGCGCAAAAACACCGCGCACTTTACCGTGATTTCCCGGCCGGCTCGCGTCCGCCCCAAGTTTTGCTCGGTGACAGTTTCGCGTCGTGCCGCTACTGGCATGGTGCGGTGAAGCAAAAATGGGCGGATGACTGGACCGCGCTCTACACCAAAGGCGCCGGCACCGCCGCCATGACCAACATGGAGGACCACGGCATCGCCAACGCCCTGACCCGCCTCGCCGGAATGGGGCGGGTGGATTTCCAGCGTGTGCTCATCTTGCGCACGGGCAGCAATTTCTCGATGCCTCCGACCGGCCAAAGCGCCGCCGCCAGCATGGTGGCGGAGTATCAGGGCATGACTCCGGCACTCGAAGCGGCGCACCGCGTCGGCGCGCCGGTCGTGCATGCTTTGGTCAAGGACTGGGCGAAATTTGAGGGACAAACGCCGCGTCCCTGATCGCGACCGCGCGGGTTGGGGAAGGTCGATTTGCCATTTGCCAAGGTCGGGGCCGCACCTAGCGTCTCGGCCTTCTCATGCTCTCGTTTCTCTTCAAACGTTTTTCCGGCCGCCACTATCGCAAGTTCCTCGAAAAGTGCCGTCCGATCGTCGCGCGCATCAATGAAATCGAGCTGACCTACCAGGCTCTCACCGACGAACAGCTTCGCGCCAAGACCGACGAATTTCGCGCCCGGATCGCCGCCGCCAACGACAAAAAGGCCGCCCTTACCGCGTTGCTCCCCGAGGCCTTCGCCACCGTTAAAAACGCGGCCCGGCGCATGAAGGGCCGAAAAGTTGTCGTCTGCGACCATGAGCTCACCTGGGACATGGTGCACTTTGACGTCCAGCTTATCGGCGGCATGGCCATCCACGAGGGCAAGATCGCCGAAATGGCGACGGGAGAAGGCAAGACCCTCGTCTCCACGCTGCCGCTCTACCTGAACACGCTCACCGGTCGCAACACCCAGCTCGTCACGGTCAACGACTACCTCGCCCGTCGTGACTCCGAGTGGATGGGTCACCTCTATAGTTTCCTTGGTGTCACCGTCGGCTGCATCCAGCAGCAGATGTCGCCCGATCTCCGCCGCGAGATGTATGGCCGCGATATCACCTACGGCACCGCCAGCGAGTTCGGTTTCGATTACCTCCGCGACAACGGCATGGCCACGCGCAAGGAAGACCAGGTCCAGCGCGACCATTGGTTCTGCATCGTGGACGAAATCGACTCCATCCTCGTCGACGAGGCCCGCACGCCGTTGATCATTTCCGGCCCTGCGCCGATCGAGCGCGAGCAGCCGTTCACGCGCATCAAGCCGCCCATCGAAAAACTGGTCAACGACCAGACCCGCCTCTGCAACCGGCTCGTTTCCGAGGCGATGGCGCTGCTGGAAAAGCCCACGCCCACCGCCGAAGACCGCGACCAAGCCGCGCGCAAGATGCTCCAGGTAAAGATGGGCAACCCCAACAACAAGCAGCTCCTCCGCCTCCTTGAGACGCCCGACTTCCGCAAGCTCCTCGACAAGGTTGAGACCGACCTCAACTCCGACCTCAACAAGGCCGAACTCTACCGCGTCAAAGAAGACCTGCTCTACGTCGTCGACGAGCGCCAGCATCAGGCCGACTTGACCGAAATCGGCCGCAAGCAGCTCCGCCCGGACAACGCCGATGCGTTCGTCCTCCCCGACCTCGCCACCGAGTTCTCCGATCTCGAAAAGGAAGCCATCGCTCCCGAGCAGCGCGAAGCCAAGAAGCTCGCCGCCCAGACGCGCTACGCCGAGATATCCGAGGAGATCCACGCCATTTCCCAGCTCCTCCGCGCCTACTCGCTCTACGAGAAAGACGTCGAATACGTCGTCCAAGAGGGCAAGGTCATGATCGTCGACGAGAACACCGGCCGCGTCATGCCCGGCCGGCGTTGGTCCGACGGACTCCATCAAGCCGTCGAGGCCAAGGAAAACGTCATGATCGAGCGAGAGACTCGCACCTACGCGACGATCACGATCCAAAACTACTTCCGCATGTATGAGAAACTCGCGGGCATGACCGGCACCGCCGAGACCGAGGCCACCGAGTTCAATGACATCTACCGCCTCGCGGTGCAGGTGATCCCGACGAATCAGCCGTGCATCCGCGTCGATCGTAACGACTCCATCTTCAAGACCCGCCGCGACAAGTTCACCGCCGTCGTCAAAGAAATCGAGGAAGCCAACAAGCGCGGCCAACCCGTGCTCGTCGGCACCGTGAGCGTCGAGTCTTCCGAAGTGCTCTCGCGCATGTTGAAACGCACCGGTGTCATCCACGCCGTCCTCAACGCCAAGTTCCACCAGCAGGAAGCCGAGATCGTTTCCCGGGCCGGCCAACGCGGCGCCGTCACCATCGCCACCAACATGGCCGGCCGCGGCACCGACATCAAACTCGGTGAAGGCGTCCGCGATCTCGGCGGCCTCATGGTCATCGGCACCGAGCGTCACCAGAGCCGCCGCGTCGACCGTCAACTCCGCGGCCGTTGCTCCCGTCAGGGCGACCCCGGCCGCACGAAGTTTTTCCTCTCGCTCGAAGACGAGCTGATGCGGCTCTTTTTGCAGGGCAATCTTGCCTCGCGCCTCATGGAAGGCTCCATGCAGGAAGGCGAGGAACTCGAGCATCCGTGGCTCAACCGCTCGATCGAGAGCGCGCAGAAAAAGGTGGAGCAGCAGAACTTCTCCGTCCGCAAGCGCCTGCTGCAATACGACGACGTGCTCAACCAGCAGCGCGAAGTCATCTACGGAATCCGCAATGCCGCGATCCACGCCGATCGGCCGAAGGAGATCATTTTTGAGCAAGTGACCGAGGAGATCGAAACGCGCCTCGCCGTCGCGGGCTTTGGTGAAAAAGGCGGTGCCACTGCCGGCGGCACGGAGAGCCTCGTCGGCTGGCTCAACACGCACTTCCCGATCGGCATCACCGCGGCGGAACTCACCGGCAACGACGTCGCGGCGCTCACCGCCAAACTCGTGGACCGCGTGAAACAGGCTTACGGCGTAAAGGAGTCGGTCGAGATTCCCGAGGCGCTCGGCTCGCTTGAGCGCTATGTCGTGATCAACGCCATCGACCACCACTGGCAGGAGCATCTCACGGAGATGGAGAATCTCCGCCAGTCCGTCGGCTTGCGCAGCTACGGCCAGAAGGACCCGCTCGTGGAATACAAGAGCGAGGCCTACAAGTATTTCGAGGAGCTGATGAACAACGTGCGGCTCCAGATCTGCACGGGTCTTTTCCGCAGCGCGTCCAACATCGAGAGCTTTGAAAACATGCTCTCCCTGCTCAGTCGCACGGCCCGCGCCGTCGGGCCGACCGACGCTCCGGCGGCGCCGCGCTTGCAGACCAACACGACCGTGACGGGCGGCGGCACCGCCGCGTCCGCACCGGCGCCCGAACCGGCACCCGAGCCGGAGATTCAGTTGCCCAAGATCACGATTCGCCGCGATACGCCGAAAGTCGGTCGCAACGATCCGTGCCCGTGCGGCAGCGGCAAAAAATTCAAGAACTGCCACGGCGCGTGATCCCGGCTGAGTCAGCGCCCGAGTCGGATCCTTACGATCCGAAGCCGTCGTTTTGGCAGACTCACGTCAACTACGTCGCGGCGGCGGCGGTCTTCGTTTTCACGGTCGGGCTGACGGTGTTGGCGTTCCCGCCGTTTAAGACGCCGGAGCTCGCCTATGCTTGTCTTGTGCCCGGGATCTACTGGGCGTATCGGCGCCCGAACTTTCGGCTTTACGCGACGACGATGCTCGGCGCGCAGGCCGTGGCCTGGACCGTCCTCTTCGGTTGGCTGCACAACGTTACCTGGGCCGGGCTGCTGCTGCTCGGACCGTTTATCGGCGTGTGGGTCGGCCTGTGGTTTCTCGCGGTCTGGTGGGCGATGCCCCGCATGATCGGCCGGCCGACGATGGTGCGGCTCGCGGTGTTGCTCGGTCTGGCGGGCCTGTGGTGCATCAACGAATGGCTTCGCACCTTCGTGCTCAGCGGATTTCCCTGGCTGCCGCTGGCGGCCAGCCAGTGGGAACGGGTGAGCGTCCTGCAACTCGCCGCCTACACCGGGCAGGCCGGACCGGCCTTCGTGCTGGTCGGCATGAACATCGGGTTTGCCGCCTACGCGCACCGGCTGTTTCGCGAGGGCGTGACCGGCCTCAACAAACGCAGCCAGGAGTTTTTCCTCGCGGTGTTTCTGCTATTTGTCGCCCTCAGCGTGCACGTGCAGGAGACGTTCAACCGCGCGCCGTTCCAGACCTTGCTCGGCCGGTTTGCCTTTGTGCAGCCCTACATTGCCCAGGAAGTGAAATGGGATCCAGCCAAGGCACCGGGGATTCTCGAAGCGCTGGAAAAGACGACTCTCACCGCCGCAATTACCCGGCCCGATCTCATCCTTTGGCCCGAGGCCGTCACGCCGTGGGCGGTGCGCGGTGATGCCAACGTGCGTGGTTTTGTCGAGTCGCTCGCGCAGCGCGCCAAGACGCCGCTGCTGCTCGGTTCGATCGCAATCGAGGACCGGGGCGCGCCGACCGAGCGCTGGTTTAACGGCGCCTTCCTCGTTACGCCCGACCAAGGGCTGCAGGACGCCTACTACGCGAAGCGCAAGCTCGTGCCCTTTGGTGAATTCGTGCCGTTCCGCCCCGTCCTGGGCTGGTTGAAGAAGTTTGTGCCCATCGGTGAAGATTTCGAACGCGGCACGGATGCGGCACCCCTGCTGGTGTCGATCCGCGGCGAAGCGACCGTGTTTGGTCCGCTGATTTGCTACGAAGACATTTTCCCGCAACTGGCGCGGCAAAGCGTGCGCTCCGGGGCCGATGTGCTGGTCGTGGCGACCAACAACGGATGGTTTGGCGAGGGCGGCGCCGCCTACCAACACGCCGCACACTCGGTGCTCCGTGCGATCGAAAATCGCCGGCCCTTGTTGCGCTGCGGCAACGGCGGTTGGAGCGGCTGGTTCGACGAGTTTGGAAACATCCGTTTTACGATGCGCGATGCAAACGAGCGCATCTACTTTCGCGGCGCCGAAGTGACTTCCGTAATGCGCGATTCCCGCTGGATCGGACGCACGAGCTTTTATACGGATCACGGCGATTGGTTTATTTTGCTGAGTCTCGGCCTAGCGGTGGGGGCTTGGGCTTTGTTGCGGTTGCCCCTCCGGGCACCCGAGGCGGAGGGCTGAACTTCGGACTGTCCGAGTCAGGGCGCTTTGCCTCGGTATCGCGAATACCGCGCTCTTGCGGTGTGGCTGGTTCGCACCCCTTAACCCGCGACAGCCTGAGCCACGCCTAAACAATGCATCCCACTCCCATGGACACCCGCTTCCGCCCGTTCGTTGCCCTGCTTGCCGCGTGTGCCGCGCTCGGATTCACCCCGGCCTCGGCCCAGCCTTTGCCTGAACCGGAGAAGAAACCCGATGCCGCCAGGGAGGCCGCGATCGTCCTCACCCCGTTCACCGTCAATACGTCCAAGGATAAGGGCTACTTTGCCGAGAACACGCTTGCGGGTTCCCGCCTCAACACGAACCTCGCCGACCTCGCGGCGTCGATCACTGTCGTCACAAAACAGCAGATGGATGACACGGCGTCTTTGGACATCAACGACGTCTTCAAATACGAAGCGAGCACGGAGGGCTCCAGTTCCTATACTCCGTCGATCACCGACCGTGGAACTGCGAAAGATTCGATCGCCGGTTATAGTTTCGGAAACAACGGCGACTCCTCCACCAATGCTCAGGCCAACCGCGTCCGGGGCCTCGCCGCCCCTGATGCCGCGATCAATAACTTCCCGACCAATAACCGGATTCCTTTCGATTCCTATAACACCCAGTCGGTCGAAATCACACGCGGTCCCAACTCCCTGCTTTTCGGTCTCGGCACGCCTGCCGGCATCGTTAACCAAACCGCGACGCAGGCCATCCTCAATCGCGACAATAATCAGGTCGTGATGCGCACCGATCATTACGGTTCGTTCCGCACGTCGCTCACGATGAATCGCTCGCTCATCAAGGACAAGTTGGCCGTCTACGGAGCGTTTCTCTACAACAATCAGCAGTTTGAACGGAAGCCATCCCGCGATCTGACCCGTCGCCAATACGGAGCGATCACTTACAAGCCATTTGGCAAAACGATTCTGCGAGGTTTTGCCGAAAATTATCTTAACAGCGCCAATCGGCCCAATTCGCTTACCCCCCGCGATTTCGTCACCCCGTGGTTCCAAGCCGGCCGGCCGGTCTACGACCCGATCACGCGTTCAATTACCGTGCTCGATACAAACCGCGTCGTCGGGCCCTTTGTCTCAAACGTCAACTCCCCGGGCTACAACGCATCGGTCAACGCCATCCTCGGCGCCGGTGCCCCCAGCACGATCAACCGCCCCCAATTTGTCCCCGGCATCCAATTTGAAGATACGTCCCGCCCGTTGCGACTGATCGACAACGGCCAGTCCATCGCGTTTTTCCAAAGAAATCCGGTGCTTTATGCACCTGCGCAGACGAATCCTGCGACGGCCACCCCCACGCCCGCTTCGCTTGGCTGGACTCCCAATGATCCCCGCTACCTCTTGCTCGACCGCCAGTGGTCTTCTTCGCTCAGTCTGCCGATTCCCACCGCCACGATCGGGGGCAGGACCTTCACCTATGGCAGTTACCAGTTCCCCGGCGTCACGAACCAGTCGATCTACGACTGGACCAAATATAATCATCTCCAGACCAACTTCGCCCGAGTCCGCGCCTCCAACTACAATCTGGAACTCGAACAGCAGATCCTGCCGGACCTCTTCTTCAGTGCCGGTTGGTTGCGGCAGGACGTTGATAGCGTCGAAAATTACACGATGAACCAGCTCACCGGTGCCACGATTCAAATCGACACCAACGTGCGGCGCATCGACGGCACGCCAAATCCCTACCTCGGCCTGCCGTTTGTTTCCGAGGGCGTGGGCGGCGGTATCGATACCTTCTATGCCCCTCAGACCGACGACAACTATCGCGCGTTGCTCGCCTATGATTTGGATCTAACCAAGCAAACTGGCCTCGTTCGTTGGCTCGGCCGTCATCGCCTGCTCGGCCTGTGGTCCCGGCAAGACGTTGATCGGGCAATTGAGCGTTGGCGGAACAACTTCGTGGACGGAGACGCCGACTCGAAGCTCCGCTATGTTGCCAATCTTTCCATCCCCGGCACCCAGCAAGCCCTGTCAACGGCGCTCCATCGTAAATACTACCTGTCGAGCCCCGGCGGCGCTCAAGGTGTTTCGACTCACTCGGCAGGCTTCTGGGGCAATCAAGGCTGGGACCGCCCGGTCACTTCGCAGATTCAGGTCTACAACCACACCGCCGGCCAATTCCAAAACAACAGCGTGACCGAACAATCCCTGTTCTCCAGCGCGGGCAGCTTCCGCACCCGTCGTGAACTGAAAAGTTGGACCCTCGCCGCGCAGAGCTACCTTTGGGAAGATCGACTCGTCACCACCCTCGGTTTTCGTCGCGACGACTACCGCGCCCGCATCACCACGCCCGGAGCCCTGACCGACATCACGGGTAAGGTCACGGAGGTCGCGCTGCCCAACGCCCAACTCTTCAGCAACGGCGTCTCCGGCCTCATCAACCGCGAGCGCGTGATGAGCCGCTGGGCTCGCTGGGACGCTCTCGAAGGCGACACCAAGACCCTCGGCGGCGCCTTCCGCCCCCTCAAAAACCAAGATTTCATTCGCAGCATGTTCGGTGGGGACACCGTTGCCTCCGAATTTCTGCAAGGCCTTACCTTCTACTACAACAAGTCCGATAACTTTAATCCTCCCGCCACCTACCAGACGGATTACTTCTTTAAGCCGCTCCCCAAGCCCACCGGCAACGGCCAAGATGTCGGGATCGGCTTCAATCTTTTCCGCAACAAACTCGTCGTTCGGGTCAATTGGTATGAGAACCAAAGCGAAAATGAGCGCACCGGTGCTGCCGGCACACTGCTGACTCGCCTCGCCTACAGCGACACGACGACCGGCTTGGCTTGGGCCAGCGCGGTTCAGCGCATTCGGAACGGCATTTCCGCCGGTCGCACTCTCAATGAGATCATCGCGGTCAACAATTGGAATTCCGACACCGTAAACCCCGTCAACGATCCGATTAACCAGCAAAAGATCTACGATCTCATCAAGCTTCCGTTGAATTATTACAGCGGCCTAAGCTCCGGGGCCACTCAGGAGAGCAAGGCCAAGGGCACCGAATTGCAGGTCACCTTCAACCCGCTTCCGAACTGGACGATGAAAATCACCGGCAGCAAGCAGCAGAGCACCTATACCAACATCGCGCCCCAGTATGATGCTTGGCTCGCCGAGCGCCTGCCCAAGTGGACGACTAATGCCGCGCCTGAAATCCCCGACTTCGTCGATCCGAACACGAGCCGTCGCTACTCTCTCGGCAAGTTCTGGACCGGGCATGGTTACAGCGGCGTTGCTCTGATTGAAAACACCGACGGCAACACCAGTGCCCAAGCCTATTTCAACAATGTGGTCGCTTCCCAAGTAGCCCTTGCGAAAGCCCTCGAGGGCGGGCGTTCGCCGCTTGAGCGCCAATACCGCGCCTCCTTTCTCACCAACTATTCCTTTTCGGGCGGCAAGCTGAAGGGCGTGTCGGTCGGCGGTAGCCAACGTTGGGAGTCTCGCGCGGCCATCGGCTTCTTTGGCAAAGTCGGTGATCCCATCAACTCGCCCACCGTCATCAATCTTAACGATGTTACTCGCCCCGTCTTTGATGACGGCAATTACTTCACTGATCTGTGGATTTCCTATTCGAGGAAAATTCTCAACGACAAGATCGGCTGGAAGATTCAGCTCAACGTGAACAACGCCACGGAGGACGGGCGCCTCATGCCGACCCAAGTCAATTTCGACGGCACCCCGTGGGCCTTCCGGATCATCGACTCGCGGCAATTCGTCCTGACGTCGACGTTCACGTTCTGAGTTGGTCTGAGTGTGCGATAGATTCAGCTCCCTCGTAGCCGGGGGAGTTTTTTATGGATCGCACTGTAGCCGCACCAATTTTCAGACTGTAAGCAAGGCTGGCCGGTAGGCATCGTTTCGCATTCCTGATGTCTTCGGCTCCGTCGTCATTTCCTTTCCCGCACGCCCGTTTTCCGGCGTGGCTCGCCCCGCTCGCGCTGACGCTCGCTGTGGCCCTCGTTTACGCGAACAGCCTTTCCGCGCCCTTTCTCTTCGACGATGCCGGCGCCGTGCTCGGCAACCCCACGATCCGCGATCTCACGTCCCTGGCCGTGCTCAGCCCTCCCGCCGACGGCAGCACCACGACCGGCCGCCCGGTCGTGAATTTTTCCTATGCGCTCAACTACGCGTTTGGTGGCGAGAACGTCGTGGGCTACCGCGTCGTCAATGTGGCGATTCACGTGCTCGCCGCGCTGGCCCTGTTCGGCCTGCTCCGCCGCACGTTTCTTTCCCTTCAACCTAAACTTCCCCTCTTCAACTGCGAGGCGGCAGCGCTCGCCGCCGCCGCACTCTGGGCGCTGCATCCGCTCCAAACCGAGTCCGTCGTCTGCATTGCCCAACGCACCGAATCGCTCTGCGGCCTATTTTTCCTCTTCACGCTTTATGGCTTCACCCGCGCAGCAGAGCCCACTCCCCGGGCTCGGTGGTGGCAGGTTCTTTCGGTCGGCTCCTGTCTTTTCGGTATGGCTGCGAAAGAGGTGATGGTCACCGCCCCGATCGTGGTGTTGCTCTACGACCGCACGTTTGTCGCCGGCACGTTTGCCGGAGCGCTGCGCTTGCGCCGCGGTTACTACGCCGCCCTCGCCGGCACGTGGCTGCTGCTCGCGTTTCTCGTGCTGCAGAATAGCGGCGCTCGGGGCGCATCCGCCGGGTTTGGTCTTGGGGTCACGCCGTGGACTTACCTGCTTACCCAAGCCGACGCGCTCGTGCGCTACCTTGGTCTCACGTTGTGGCCGCACCCGCTCGTGCTCGACTACGGCACCGGCGTGGCGGGCGCGTTGGCCGAGGTTTGGTGGCAGGGCTTAGTCGTCCTGATGCTGCTGGCGGCGACGATCTGGGCGTTGGTGCGCCGCCCGGTGCTCGGCTTCGTCGGCGCGTGGTTTTTCCTCATTCTCGCACCCAGCTCGAGCTTCGTCCCGCTGGTCGCGCAGACGATGGCCGAGCACCGGATGTATCTGCCGCTGGCCGCGCTGCTCGCGCTCGTGGTGGGGTTGCTGCACCGCCTGCCTGCTGTAGCCTACCGGGTCGTTTTTGTTGTGCTCGTTTTCGCCAGCGGAGCGGCGACGGTTGCGCGCAACCACACCTACCGTGATCCGCTTGCGATCTGGTCGGACAATGTCGCCGCCCATCCCTCCGGCGCCCGCGGTCACAATAACCTCGCCCTCATTTTCCAGCAACGCGGAGAGCCCGACCGCGCCAACACCCACTACGCCACCGCCGTGCGCCTCCAGCCCGCCTATGTCTCCGCGCACTACAATTGGGGCGTGGCTCTCCTTGAACAAAACCGCGTCGAGGCCGCGATCGCCGCGCTTGAAACGGCCGTCCGCCTCGCGCCCGAACACGCCGATGCCCACCTGAATCTGGGCAACGCCCTGGTCCGGGCGGAGCGCCCCGCCGCCGCGCTCCCGCATTACGAAACTTCCCTCCGCTTGCGCCCCGCGCCTGACGCCCACGTCAACCTCGCCGCCGCGTTGACCGCGCTCGGGCGTCAACGTGAGGCCGATGGCCAACTCGAATCCGCGCTGCGGCTCGATCCGTCGTTTGCTCCTGCCCGGCTGCAACTGGCCCGCAACCTCAGCCGCGCCGCTTTGGCCCTCGCTCAGAGCGGCCGTCTCGCTGAAGCCGTCGCGCCGTTGACCCGCGCAACCCAACTTCAGCCCGACTTCGTCGAAGCCCACGCCAATCTCGGCAATGTCCTGCTTCTCTCCGGCCGCCCCGCCGAGGCGATCCGCGCTTACGGGGCCGCGCTACGCCTGCGTCCCGGAGATGCGGGGCTGTTGGAAAATCTCAATACGGCCCGTGCGACGGCGGACGTCAGGCGCTAACTGTCCGGCCCGCCCGCCGGAATGTTCAACGGCTTTTCGCCTGACATTCCCGCAACCGGCCCAAAACCTTTTCCGATGTCTCCCAAACTTCTTCGCCGCGCCGTCGAGGCGCTCACCACCTTCAAGATTGAGACGCCATCCTGGGGCTTTGCCGACACCGGCACCCGTTTCGGGAAGTTTTTCCAGGACGCCGCCGCCATCGATCTCAACGACAAACTCGCCGATGCGGGTCAGGTCCACGCGCTCACCGGCTGCTGCCCGACCGTTGCCGTCCACGTCCTCTGGGATTTTCAGCCCGGTCAGGACCCGAAGGCCGTTGCGAAACTCGCGCGGCAACACGGCGTGAAGATCGGCGCGATCAATCCCAATCTGTTTCAAGATCAGGACTACAAGTGGGGTTCATTCGGCCACAACGACCCGGCCGTCCGCGCCCGCGCGCTCAAGCATTGCACGGACTCCGTCGCCCTCATGAGCGGCACCGGCAGCGAGTATCTCTCCCTCTGGTTCGCCGACGGCACCAATTATCCCGGCCAGGGCAGCATCCGCGACCGCAAGAAATTCTTCGAGGATTCGCTCCGCGCGCTCCACGCGAAACTTGGCCCGAAGCAGACCATGCTCGTGGAATACAAACCCTTTGAACCCGCCTTCTACGCGACCGACATCGCCGACTGGGGCATGGCCTACCTGCTCGCCAAAAAAGCCGGCCCGCGTGCCAAAGTGCTCGTCGATACCGGCCACCATTACGTTGCGCAAAACATCGAGCAGATCGTTGCCTGGCTCCTCGATGAGGACATGCTCGGCGGTTTTCATTTCAACGACCGCCGCTACGCCGACGACGACCTCACGCTCGGCTCGATCGATCCGTATCAGGTGTTCCGCATTTTCCACGAGATCCACGCCTTCGCCGCCGACCGCGGGAAAGCTCCGAAAATCGCCTACATGGTGGACCAGTGCCACAATGAGAAACCCAAGATCGAGGCGATGATCCAGACGGTCGTGATGGCGCAGGAGCTTTTCGCCAAGGCCGCCCTCGTCGACCACGATGCCCTGCGCCGCGCGCAGGCGAAAAACAACGTCGTCGATGCCGAGCTGCTCCTGAAACAGGCGTTCTTCACCGATGTCGCGCCGGCCCTCGCCGCGTGGCGGAAGTCGCAGAAACTCCCCGCCGACCCGCTCGCCGAACACCGCCGCAGCGCCTACGAAAAGACCGCCGCCGCCGACCGCCGCGCCCGCCGCAAGGCCCTCGGCCTCGGCCAAGGCGGCAGCTTCGCCTGAGCAGAAGTGGGAAAAAGTAGGGTCGGCGGTCCCCGTGCGCTTCTTCTTGTTAATCCTTCTCGGTTCTTGGGCATCGGCCGTTGCGATCGCGGCAGATCGCGGACCGCGACTGCTCCTCGCCGCCCACGCGCACAACGACTATGAACATCCGCGCCCGCTGTTCGACGCGTTGGCCTGCGGTTTCGCCAGCATCGAGGCCGACATCCACCTCGTGGATGGCCGGCTGCTCGTCGCCCACGATCGCAAGTCCGTAAAACCCGAGCGCACCTTGGAGGCGCTCTATCTGGACCCGTTGCGCGCCCGCGTCAGGGAAAACGGCGGTCGGGTCTATCGGGACGGTCCCACGGTCACGCTGCTGATCGACGTGAAAAGCGAAGCCGTCGCGACCTACGCCGTGCTGCAGGAAACCCTGCGCACGTATGCCGAGATGCTCACGGTCTACCGCAACGGCGTCGCGAGCCCCGGTGCGGTCAACGTCATCATCAGTGGCAACCGCGCCCGCGCCGATCTCGCCGCGCAACCCGTGCGCTACGCCGCGCTCGACGGCCGCATTGAAGACCTTGCCGCCAATCCCCCGGCGGCGCTGGTGCCATGGATCAGCGACAACTGGCAAAAAGTCTCGGCATGGAAGTGGACGGGACCGATCCCCGACGCCGAGCGTCAAAAAATCCGCGACCTGGTCGCGCAGGCGCACGCGCAAGAGCGGAGGCTGCGATTTTGGGCCACGCCCGACAAGCCCGAGGTCTGGCAGGTGTTGCGCGCCGAGGGCGTGGACCTGATCGGCACCGACCACCTCGAAGGGCTGCGGGACTTTTTGCTCTCACCGGCACGGTGAGCAGGCGCAGGTTGATCAAAGAGCTGCCGGTCCGACCCCCGTAGCCTCGCTCCGTGCCGGCGGGAGCCCTTCTCGTGCGAATCTTCGCTCGACGTCTCGGATTCGGACCCCGAAGGTTTTGTGACATTCTGCTGCGTTGAACATGGATTCACCCCCCACCGCCAACTTCTCGCCCAACGGGACTGCCCCGTTTTTCGACGACGACGCTTGGGATGATCTGCTCAACTACATCGAGGAGAAGCGCGTCATCCCGATCGTCGGCCCCGAATTGCTCCGCATCCAGACCGACACCGGCCCGCGCCTGCTCTACGAGTGGTTGGCGGAGAAACTCGCCGCCCGGCTCAACGTCGAGGTCCTCGCCCTCCCGCCGGCCTACACACTCAACGACGTCGTCTGCCAGTTCCTCGCCAACCGCGGCCGCCGCGAGGAGGCCTACACCCGCCTGCGCACGATTTTGCGCGAGACGAATTTCGCGCCGCCGCCCGCGCTGGTGCAACTCGCCCAAATCACCGACTTCGATCTTTTCGTCACCACGACATTTGATCCGCTGCTCGAACAGGCGCTCAACACCGAGCGCTCCGGCGGCGCGGCGACGACTGAGGTGATCGCCTATTCGCCCAACCGCGTGGCCGATCTCAGCGTCGAGCGCGAGCATCAGCAGCGCCCGGTCGTTTACCATCTGCTCGGTCGTCTCTCGGCTTCGCCGACCTATGTGATTTCCGACGAGGACACGCTCGAGTTCATCTGCGCGCTCCAGAGCGAGCACCTCACCCCGGAGAAACTCTTTCACGAATTGGAGCACAACCATCTGCTGCTGATCGGCGGCAATTTCTCCAACTGGCTCGCCCGCTTTTTCCTCCGCATGGCCAAACGTCGCCGCCTGTCCGACCCGCGCGACGTGGGCGAGGTTTTGGCCGACGACACTTCGTTGCGCGACGGCCGGCTGGTCTCGTTTCTCCAACAGGTGAGCGCGCGCACGCGGATGTTCGACGGCGCGGAAAAATTTGTCGAAGAACTGCACCGTCGCTGGATGCGACGGCGCGGCCGGGCGACGGCCACAGCGGCGGCCTCCGGCACGCCGTTCGCCGTGCAGCGGATGCTGCCGCCGGCCCGCGAGATGCCGGACAACGCGGTCTTCATCAGCTACGCGCGCGAAGATTTGCCGGCCGTGCAACGGCTCAAGGCCGCGCTGGACGCCGCCGGGGTTGTGACTTGGTTCGACATGGATCGACTGGAAAGCGGCGATGACTACGACCGGAAGATCCGCCAGAACATCTCGCGCTGCGCGTTTTTCGTGCCGGTGATCTCTGCGACCACGCAGCGTCGGCTCGAGGCGTATTTCCGCCGCGAGTGGAGCTATGCCACCGACCGCGCCCGCAACATTGTCGAAGGCGCGGTGTTCATTTTGCCCGTCTGCATCGACGACACGACGGAAGCCGCGGCCCTCGTGCCGGAGAAATTCAAAACCCTGCACTTCACCCGCGCGCCGGCGGGCGACCTGCCGCCGGAATTTGCGCGCCGGCTGCTGGAACTCGGAGGAAGAACGGGGAGCGGGGAACGCTCAACGTTTAACGCCTAACCTTTACCGCTCAATGACTGAACGGAAATACGATCTTGAGGAGCGGCTGTTGGAGTTTTCCGTGCGGATTGTGCGCGTTTCGGAGTCGGTCGAGCGGACTCGGAGCGGGTTGCACATCGCTGACCAGTTGCTTCGCGCGGGCACTTCACCTTACGGAAATCACGGCGAGGCGGAGGGCGCCGAATCCCGCGACGATTTCATTCACAAGGTCAGCATCGCTTACAAGGAACTGAGGGAATCCCGCCGTTGGCTCCGCTTGATCCAACGGGTGCCGCTGGTCAAAAAACCGTCCCTGCTCGACGGTCTGATCACTGAAGCCGAGGAGTTGGTCCGGATTTTCGCGGCGAGCCTCCGCACCGCCAAAGCCAACCGTGAACCCAGGAAAAAATCATGAGCGCGGTGCCCCCCAACTTAAGCGTTAAAGGTTCGGCGTTAAACTTTGAGCGTTCCGAATCGACCGCCGTCGATTCGGCCAGCCCTTGGCTCGGTCTCGCTTCGTTTACCGAGGAGACGCGTGCCTATTTCCACGGTCGCGACGAGGAGGTCGCGGAACTCGGGCGGCGCGTGCAGCGCAAGTTGCTCACGGTGCTTTTCGGCCAGTCCGGGCTCGGCAAGACTTCCATCCTCCGCGCGGGCATTGTGCCGCGCCTGCGGCCCGAGGGATTGTGCCCGGTCTATGTGCGGATCGATTACGGGCCGGATTCGCCGCCGCCGTCGGAGCAGATCAAGCAGGCGATCTTCCGCGCGACGGCCGAGGCCGGCCAATGGTCCCGCGTTGGTTCGGCGCGGGAGGGCGAGACGCTTTGGGAGTTTCTCCATCACCGCGACGATGTGCTGCGCGACGCCGCCGGGCGCACGCTGGTGCCGCTGCTGATTTTCGATCAATTCGAGGAGGTTTTCACGCTCGCGCAGGGCGACGATTTTGGACGTCGGCGGGCGGCGCTCTTCCTTGAGGAGCTCGGCGATCTCGTCGAGAACCGCGCCCCCCGCGCGCTCGAGGCCCGGCTCGAGGCCGACGAGGCGGGCCTGGAAAAATTCGATTTCGCCCGCGCGGACTACCGGATCTTGATCGCGCTCCGCGAGGACTACCTCGCGCACCTCGAGGGCCTCAAGGTCGCGATGCCCTCGGTCACGCAGAACCGCATGCGCCTCGCCCGCATGACCGGCGCGCAGGCGCTCGCGGCCGTGATGGGCCCGGGCCGCGCGCTCGTGAGCGACGAGGTGGCGGCGCAGATCGTGATGTTTGTCTCGGGCGCGCGCGATCTTGCCCACGCCGAGGTCGAGCCCTCGCTGCTGAGTCTGGTGTGCCGCGAGCTCAACGAAACGCGCCGCGCGCGCGGCCACGCGGAGATTTCCGCCGACCTGCTTGCCGGTTCGCGCGACACGATTCTCACGGAGTTTTACGAGCGCACGCTGGCGGATCAGCCGGCGGGCGTGCGGGCGTTTATCGAGGACGAGTTGCTCACGGATTCCGGCTACCGCGAAAGCATCGCGGAGGAACGGGTCAAAAAGGGTTTTGTGGCGGCGGGAGCTCCGGCGGAAGCCGTGGCGACGCTGATCGACCGGCGGTTGCTCCGCGTCGAGGAACGGCTCGACGTGCGCCGGGTGGAGCTGACGCACGACGTGCTCTGCGGAGTCGTGCGGGCGAGCCGCGATGTGCGTCAGGCGCGGGAGGCCAAGACGGCCGCCGAGCGCCTGCTCGCGGAGACCCAGGCCAAGGAAGCGGCGAGTCGCGGGGCGTTGCACCGGGCGCGGATGGTGGCGGCGGGGTGCGTGGTGCTCGCGGTGGGCGCGGCGGGCGCGGCGGTGTGGGGCTATGTTAATTTTCGCCGGGCGGAGGCGGCCGAGGACCGCGCGGCGCAGGAGCGCGACCGCGTGCAGGCGTCACGCGCCGAGGCGGAGAAACTCGTGACCTTCTTGCTCGACGATTTGCACCGGCAGTTGGAGCCAACGGGCAAGATCGAGATCGTGAGCGGCCTCGCGCGCCGGGCGCTTAGCTATTTCGACGCGTTGCCGGCGGAGTTGCGTGATGACCGCAGCGAGCGTTATCGCGCGGTGGCGTTGAGCCGGCTCGGTTCGGCGCTCTCGGCGCGAGGTAAGACCCTAGAGGCCGAGGAGCCGCTTTTGCAGGCGGAGACGATTTTCAAGAACCTGCGGGACCGGGGGGACCGGTCCACGGAGGTCGTGCTCGATCTGGCGGCGGTGCTCCGGCAGACGAGCCGCAACGCTTTTTCTCAAAATCGGTCGCGGGCGGCGGTGGACATCGGACGGCGCGGCGCGGATCTGATCGGGCCGGCGGCGGCGGCGGATGCGCCGGTGGCGGTGCGCTACGAACACGGGCGCACGCAGATGAACCTTGGTTTTGTGTTGATGCGCGACCTGCAGCTCGGGCCGGCGCTCGCGAGTTATGAGCAGGCGACAACGGTGTTCCGGCAATTGCGGGATGTGCCCGAGGCCCGCCAACGCGCTGAGGTGATGCTAGCCGAGACGAGCGTATGGTTGGCCGAGTTGTTGCGGCTTACCGGTCGTGGGGCCGAGGTTGATCCGCTGTTGGCGGAGGCGATGCAACTTGCCGAAGAGGCGGTGCAGCGGGAGGCCGGAAATCTGGCGGCACTGCGCTCCCGCGGATTGGTGCGCAGCCGGCTGGCGGTCGCGGCCGCCGATGCGGGCGATCAGGTGGCGTCGGAAAGACTCGCGCGTCAAACGGTCCAGGATTGGACGGAGTTCCTCCGCTTCGACCCAAACAACGAGACGGCCCGCAACAACCGGCGAGCGGGCGAAGCCGGTCTCCGCGGGGCCCTATGGCGGCAAGGTCGGCTGACCGAATTGGTCACTTTAGGGAAGGCGATGGACGCCGACGCGATGCTCGATGCGACCGCTCCGAGCACGGTGCGGGGCGCGGCG
Source organism: Opitutus sp. GAS368 (assembly GCA_943373185.1). GTDB lineage: Bacteria > Verrucomicrobiota > Verrucomicrobiia > Opitutales > Opitutaceae > Tous-C4FEB. The sequence continues at coordinate 2,176 of CALSBN010000036.1, read as the reverse complement.
TTCCAGTCTGAGCGCTACGGCGCGACAGCGGCCGAGCTCGGTCGGTTCGCCGACGCGGAAGCGGCGTTGGCCAACGGCAACCGGTTGCGGAATCTGGCGGCTTCGCAGCTCGAGCCGGAGAGCTATTTCCGCGCGGTGACTCCATTGTGGAACGAGACCGTGCGGGCTCGGCACCTCCAGCGTTTGGGCCGGCCGGAAGAAGCCTTGGTGGCGGCGCGCGCGGTGGAATCAAAATTGTCGGCGTTGGCCCCGAGCACCGGCGCCGAGCGGATGGCGAGCCACGCGTTGATGAACGACAGCTTTAAGGCGCAGCTTATGGCGCTGTTGGAGACCCGCCAGTGGGCCGAAGCGGCCCGGGTCGGTCGGGCATTGCTCCAAGGCCGGCCGCGTGCGGAGGACACCTCGGTGGGGGCCCTTGACGATTTGGCGGAAGACCGGGCGACAGTGGCCGTGGCGCTCGCTCGCGTTGGCGAGAAGGCGGAGGCTCGCGAGCTGATCGGGCAGGTCGAAACCTTTTTCGCCGGATTGCGCCGCATAGCCGGCGCGACGGATCATGTGACCCGGTATCAATTCGCGCAGCTCGCTCTCGCCCGCGGGCTCATCGCGAGCGAGGCGGCGGAGAAACGGGCGGCGTTTAACTCCGGTCTGGCGCAGATCGCAGCGATGCCGCCACAGCCGCAGCAAATGCGCTCGACGAAGCTGTTGAAGGTCGAACTCGAGCTGGAACTCGCGGCGGTGAAGTGACGCTCGGCGTCGGTTCCGGGTAGCGGACGAGGTGACAAGGCCGTCCGCGCCGCGTTGGGCCGGATCACCGCGCCCGCCTCCTGACGTCGTCGGCTACGGAATCGCTCAGCGTTTGAAGTCCGTGTTCGGTTTCTCGAGGTCGAGCTCCTTGATCCACGCGTTGCGGTAGCGCACGTCGTGGCCTTCGGCTTGGAGTTTCAGGCCGCCGGGGGTGTCCGTGATGCCTTTGCCGCCGTTGTTACCGCCGTCGATGCCGGAGTTGGCGCCGCCCCAGACTTGTTGGATGACTTGGTTGGCGTGGACCTTAATGCCGTTGAAATAGATCGTGACGCGCGCGGGCTCGGTGAGGACACCGTCCTTGAAACGGGCGGCGCGGAACTGAAGGTCATAGGCGTTCCACTGGCCGAGACCTTTGTAGGCAAAGTAGGGCGACGGCGTTTCGTTGATGACGGCGCCCATGCCGTGCTTGGTGGCGTCGCTGTCGCAGATCTGGATCTCGTAGCGGTTCTGCAAATAGACGCCGCTGTTGCCGCCGGTTTTCATGACGAGGAACTCGATGTGGAGGCGGAAATCGCGATAGGCCTTCTTCGTGACGATATCGGCCGCGCCGTATTTTCCACCGACGGCGGCGGGGTCGTCGGTTTGCAGGGCGGTCGCGCCGGGGACGACGGGGTCGGCGACGATGGGCCACTTGATGGGGAGAGCGGAGGCGAAGCGCGGGCCGGTCCAGTAGGTCCATTTGGCGTCGAGGGTTTCGCGGGTGCCGTCGAGGAGGACCTCGGCGCCTTCGATGGGCTTGGCGCCGACGCCCACTTGGGCGCGGATCGGAACGAGGAGGAGGGCGAACAGGGCGACGATGGTCGCGGCGGAGGGGAGCGAGTGTTGCATAAGGAAAGCGGGAGCGGATCAGGCGTTGATGAAGACGCCGGAGCCGTCGCCGGAAGTGAGTGTAATTTTGCCGGAGCTTTTCAGGGACGCCTGGATGTCGAGCAACGTGAAGAGCGCGGTGGCGACTTCTGGCGTGCGTTGAATTTCGGCGAGGGCCTGGCCGACGACCTGGGGGCGGACGGCCTGGGCTTGGCCGAGGCGTTGGGAGGCTTTTTTGTCGGCCTCGGAGTGGATGATCGCGACCTCGTTTTCGCCGGCTTGGCGCATGGCGGCGGTGACCTGGCGGAGGCGGTTGACGACCTTGCGCTGGATCTCGGCGATCATGCCGTGGTCGCGGAAAGCGACTTTGCGGATGTAGGTCGAGCCGAGGTTGAAGCCCCATTGGGTGGACGTGGGCGTGACCTCTTCGCGGACTTTGCGGGAGAGAGCGTCGCGGTTTTCGAGGAGAACCTCGAGGCGCAGATTGGAGAGCTGTTTCACGACGGCGGTGGCGACGTTGGCCTTGAGCGAGCCGATGGGATCGGAGTTTTGGAAGAGATAGGCC
>CALSBN010000035.1:0-28606 GCA_943373185.1 Opitutus sp. GAS368 | reverse complement strand
AGCCAACTGATGTTGATCACCGATCACATCAACGCCCTCGGCTTGAATCCCCTCACGGGCGCAAACGACGAAAGCTTCGGGCCCCGGTTTTTCGGGATGAGCGATGCTTGGGATCCGGCGTTGTCGGAGAAGATTTCCCAGGCGGCGGTGGCGGAGATGATTCCGTTGCACCGGGGAGTCTATCTCGCGCTGCGCGGTCCGTCGTTTGAGACCCCGGCGGAGATCCGGATGGTCCGGGCGTGGGGCGCGGATGCGGTCGGAATGTCGAGCGTGCCGGAATGCCTGATCGCGCGGCACTGCGGTATGAACGTCGTCGGCGTTTCTTGTATCACCAACATGGGCGCGGGGCTGTCCGACGAGAAACTGTCGCACGCCCACACGTTGGAAAACGCCGCGAAAGGCGCGGCGGATTTCGAGCGGCTCGTGATCGCGGCGGTGCCGCAGTTGGTCGGCGCGTAAACGTGGGCGTGGACGCGGGCGTTGAGGGCGGGTCGGAGACCCTGCCCTACTTTTCAGCCGACGTAAGGATGTTTCCAGGGCGCGCGGTAGGCGCGCTTCAACAGTTTGGCGGCTTCCGGGTGGTTGGTGATCTGCTCGGTCTTCGCATCCCACGCAAGGCGGCCGCCGGTCTCGTAGGCGATCATCGCGAGCTTGACGGCGCTCGTTGAAAGATGGGCCTCGGCGACGGTGGCACTGACGGGTTTGCGGTGGCGCACCGCGTCAAGGAATTCGGCGACGTGAAGCGGGACGAGGTCGGACTTGGTTTCGTTGACCTGACGCTCGGCGCCTTTGCCATTCGGGAGAAAGACCCAGCGCTGGTCGGTCACAAACACGGTGCCCTTTTCGCCGTAGAAGAAGATGCCGTTGTTGAACTCGGGCGTGAGTTCGGCGGAGCCCCACAGCCGGTGGCGCCACGTGACGGGACAACGGGCAAATTCGAACTGCACGGTCAACGTGTCGGGTGTGGTGATCTTGTCCTTGAGGCGGTAGATGCCGCCGGTGGCGCTGATCGCGGTGGGCGACGTCTCGCCGAGGATGAAGCGCGTGGCGTCGATCAGATGAATGCCCCAATCGTAGAGGTGGCCCTGACCCGACGTCTTCTCGAGGCGCCAGCTGCGGTGGCCGACCTGCGGGCTGTAAGGGATGAGCGGGCCCGGGCCGCACCAGTGATCCCAATCAAGGGACGGCGGCGGCGCGACCGGCACGGCGCTGGCGGTGCCGGCGGTGAAATTGATCTGCGCGTCGACGTTGATGATGCGGCCGAGTTTGTCGTCGGCGATGAACTGGCGGACGGCTTGAAACGCGGCGCTCTGGCGGCGCACGAAACCGATCTGGACGACGCTCTTGCTCTTGGCGGCGGCGTCGACCATCGCGCGGCCCTCGCGGATGTCGTAGGCGAGGGGTTTTTCGCAGAAGACGTCGATCCCGCGGTTCACGGCAGCAATGAAAGGAAGCGCGTGCCACTGCGGGGGAGTCGAGATGATCACGGCTTCTAGGCCGGTGACGGCGAGCAGGTCCTCGTAGAGTTTGAACGTGAGCGGTCGTGAGCCCTGGAGTTTTTCGATCTCGACGGCCGTCGTCTCGAGGTTGGCGCTGTCGATATCGCAGATCGCGATGACCTGCGCACCGCCGGCTTTGTAGGCACCCTTGGCATTGACCATGGCCCACCATCCGCAGCCGATGAGACCCAGCTTGACGGTGCGCGGAGTGGCGGACGCGGGGGCGTCGGCGGCGCGGGTGCGGAGAGTCGAGAGCGCGGCGGCCCCGAGGGCGGCGGCACCGAGAAACTGGCGGCGGTTGAAGGGGTTCATAGCGCGAGGCTTGGCGGGGCCCGGGGGAACGGAAAGCAGAAAAGCACTCGCGGAGTTTCCGTTTGCCCCGTCGGAGGCGGCGTGGCTTCGTGTTCTTTCCATGAGCGACACACCTCCGGTTGATATCTCCAACGACCAACATGCCGTGCGGCGCAACAAGCTGGCCGAAATGCGCGCCGGCGGCTTCGACCCGTTTCGGGCGAGCGTGACGCAGAGCCACTTCTCCGCCGACGCGATCAAACTCTACGTCTCGGGTCAGGACAACGTCGTCACGGTGAGCGTGGCCGGCCGGCTCGTGACGATCCGCGACATGGGGAAGAGCCAGTTCGTGAAGATTCTGGACCAGCAGGGTCAGATCCAGCTTTACGTCAAAAAGGACGTGATCGGCGACGAGGCCTATGCGGCGTTCAAGAAACTGGACCTAGGCGACATTCTCGGCGCGACGGGCACGCTCTTTGTGACCAAGACCGGCGAAATCACCGTGCGCGTCGAGCGTTGCACGCTGGTCTCGAAGGCGCTGCGGCCGCTGCCGGAAAAGTGGCATGGGCTGAGCGATGCGGAGCAAGTTTACCGGCAGCGTTATCTCGATCTGATCGTGAACGCCGAGTCGCGCGCGCGGCTGATGCTGCGCTCGCGCGTCGTGTCGCACATCCGGCGGTTTCTCGAGGCCCAGCAGTTCATCGAAGTGGAAACGCCGGTGTTGGAAAGCACGGCGGGCGGGGCGGCGGCGCGGCCGTTCAAGACCCACCACAACGCGCTCGGCGTGGATTTTTTCCTACGCATCGCGACGGAGCTGCGGCTCAAGCGCCTGCTTGTGGGCGGCTATGACCGCGTGTTCGAGATCGGTCGGATTTTTCGCAACGAAGGCGTTTCGCGGAAGCACAATCCGGAGTTCACAATGCTCGAAGTCTATCAGGCCTACAGCGACCACCGCGGGATGATGACGCTCATCAAGGACATGCTCACGACGCTCTGCCGCGATGTGCTCGGCACGACGAAGATCAAGCACGCAGCGAGCGGGCAGGAGATCGACTTCTCCGGCGAGTGGCGCGAAGTGAATTACAAGGATCTCATCCGGGAAGCGACGGGCGACGTTGACTGGTTCGCGCGGAGCAAGGCGGAGAAATTCGCCGGCGCCGAAAAACTGGGGCTTTATGTGAGTCCCGCGTGGGAAGAGTTTGAGATCACCAACGAGATTTTCTCCAAGAAGATCGAGCCGACGCTGATCCAGCCGACCTTTGTGATGAAGCTGCCGAAGGAACTCTGTCCGCTGGCCAAGATCAGCCTCGATGATCCGACGACGATCGATGTCTTCGAGCTGACGATCGGCGGCATGGAAGTGGCCCCGGCCTACTCCGAGCAGAACGATCCCGACGTGCAGCGCGCGATGTTTGAAGCACAGGCCGGCGAGGAGAAGCAGAACATCGACCACGATTTCCTGCTGGCCCTCGAGCACGGGATGCCGCCGGCGGGCGGCATGGGCGTGGGTATCGACCGGCTGTGCATTTTGCTCACGGGCGCGGAGAGCATTCGGGACGTGATTCTGTTTCCGCAGCTCAGGCCGGGTAGCACTTCGTGAGTTTAAATGGGAAGTTGAAGTTCAAGCAGCTCGCTCAGCCGGCACTCCCTTTAACTTAAACTTCCGACTTAAACTACGGAAATGCCCTGGTATCTCTATCTCGCCCTGAAACAGCTCTTCCCCACGGGGAAAAAGTTTTCGTTTTTCACGGCGATCTCGGTGCTCGGCGTGGCGCTCGGGGTGGCGTTGCTCGTGATTTCCACGAGCGTGATGGGCGGATTTGGCTACGAGATCCGCCGGATGATCGTCGATACGCAGGGTGAAGTGCAGGTGCGTGGTGAAGGGCTGATCGCCGATGCCGCCGGGTTGCAGGCAAGGCTCGCAACGGTGCCGGGCGTGGTGGCGACGACGCCGTTTGCGGAGGGTGTGGTCCAGATCAAATTTGAAAACAAAGCGGTGATTCCTGCGATGCAGGGGATCGATATCAACCGCGTCAGTTTGGTGGTCCCACTGGAGCGCTTCATCCGCGTGGGTCGCCTCGACGACCTCGACGACGATTCCATCATCCTAAGTTCGAAACTTGCGCTGTTGCTTGGTGCGCGCATCGGGAGCCGGGTGGAAATCTATTCGCCGCTGCTGCTGGAGAAGCTGAAAAACGACGAGGTGCTGCTGCCGCGCGAACTGCGGGTCGTCGGAATTTTCGAGGTCGGGCACCAGCAACTCGACAGCTCGGTGGTGCTCGTGACCTTGCGAGCGATGCAGGAGCTCTACGGGCTCGGCGCCGCAATCCACGGCGTCAATGTGAAGATCGCGCCGAAGCTGGATGCGGATGTGGTCGCGACGCGGATCAACGGAGCGTTGCCGCCGGCGGCGCAGGCGCGGGCGCGCTCGTGGATGGAGGCCAACCAAGATTTCCTGTTCATCCTCCAGCTCGAGAAGAACATGATTTTTTTTCTGCTGACGTTCATCATCATCGTGTCGGCGTTTTCTGTGACGAGTTCGCTGCTGATTTCGGTCGTGCGGAAGACCCGCGAGATCGGCCTGCTCGGGGCGTTGGGTGCGCGGTCGATGCAGGTGGCGGCGTGTTTTTGTTTTCAAGGGCTGCTGATCGGAGCGACAGGCACCGTGGTGGGTTTGGGGCTCGGGCTCGGCACGCTGCATTTCCGCAACGAACTGGTCGCGGGGTTCACGCGATTGACGGCGAGCGAAGAGGTGCTCGTAAGGTTTTATCAGTTCAGTCAATTGCCGGCGCACACGGCGCCGGGCGATGTGGTGCTCATTGTGACGTGCTCGGTGGTGATCTCGACGCTCGCGGGACTGTTGCCCGCGTGGCGGGCGGCGCGGCTGAAACCGGTGGAGGCTTTGCGCAATGAGTGAGGCCATCCTAACAGCGCGCGGGGTGCGCAAGACGTTCATGAGCGGCGACCGTCGGCTAGAAGTGTTAGCGGGAGTCGACCTCGATGTGGCGGCGGGGGAGAGCGTGAGCATTCGCGGCGAATCGGGCTCGGGCAAATCGACGTTACTGCAACTTCTCGCCGGCCTTGATGCGCCGGATGCCGGGACGCTCACGTGGGCGGGCGAGGCCGATACGGGCACGGCGCGGCGCGGGAAATTTTTGGGCATCGTGTTTCAGTCGTTCTATCTCATCCCGGAATTGAACGCGCGGGAGAACGTGCAGATGGCGCGCCGCATCCTCGGGCCTGTTGACGCCGCGGCGCGGAAACGGGCGGACGAATTGCTGGCGAAGGTCGGCCTCGCCGAGCGCGCGACGCACCTGCCGTCGCAGCTTTCCGGAGGCGAACGGCAGCGCGTGGCGGTGGCGCGGGCGCTGATGAATGCACCGAGCCTGATTCTCGCCGACGAGCCCACGGGCAATCTTGACGAGCGCACGGGCAACGCGGTGATTGAGCTGCTGCTGGGATTGTGCGCCGAGACGCAGACGGCGCTCGTGCTGGTGACGCACAACGCCGCCCATGCGCAAAAAACGCATCGCCAACTGGTTTTGCGGAGCGGAATCTTGGTCCATGGCTAACCCCAAAATTCGCTGCGGCGTCGCCGGTGTGGGCTCGCTCGGTCAACACCACGCGCGCATTTACGCCACGTTGCCCGGTGCGGAACTTGCCGGAATTTTTGAGCCGAACAACGCCCGTGCGGCGGAGATTTGCGCGAAGTTCAACTGCCGGCGCTTCGCCACAATCGAGGAGCTGGGCGACGCATGTGACGCCGTCTCGGTGGTGGTGCCGACGGACCGTCACGCGGAAGTCGCGTTGCCCTTGCTGGCGAAGAAGACACACTTGCTGATCGAAAAACCGATCTGCGCATCGCTCGAAGAAGCCGAACAGGTGATGGCGGCGGCGCGGCAGCACGGGTGCATCGTGCAAGTCGGGCATATCGAACACTTCAACCCGGTGATGGCGTTTTTGGAGAAGCAGGTCGATCACCCGCAATACCTCACGGCCGAGCGGCTGGCGCCGTATCAGCAGCGCGGCACCGAGGTGGGCGTGGTGCTTGACCTGATGATTCACGACATCGGGATCACCCTCGCGTTGATCAAATCCCCCATCGTGAAAATCGACAGCGTGGGCGTGAGCGTGCTCTCGAAAACCGAAGACATCGCCAACGCGCGCATCCAATTTGAAAACGGTGCCGTGGCCAATCTGAGCGCGAGCCGGATGAGCCTCAAGAAGGCGCGTGAGATTCGGGTGTTTCAGGACAACGCCTATCTCTCGCTCAATTTCATGGAGCAGAAAGGCCACCTCGTGAAGAAGAGCGACATCATCGCCTACGGGCTGAAGATGAAAATCGGCCTCGTGAAGGCGGGCGACGTGAGCTCGATTCCGGTGAAGGAGATTCCCATCGAGAAAGGGGAGCCGCTGGCGCTCGAGCTGGCGTCGTTTGTGGACAGTGTGACCCAGGCGCGGCAACCCAAGGTCGGCGCGGCCCTCGGCAAATCGGCGCTCGAAGTGGCGATCACGATCACCGAGCAGATCCGGGCGCAGAAGCGGTGACGATGAGCGGGTTGTCGTTGCCCTTCCGATTGCCGGCGCCCGAGGGCGGGCCGGTCGATGTGTTGATCATCGCTGGCGAGCATTCGGGTGACGAACACGCGGCGCGGTTGGTGCGCGACGTGCGGGCGGGGGAGCCGACCCTGAGGTTCGCCGCGTTGGGTGGGCCGGAGTTGGCGGGGGCGGGCGCGCAACTGCTCTTTGATCTCACGGCGTCGTCGGTCGTCGGGCTGGTGGAGGTGTTGAAGAATTACTCGTTTTTCAAGGCGCTCATGGAGGACGTGCTGCGTTGGATCGGTGAACACCGGCCGCGCGCGGTGTTGTTTGTGGATTATCCGGGGATGAACCTGCGGCTGGCGGCGGCGCTGCGGGAGCGTGGGCTCTCGGTGAAAGGCGGCGGCACGATCAAGACGCTGTTCTACATCTCGCCGCAGATCTGGGCGTGGAAGGCCAAGCGGAGGTTTACGATGGCGCGTGATCTCGATGCGCTGGCGGTGATTTTCCCGTTCGAAGTCGCCTGCTATGCGGACACGACGCTGCCGGTGGACTTTGTCGGGCATCCGTTTCTGGCGGACGACTACGTCCCGCCGGTGCGCTATGATCCTACGGGCCCGATCCTGTTGTTGCCGGGAAGCCGGAAGCAGGCGGTCGGGCGGATTTTCCCGGTGTTGCTCGAGGGTTACGGGGAGTTTTTGCGCGGCGGCGGGGACCGGGACGCGGTCGCGGTGTATCCGAGCGACGAGATTATGGCGGTGCTTAAATCGGCTCTTTGGCGACAGGAAAGTGTGGAGTATCTCGGGGACGGAGTGGCCGAGGTAAAGCTCGGTCCAGCAGCTGTGCCCAACATCAGATTTCTCAAGACCGGGACGCCGGTCTCGGCCTCGGTCGTGCTCACTTCGAGCGGGACCATGTCGATGCATTGTGCGCTGGCGGGTATTCCCGGGGCGATCGCGTATCGGGCGAATTTCATCACGTATCTGCTCGGTAGAATGCTGGTGAAGATCGAGTATCTTGGGATCGCGAACTTGCTGCTGAAGGCGCCGATGTATCCCGAGTTCATTCAAGGCGCGGCGACGCCGTCAGCGTTGGCGGAGCAGTTGCGGGCGGGCTTGGAGGATCCGGCTCGCCGGACGCGGACGACCGCGCAGGCGGCGGAGTTGCGGGGGTTGCTCGAGCGACCCACGGGCGGCACCGCGGGGGCGTGGTTACGACGGCAACTGGCCGGGGGCTGAAGGATGGCGCCGAATCGGAATGGTATTTGTCAAAGGGTTGGGTAGGAAAATCAGGCGATGCTGCTTTCACCCCGATTACCGAGCCGACCGACCTTGATCAGGTGGCTGCCGGCCGTGGTGCTCGGGCTGGGTCTGGCCCTGACGGCGGGAGCGGTGTGGTTCAGTGCCCGAGAGGTAAAGCGGGCGGACCAGATGCGGTTCGACGAGCTGGTGGAGCGGGTCGAGACCGGATTGGGGGGCCGGTTCGAAGCGGCGGTGGACGCGCTTCGGGCGGGGCGCGCGTTGGTCGAGGCGAAGCCGATTTTGAGTCAAAGCGCCTGGGCGGATCATGTGAATTCGGTGTGGCCTTATGTGAACAGAGGCGTGGTGGGCCTCGGCCTCATCCAACGCTGGCCGCGAAGTGATCTGGCGACGTTGGAGGCCAGGGTGCGGGCCGACGGATTGCCCAATTTCAATATCGAGCGGTCGGGATCAAACGAGTTGCTCTACGTGGTGACGCACCTTGCGCCCGCCCGGCTCAACGAAGGCGCGCTCGGGCTCGACATCGGCTCGGGCAACACGCGGCGCGCGGCGGCGGAGACGGCGATGGCGAGCGGCGAGCTGGCGCTTTCCAGGAAGATTCGGCTGGTTTTCGGAGCGGAAACGGTGCCGGGTTTTCTGCTGCTGCTGCCTCACTATGCGGCGGGTCTGCCGGTCGGCACGCCGGCCGAGCGCGCGGCCGCGTTGCAAGGTTGGGTCTATGCGTCGTTGCGGTCCGACTTGTTGGTCGGAGATATGTCGGCCGCGCTGGGCAACGAGGCTGACATCGATGTGTTCGAGGGGCGCGAGACCACGGCTGCGACTCTGTTGTTCGACAGTTTCAAGAATCTGACTCCGTCGGGCGCGCCGCGGCCAATCACGATGGCGGATTACAAGGAAAGCCGTTTTTCCGAATCGCGGGTTTTGGCGATTTACGGACAGGAGTGGACCGTGCGGGTCAGTTCGCTGCCGGCTTTTGACAAGGGCAGCAGCCGGCTGCTGCCGTGGTTGATTCTGCTTTGCGGACTTGGCCTGAGCGGAATGATGAGCGCGACCGTCTGGGCGCTGACGCGGGCGCGGCGCCGGGCCATCCAGCTCGCCGATCGGATGACGGCCAGCCTGCGACGTTCCGAAGCCGAGGCGCGCCGGCTCGCGCTCGTGGCGAGCCGCACCGCCAGCGCGGTGATGCTCACCGACGCGGAGTGGCGCATCGATTGGGTCAACGAGAGTTTTACGCGGTTGTTCGGCTACACGGCGGACGAAGTGAAAGGACGATTGCCGACCGATTTTCTCCAAGGTCCCAACACGTCCCCCAAGACGTTGGAAGCGATGGCCGCGGCGGCGAGGGCCGGTGAGTCGTTTAAAGGGGACCTGCTGAATTACGCGAAGGACGGCCGGGAGATTTGGGTGGAGGTCGAAACACAGGCGCTCAAGGAAGCCGACGGCCGGATCGGCGGGCACATGTCGCTCGCGCTCGACATCACGGCGCGGAAGGCGGCGCAGGCCGAAGTGGCGCGGAAAGAGGCGCGGTTCCGGCTGATCTTCGAGGCGGCGACGATCGGAATCTCGTTCCGGATGACGCGGCCCGACGGCTCAAACACGCTGCTGATCAACGACGCGCATTTGGACATGGTCGGGCTGACGAGGGAGGAAGCCGAGGCGCCGGGGACATTTACGGGCCTCACGCACCCGGATGATCGCGAGCGGCAAGCGGTGCTGATGGCCGATTTGTTGTCCGGCCGGACGAATTCGGTTTCGCTGGAGAAGCGCTATGTCCGACGCGACGGCCGGATCGTTTGGGTGAGTTTTGCCACACAGCGTCGGGCTTACCCCGACGGGAGCCAGGAGTTTTTGTCGACGGTCTTGGATATCTCCGAACTGAAGCAGGCCGAGGCGGAGTTGGTGCGACGCGAGGGAGAGCTGCGCTTCATCCTGAACGCCCTGCCGATCGGCGTGGCGTGGACGCAGGATGTCACGCCGCCGACCTATCATTTGAACGACGGGTTTTACCGGATCACGGGACTCGAGCGCACGACGACGAAATCGAGCGAAGATTTCAAGGCGATCACCCATCCCGAGGACCACGCGTTGCAATCGGAACACTACGCCCGGCTCGCGAGCGGAGCCGAAAACCGGTTCGACATGGTGAAACGCTACCGCCGGCCCGACGGCCAGTTGGTGTGGGTCATCTTGACAGTGCAGGTTTACCGGGATGCCTCGGGAAAAATTCTGCAAGAGGTCGGCACGATCGTAGACATCTCGGCGCAGAAGCGGCAGTCCGACGAGTTGCGCGCGGCGAAAGAGGCGGCCGAGGCAGCGAGCATCGCGAAGAGCCAGTTCCTCGCGATGATGAGCCACGAAATCCGCACGCCGATGAACGGCATCATCGGCATGACGAGCCTGCTGCTCGATACGTCGTTGTCCAAGGACCAGCGCGAATACGCGGAGACCGTGCGCTTCAGCGGCGACGCTTTGCTGACGATCATCAACGACATCTTGGATTTCTCGAAGATCGAGGCCGGTAAATTCGATCTCGAACACGCTCCGTTTAGCGTCCGGGAGTGCGTCGAAGGCGTGCTCGATTTGCTGGCGGGCAAGGCGGCGGAAAAGCGACTCGACCTCCTTTACGAAGTGGCGGACGGCGTGCCGGGAACGGTGCTCGGAGATGTGACGCGGCTGCGTCAGATTTTGGTCAACCTGGTGGGGAATGCCCTTAAGTTCACGGAAAGCGGCGAAGTGGTGCTCTCGGTGGGCTCGGTGGGCCGCGGGGCGAAGACCGAGCTTAACTTCGCGATCACGGATACGGGGATCGGGATCCCGCCGGGGGCGCGCGACCGGCTTTTCCAATCGTTCTCCCAAGTCGATGCCACGACGACGCGGCGTTTCGGCGGCACGGGGCTCGGACTAGTGATCAGCAAGCGATTGGCGGAGCTGATGGGCGGCACGATGGGGGTTGAGAGCGAGGTGGGGCGCGGGTCGACCTTCCGCTTCAGCGTCCTGGTGGAGCCGATGACGAGCAAGCCGCGGCCCTTTATGGCGGCGGGGCGGTCGCCGCTGGCGGGCAAAACGCTCCTCGTGGTCGATGACAACGCCACGAACCGGCGCATCCTCTCGGCGCAGGCGCAAGGCTGGGGCATGGTGACGCGGGCGGCGGAGAGCGGTGACGAGGCGTTGGGTTGGGTGCGGGCCGGGGAGAAGTTCGACGTCGCGATTTTGGATTTTCACATGCCCGAAATGGACGGCGTGATGCTGGCGCGGACGCTTCGCGGGCTCCGGGACGAGCGCCAATTGCCGCTCATGTTACTCTCGTCGCTCGGACAACGGGAGCTGATCGCGCAGCCGGAGTTGTTTGTTTGTTGCCTGAGCAAGCCCGCCAAACCGGAGCAGATCTTTGATGCGTTGACGGCGTTGTTTTTCGAGGAAGAGCGGGCCGCGGGCACCGTCGCACCGTTCCCGATCGCGGCGGCGCCGGTGGTGGATTTCCAAATGACCGAACGCGTGCTCCTCGCGGAGGACAATACCGTGAACCAACGCGTGGCGCTTCACATGCTGCGCAACATCGGTTACCGGGCGGACGTCGCGAGCAACGGCCGCGAGGCGGTCGAGGCGGTCGCGCGCCAACCCTACGACGTGATTTTGATGGATGTGCAGATGCCGGAGATGGACGGGCTCGAGGCGACGCGTTGGATCGTTGAAAACTATCCCCGTCCGGCGGCGCGGCCGTGGATCATCGCCCTCACGGCCAATGCCATGCAGGGTGACCGGGAACGTTGTCTCGAGGCCGGGATGGACGACTACATCAGCAAGCCCATCAAGACGCCCGAGCTGGCCGCCGCGCTGGAACGGGCGCGCGAGGCGATCAACGCGCGGCGCTAGGACGGTTCGACGCGCGGGCGGTCGACGCGGGGCGGACGAGGGTGCGCCAGAGCAGATCGGCTTTGGTCGAGAGGAGAGCGCGGGCGCGGGTGACTTCGCCGGCGCGGGCCGCGCGGTTCGCCGTGGAAATCTGCGCGAGGTCGTCGAGGTTGTAGAGGAACACGTGACTGAGCCGGGCGGCCATCGGGTCGATGTCGCGGGGCAAGGCGAGATCGAGTAGAACCAGCGGACGGCCCGTTCGATCGGCCATCGCCGCCGCGACGTCGTCGGCCGAAAGCACGGTGCCGGGCGCGGACGTCGACCCGACGACGATGTCGAACCCGGCCAGCCGGGCCGCGCGTTGGGCGAACGGGAGCGCGGTCGCGCCCAAGCGTCCGGCGAGCGCCGCGGTGCGGCCGCGATGGCGCCCTGCGACCGTAAGGGCGGTGGTGCCGCGGTCGAGAAAGGCCCGGGCCGTCTGTTCGCCGATTTCTCCGGCGCCGAGCAGCAAGACTTGGGCGGAGGCGAGATCACCCATCACGGCTTGCGCCAGACCCACGGCGACTTGGGCGAGACTGACGCGGCCGGCGGTGATCGCCGTGTGCGTGCGTGCGTGTTTGGCCGCTTGGAGACATTTTTGGAAAACGCGATTGAGCACGGGTCCGGTGCTCTTGCGGGCATGGGCGTCGGTGTAGGCGGATTTTACCTGACCCAAAATCTCGGTCTCGCCGACGAGTTGGGAATCGAGCCCGGCCGCCACCTCGAGCAGATGCTGGAGCGCGTTGCGGCCGGCGAGGGCCACGCGAAACGCCCGGAACTCCGTCGGGGTAAAATCACAGTGGCCGCACCACGCCGCCTCGACGTGGACAACTGCCGACGGATCGTTGGCCACGCCGTAGAATTCAACGCGGTTGCAGGTGCTCAGAATGACCAGTTCGTCGAGGCCCGGGTGGGCGGAGAGCGTGGCGTAAAGGGCTGCCGTGCTTTCGGCGCTGAGAGCAAGGCGTTCGCGCACGGCGAGGGGAGTGCGCCGATGGGTGGCGCCGAGCATAAAGAAACCGGGACCGTTTATGGACGGATTCGGCATGGAAGGGAGGCGGCGGGAAACATCGCGCGGGCACGCTAGGGCCGCCGGAGGGTGGGGCAAGTGCCGGGTGGGGCGAGCCGGGCTTGTGGCTTGCGCTCGACGGTCGGGGCGGTTTCTTGGCCAAAACCTCGAATTAAACCCTATGCATACCCGCCTTAAGCTCAGCCGTGTTGCCCTGTGTCTCTTCGCGATCGTGTCCGTCGCGATGGCGCAGAATCGCTCCTTTACCAACCAGTTTTCGTTCGGCGACAGCTTGAGCGACAGCGGAAACTTGTTCGCGGCCACGAGCGCGCTCGGCGCGGGCACCCCGGGCGCACCGTATTTTCAGGGCCGCTTCTCCAACGGCCGGGTGTTTACCGAATTGCTCGGCAACAACATGGCGCTCGTGGCGACTTCGCCCGCCAGCGTCAGGAGCAGTTTGAATTTTGCGTTTGGCGGCGCGACCGCAGGCGGTGCCAGCACGCTGCCGCCGTCGATGGCCGTGCAGATCGGCCTTTACCAGGCGCGGGCGATCACGCCGTCAAGGTCGGACCTGTTCACCGTGTATTTCGGGGCGAACGATCTGATCCCCGTGCTCTCCGCGCCGACGACGGCGTTGAATCCCGCAAATCTTGATGTGGCGGGCGCAGCGACGGCCGCGACCGTGGCGGGCGGTGTGCAATCGCTCGTCGGACTGGGGGCCAAGAACATCGTGGTGGCGGGCCTGCCGAATTTGGGCGCGACGGCTCGCTCGGTGGCGCTCGGCAGCACGGCGCAGGCGTTCGGGCTTCGTGTGAGTTCGGCGTTTAATGCGGAGTTGCGGACGCGCCTCGGAGCGATTGCCGCGAGTGCGCCGGCGGCGGATGTGAATCTCGTCTACATCGACGTGCAGGGGCTGTTGGACCGGGTGATTTTGGATTTCCGGGCGCTTGGGTTTTCCAATGCGACTTCGTTTGCCATCGCGCCGGCCTCGGCTGGGGGCGGCGGTGATCCGGCGGGCTACGTTTTCTTCGATGACATCCACCCGACGACCAAGACCCACGCGCTCCTCGCCGGGGCCGTGGTCGAGGCGCTCAATCCGGAGCCGGTGCTCGGCTTCGCGGCCACGCAGGGCAGCGCGGCGTTGGCGTTGCAGTCGATCTCGGCGGCTGCGCTCGATACGCGGATCGCGCAGGTCGCGGCGACGAATCGCGCGAAGGGCCGGACTGATCTCTATGCGGCTTTCAACTACGGTGACGGCAACCGCTCGGCCGATGGCTGGCGGCGGAAGTTCAACTATACCGCCCAAGTGGTGACCGCCGGTGGTGACATGCGTATCGGCGACAACTTCGTGGCGGGCGCAGCCTTGAATTCCGGGAAGCTCGAGGCCGAGGTGAGCGGCGGCGGCGGCCGCTACTCGATCGGTGATCTGACGGGTCGCGCGTATGGCATTTGGCGCGGAGGTCCGGTATCGCTCGTGCTCGACGTCGCGTATGGCGGGTTGGATGTGAAGGGCATCAAGCGGACGACGGGATTCGCCGGCTATCGCACTTCGGGCAAAGCGGGCGGCGAACATTGGGGCGCGGGCGTTAAGGCGATCTGGGCGCTCGACCCGTTGCAGGGATTGAACGTCCGCCCGTGGCTTGGTCTGCGCACGGAGCGCGTGAAGCTCGAAGGTTATACCGAGAAGGACGTGCCCGTAGTGACGATGGATTTCGGGGCGCAAGACGCGAAGAGCTCGGCCGGCAGCGTGGGCGTGGATTTCTCGAAGGACACAAAGATCGCCGAGTGCGCGGTCCGTTTTGATTTCCGGGCAGCGTGGCACGGTGAAATGGGCAGTGCCGATCGCTCGGTCACGGGGCGGCTGGCGGGTAACGTCACGCGGCCGACCACGATCCGGGTGGAAGACGGCGATGGCAGCGGCTTTGAACTTGGCGGCGCGGCGACCGTGACGCTCTTCAAGAACTGGAGCGGTTCGTTGGGTTACGCCGGCGACATTCGGAGCGGGGACAAGCTCGCGAGCCGTTTCTCGTTGTCGTTGCAGACGGGATTTTGAGCGGGTTTCGAACGTAGCGTGGTGGACGGCTCGCCGACGAGCCGTTCCCGCCCAAATCCGAGATCAAGGCCCGCGGTGGGCGACCCAGAAGCGGCACTCGTCGGAAAAATCGCGCACGGCGCGGGCCTCCGGCGCGATGGTTTTGCGGAGCGCGTCGAAGGTGTGCGTCCAGCCGGTCGCGGCGAAGTCGGCGAGGATTTCGGCGCGGTCGGGCAGATGCATGAAGGTGCGTCCGACGCCGGCCTCGTCGAAGTAGCGGTCACCGAATTCGAGCAGGCGCGGGTCCTGTTCGCCGCGTTCCCAGCGGAGAGCTTCAAGGCGCCAGAGGGCGCGCTCGACTTGGTTTTGGTCGCGGTCGTGAGTCGTGATGAGGAGCGGCGCGCCGGGTGCGCACACGCGGTGGAGTTGGCGGAGCGCAGCCCGGCGCCGCGACCGACGGGGAATCTGCATCAGGCCGTTGAAGAGAAAAAACGCGCCGCGGAAACGTTTGTCATCTAATGGATGACAATCGTCCGGAGAACTTTTGAGAGGAGAAATCCGAGATTTGTCATCCATTGGATGACAAACTTCCGGAGGGAGTTTGGTGGCGTCGGCGTGGAGGAAGCGGATGGCGGCGGCGCCGCGGGCGGTGGCGAGGGAACGGGCCTGGTCGATGAGTTCGGCGGCGAAGTCGAAGGCGGTCAGGTTTTTGTAGCCGGCATCCCAAAGGCCGAGAGTCGCGCGGCCGGCGCCGCAACCGGCCTCAAGCAGGGGCGCCGTGCGGTCGGTAAAATACCGTTCGATGAGAACGCGTTCGGACGCCCACAAGCCCATGAAGTGGGCGGCGCGGGCGTAGTGGACGACCGCGACGGGATCGTTGAAATCGGCGCGGACAGTGGCCGGCGTTATTTTTTTCGCTGCCACGTGGCGATGAACATGCCGTTGGCGTTGAGCTCGTGGGGCCAGAGAAAGAGGGAGGGCTGGGTGGACTTGAGCGCGGCGAGCGGGAGCGGTTCGAGTTCGGGGTGCAGGGCAGTGAAGGCGGCGGCAACGGCCGTGGTCTCGCTCCGGGTGAGGGTGCAGACGGAGTAGACGAGGCGACCGCCGGGTTTGAGCGAGCCGGCGATGTGGTTGAGCATCGCGAGCTGCGTGGCGGCGAGTTCGGCGACGTCGGTCGGGGTGGTCGTCCAGCGGGCGTGGGGGTTGCGTTGCCATGTGCCGACGCCGCTGCAGGGGGCATCGAGGAGGATACCGTCGAACTTGGTCTTGGTGGGGAGACGGGCGGAACCGTCCCAGAAGGCGGTGCGGTAGTTGAAGAGTTTCGCGCGGGCGGCGCGGCGCTTGAGGGTCTCGATGCGTTTCTCGTGGCGGTCGGTGGCCCAGACGAGGCCCTTGTTCATCATGAGATCGGCGAGGTGGAGGGTTTTGCCGCCTTCGCCGGCGCAGGCGTCCCACCACGTCTCGCCGGGGAGAGGGGCGGCGGCGACGCTGACGAGTTGCGAGGCGAGGTCTTGGATTTCGAAGGCGCCGGCTTTGAAGGGCTCGGATTTGAAGAGATCGTTGGTGCCGGTAAACCGGAGGGCGTCGGGTGCTTGGGGCGTGAACTCGCCGCAGAAGAGGGCTTTGGCGAGTCGGTGGACCTGGCCGGGCCGGGCGCGGAGCCACAGCGCGGGATCGCGCTGGAGTTGACGAAAATAGTCGGCGGGGAGGTCGCTGAGCTCAGTTTTGAGCCAGTCGGGCACGGCGAGAGCGGCGAGGGCCTCGGCCTTGATGGATTTCGGATCTGCGGTGAAGCGTTCGTGCAGGCCTTGGGCCTGTTCGAGCCGTTTCTGAGGCGAGGCTTTTTCGTCGAGCCACTGGAACCAGCGAAAATAGACGAAGACCGTGTGACTGATCACGCGGCGGGCGGGCGGCTGAATGTAACCGTGGCGTTCGAAATAGTAGCGCAGGGCGGTGTCGGCGCGTTGGTCGGCGGAGATGGTTTTGAGCACGCCGGCGGCGTGGTTGAGCAGGGCCTGGTCGATCATGTGTCGCTACGAAACACACGAAAGACGGGAAAAGGGGAAATGTTATTTCCGGACGGCGCGTTCAGGATTTCTTCGACCATTTGCGGTCCTGCTTCAACTCGAGGGCGCGGGTCTGGAGCTGGACACCGGCGACGGCGGGATGGGCGCGGAGCTGTTGGAAGGTGGCACCGTTGAGTTTCCAAGTGAGCGCGGTGCTGGCCTCGGCGTAGGGCGCGATGCGTTTCTCGAACATGAAGGCGAATTCGACGCGGGTGTCTCCGACCTGCTTGTTCAAGGTCTCCCGCAGGAGGCGGAGGAACGAGGGCAGCTCGGGGTGCGCGGGGTTGAGGAGCCAAGTGACCTTCTTGACGAGGCGGGTGACCTCGTTGTCGAGCGGGTAGCATTCCTTGACGTTGATGCGCGGGCCCTCGGTGCCGGTGATGATGTTGCCGAGGACGAGGATAGGCGCGTTTTCGGCGAGGATGGCGCCGTAGTTGGCGTAGCCGTCGGCAAAGAGGTTGAGCGCCACGGAGGCGTTCTTCGTGGCGAGGGTGAACATCGCCCACGGGCGGTTATCTTTTTTCGAGAGCCGTTTGACGATGTTGCTGGCGATGCCGGCGATGCGGAATTCTACGCGGTCGCCCTGCTTGAGGAGGTCGTCCACGGCGTAGGTGTCCACGGCGTCGGTGATGCCGGCATAGACGTTCATCGGATGGCCGGAGACGTAGAAGCCGAGGAGTTCCTTTTCGAAAATGAGGCGCTCGGCGGAGGTGAAGTCGTCGATGTCGGCGGAGCCGGGCGCGGAGGGGAGGGCGGTGCGGGAGACGGCGGTGGAGGCGGGAGCTTTCTTCGCCGGGGCGGGCTCGGCGAGCATGTCCATGAAGCTGTGCTGACCGGCGGCTTTGTCGCGGGCGTTGTTGGCGGCGGTGGCCATGGCGCCGTCAATGCTGTCGAAGATTTTCTTGCGGAGGGCGCCGCTGAAATCGAAGGCGCCGGTCTTCGACAGGTGCTCGAGGACGCGCTTGTTGATGGCGCGGCCGTCGACGCGGGAGATGAAATCTTCGAACGAGGCGAAAGGTCCTTTGGCGTCGCGCTCGGCGATGATCTTTTGCGCGGCGAGTTCGCCCACGCCTTTGACGCCGGCGAGACCGAAGCGGATTTTGTCGGCGACCGGGGTAAACATCTCGCGGGATTCGTTCACGTCGGGGCCGAGGACCTTGAGGCCCATGGCCTCGCACTCGGCGACGAAGTGGGAGACCTTTTCGGAGTTGCCGAGCTCGGAGCTAAGCATCGCTGCCATGAACTGCACTGGGTAATTGGCCTTCAGGAAACCGGTCTGGTAACTGAGGATCGCGTAGGCGGCGGAGTGGGATTTGTTGAAACCGTAGCCGGCGAATTTGTTGAGAATATCGAAGATCGAGTTGGCGGTTTTCTCCTCGATGTTGTTCACGCGTTTCGCGCCCTCGACGAACTTGGTGCGCTCTTGGGCCATGGCGTCGGCGTCTTTTTTGCCCATCGCGCGGCGGAGCATGTCGGCGCCGCCGAGGGTGTAGCCGGCGATGATCTTGGCGGCCTCCATCACCTGCTCTTGATAGACCATGATGCCGTAGGTTTCGCGGCAGACCTCTTCGAGGAGCTTGTGCGGATAGGTAACGGTGGACGGGTCCTTTTTGCCGCGGACGTAGTCGGGTATCCACTCCATCGGGCCGGGGCGGTAGAGGGCGATGAGGGCGACAATCTCGTCGATCGTGGAAAGGCTGATCTGGCGGCAGAGGTTTTGCATGCCGCCGGATTCGAGCTGGAATACGCCGGTGGTGCGGCCGGAGTTGAGCAGGGCGAAGGTCTTCGCGTCGTCGAGGGCGATGGTCTCGATGTCGAACTTTGGATCGGCGGTGCGGCGGATGTTGTCCACGGCGTCGGCGATAACGGTGAGCGTTTTGAGGCCGAGGAAGTCCATCTTCAGCAGGCCGAGCTTGCCGACGGCGTTCATGTCGAACTGCACGGTGACGTCTTCTTCCTGGAGCGTGAGCGGGACAAATTCGTCGAGGGGACGGTCGGTGATGATGATGCCGGCGGCGTGTTTGCCGGTGTTGCGGACCATGCCCTCAAGGACGCGGGCCTGATCCATGATTTTTTTGGCGACGGGATTGCGGGCGACTTCGTCGCGCAGCTCGGTGGACTTCTTGAGGGCGTCCTCGAGCGTGATGTTGAGCTCGTCGGGGATCATCTTCGCGAGGCGGTCGGCGTCGGCGAAGGCGAGATTGTGGACGCGGGAGATGTCGCGGATGACCATCTTGGCGCCGAGGGTGCCGTAGGTGATGATATTGGCGACGCAGTCCTTGCCGTATTTCTCGCGGACGTAGTCGATGACCTCGCCGCGACGTCTCATGCAGAAGTCGATGTCGAAGTCGGGCGGGGAAACGCGCTCGGGATTCAGGAAACGCTCGAAGAGGAGTTTGAAACGGAGCGGATCGAGATTGGTGATCGCGAGGACATAGGCCACGAGACAACCGGCGCCGGAGCCGCGGCCGGGACCGACGGGGATGTCATGTTTGCGGGCCCAATCGATGAAGTCCCAAACGACGAGGAAATAGTCGATGAAGCCGGTCTTGCCGATGATGCTAAGTTCGAAATCAAGGCGATCAACGAGCGTCTGGCCGAGGGCGGGATCGGAGTGGTCGGCAGGTCGGTGATAGTCGAGGCCGTAGCGACGGCGAAGGCCGGCAATGCAAAGGTCCTTTAGGTAGCCGGCGCGGTCGGTCTTGGCGGAGACTTCGACGGGCAGGGGAAACTTGGGATAGCGTTCGCTGCCCTTGGGGAAGGGAATCGCGAGGTCGCACATCTCGGCGACGAGCTGGGTGTTGGTGATGGATTCGGGGACCTCGATGAACAGTTTTTCCATCTCGGCCCGGGACTTCAGGTAGAACTCTTGGCCGGAAAACTTCATGCGCTTCTCGTCTTCGATTTTGGCGCCCGTCTGGATGCAGAGCATCGCGTCGTGAGGGCCGGAATCGGTCGAGTTGACGTAGTGAACGTCGTTCGTGGCGATGACCTTCAGGTTGAACTCTTCGGCGAGTTTGAGGAGGCCGGGGATGATTTTCCGCTGCTCCGGGATGCCGTGGTCCTGGATCTCGACGAAGTAGTTTTCGCGGCCGAAGATATCGACAAAACGCGCGCAGGCTTTGCGGGCTTCCTCCTCGCGGTCGTGAAGAAGGTGCTGGGGGACAAGCGAGGCGAGACAGCCGGTGAAACCGATGAGGCCGGGGGAGTATTTGGCTAGGGTCTCGAGGTCGGTGCGAGGCTTGTAGTAGAAGCCCTTGAGGTGGGCGTCGGAGACGAGTTTGAGCAGGTTTTGGTAGCCGGTGAGATTCTTCGCCAACAGGCCGAGGTGGAAGATGCTCTTGCCGTCGTCGTCGGAGCGACCGTGTTTTTCAAGGCGGGACGTCTCAACGAGGTAGAGCTCGCAGCCGACGAGCGGTTTGATGCCTTTGGACTTGGCGGTGTTGTAGAAGTCGATGGCGCCAAAAAGGTTTCCGTGGTCGGTGAGCGCGAGGGCGGGCATACCGAGCGCGACCGCCCGGTCCATCAAGCGATCAATGCGGCAGGCACCGTCGAGCAGGCTGTAGTCCGAATGAACGTGGAGATGGACGAAATTCGAGTCGGCGGACGGCACAGCCGAGGAAGGCAAAGGCGGAGCCGGGATCGCGCAAGGCGAAAGGCCTGTTTTGCGCCGTCGGGAGCTGAAAAATCGCGGGAAAGAGGGTTGGAAAAAAGCCGTTGACGCAAGCGATGCGGCTTGGCTTGTTAGCGGGCTTTTCCTTCACCAAACGACTCCCGAGTATGTCTATCGAAATCAAAATCCGCAAAAACGAGCCCATCGACCGTGCGATTCGTCGCATGAAGAAGAAGCTCGAGCGCGAGAACATCATCAAGGGCACCCGCGCCAAGCGTTACTTCGAGAAGCCGTGCGAGAAGCGTCGCCGCCGCGAGAAGGTCATGAAGTTCACGGACATGCTCCGTCGCCGCCACGCCGACTAAGCCCGGAATAGAATTTCCCCCAAAGACCGCCGCCTGAATAATTTCAGTCGGCGGTCTTTTTTTTGGTGCAACGCGTGGCAGGGTTCGTTCGTGATATGGGGGTGCGTCCGAAGTTCTCGCTTTCAAGCTGTTGGTGTTCACACCGTCACCAAGACGGCTATGCGATGTTGAGGGAGATGGCCGATCTTGGATTCGAGCAGGTTGAGCTGAGCCATGGTGTGCGGATCGTGTTGGTCCCCGGCATTCTGAAGGCGGTCGAGGAGGGCATGATCAAAGTGGGCTCGACCCATAATTTTTGCCCGTTGCCGACCGGAGTCGTGCAGGCCGCGCCGAATCTTTTCGAGCCTTCGGCGACGGACCACAAGGAGCATGAGCAGTGGGTGCGTCATACCAAGCGCTCGATCGACTTCGCGGCACAAGTCAGGGCCCGAGTGGTGGTGTGTCACCTCGGCAGCGTTTCATTTTTCTGGTCGAATCCGGCGAGGAAGCTGAAGGAATATCTCAGGGAGAATCCCAATGCCGGTCGCGACGGTGACCCGAAGTATGCGGCGCTCGTGGCCAAGGCGCTGGAAAAACTGCGGAAGCGGATGAAGCCGTTTTGGGCGCAAACGCGGGCGAGCGTGCTTGAAGTTTTCGACTATGCTGCGTCCAAGGGCGTGAAGCTGGGGTTCGAGAACCGGGAGAAATTTGAGGAGCTGCCGCTTGATGCCGATTACGCGGATTTTGTCGCGGGTCTGCCGGCAGGTTCTCCGGCGGGTTATTGGCACGACACGGGGCACGCCGACATCAAGCAGACGATGGGATTGCTCGAACATCGCGCTCACCTGACGACGAATGCGCCGCGGCTCATCGGGTTTCACCTCCACGATGTGAGCGCGAGCGGGCAGGACCACCAGCCGATCGGGTCCGGCCACATCGACTTTAAAATGGTGAGCGAATTCTGGCGCCCGGGCCAAGAATTGGTTTTGGAGCTCAGCCCGCGGGTGAAGCCGGAAGACGTGCTCCGTTCGAAAGAGAACGTCGAGGCTTTGCTGGCTGCGGCGCCGGGGTTTTGACGACGTTAACTTCGTCGCAGGATTTCGGTGATCCAGCGCCGATGGGGGCCCGACAGGGTGATTGAAGTCATCTCTGCGCGTGGCACCCAGATGAGCCCGGGGGCGAGTTTTCCGCGGGGCGGGACGGCGGTGTGGATCGACTCTGTGATCCGAAATCGCGTGATGCCGCGCGTATGGGTCGCAAGCAGGAGGCCGCGGGCGGCGGCGGTTTCGGTGAGGCCAAATTGGGCGGCGGTGGGCAGCTCGTGCTGACCGGCGAGACGACGGGCATCGGCGGCGGCGCGGTAGAGCAGCAGGGCTTCGTCGCGTTCGCACCAAATGCGGGTGACGGCGACGCGCTCGAATTTTTTCGGTGCAAGCCGGGGAAACGCCTCCGGTTCGCCGCGCGCGGATGCGGCGCAGAACGCGCGGACGGGGCAGGTGAGGCAGAGCGGGTTTTGCCGGGAGCAAACGGTGGCTCCCAGCTCCATCATCGCTTGGTTGTGGTCACCGGCTGCGTTGGCGGGGAGCAGAGCGTCGGCCAGGGGCCTGAACGCCGTCGCTGCCGTGGCGCTGTCGCGATACTCGGTGGCGTCGGCGGTCAAACGAGCGAGGATCCGCACGACATTGCCGTCGACGCAGGCAGCCGGTGCGCCGAATGAAATACTGGTGATCGCGGCGGCGGTGTAAGGGCCGACGCCGGGGAGTTCTTGCCACTCAGCCGCAGTGCGCGGCGGGGCGGGCAGGGCGACGATCGCTTGGGCGAGCCGGTGCAGGTTTCGGGCGCGCGAATAGTAGCCGAGGCCCTCCCAGAGTTTGAGCACTTGGGCTTCCGGCGCGGCGGCCAATGAGGCGAAGTCCGGCAGCGCATCGTGCCAACGGGCGAAGTAGGGGAGGACGGTCTTTACCTGCGTCTGTTGGAGCATGAACTCGCTGACCACCGTGCGGTAAAGCGATGGTGTTTCCCGCCAAGGTAGACGACGCGCGTTGACCCGATACCAACCAAGCAGCGCCGCGGAGAATTCGGCGCGTTTTCCGGTCAAGGCGGCGGCGTGGGTTGGGGCGGAAGTTTTGCGTGTCATCGGCGGAGTTTTTGTAACACTCCGCATCCCATGGCCAAGCACGGCGAACCTGCCGAGGAAAAACCCAAGAAGCTCAGCACCTACACCATCAAGCTCGACGACGCGCAGATGGAGAAACTCCGTGCGTTGTGCGTCGCGCGCCAGTGGGAGGCCTTTGAGGTGCCTTACGCGCGTTTCGCTTTTCGCGGCGGCAATGTGAACGTGACCGCTTACGACAAACGCAAAGTCGTCGTGATCGCCGGCAAGGGCACCGAGGAGTTCGTCACCATGACGCTGGAGCCCGAAGTCACGATGGCGGCGAAGCTGGGTTACGACGAGGTGCTGCATCCGGATTGGTTCGAGTCGCACGCGGGACTCGACGAAAGCGGCAAGGGCGATTTCTTCGGTCCCGTGGTCGCGGCGACGGTGATCGCGGACAAAGGCATGATCGACGCTTGGCGGGAGGCCGGCGTGCAGGATTCGAAGAAAATCGTGGACAACCAAATCGTCCGTCTCGACGCGTTGATCCGCGGCACCAAAGGCGTGGTGGTTGAGGTCTGTTACTGCCGGACCATGGCCCGCTACAACGAGCTGATGGGACGCCCTGGGGCGAATTTGAACCGTTTGCTCGCTTGGCAGCATGCCACGGCGCTCGGCGACGCGCTCGCTAAACGTCCGGTGCCGTGGGGGCTGCTCGACCAGTTCACCGAACAACCGCTCGTGCAGCGCGAACTGGCGAAGAAAGGGGTGCAAAATTTTGAACTCAGGATGCGCACCAAGGCGGAGTCTGATCCGGTCGTCGCCGCCGCTTCGGTCGTGGCGCGGGCGGAGTTTATCCGGGCCATGCACGCGCTCTCAAAGCAGTTTGGAGAGAAACTCCAAAAGGGCGCAGGGCCGCTGGTGAAAGGGCAGGCCGATCAGATCATGCAAAAATTCGGCACGCGTGCGCTCGGCGATTTTGCCAAGTTGCACTTTCGCACGGCCTACGAAGTCGTCGCCGCCGCCGGGAAGCTCGACGAACTCCCGTTAAAGCCGCCGCCGCCGAAGATGGAATGGTGAACGGTCTCGCCGCGACGTATTCCGAGTCTTGTCCAGCATGTCCAAACGGCGCCAACTTCGCGGTTTCGATCTCAAACAGATCGAAGGCGTGGCCAGCTTGATCGGAGTTGATGAAGCGGGCCGCGGTGCGCTCGCCGGCCCGGTGGTGGCGGGTGCGGTGTTGGTGACGCGGGACTTTCTCGACAGCCGGTGGGCCGAAATCAATGCGCGCCGGATCAATGATTCGAAGCAGCTCACGGCGGCGGAGCGTGATTCCCTCTGGCTGGACTTTGAGGCGCTTGCGGCGGAAGGGAAAATCCACGCCCATTTCGGCTCGGCGGATGTCGGTGAGATCGCGCAGTTCAATATCCTCGGCGCCACCAAGCTGGCCATGCGCCGCGCGCTCGAAGGCATATATCCGCCCGGTGCATTCGAACGGAAAACGGAGCCGGACCTTTTCTCCGCGCCCGAGGAGATTGCGGGCTTTCAACCGACGGTTTCGGCGCGGGTGTTGATCGATGGCTTGCCGTTGCGCAACTTCCCTTACCCGCACACCGGGATCGTCTCCGGCGATGCCCGCTCGCTCTGCATCGCGATGGCTTCGATCATCGCCAAGGTCACCCGCGACCGGCAGATGGAAGAGCTGGATCGCACGTTTCCCGGTTATGGCTTCGGGGCCCACAAGGGCTACGGCACCGAGGAGCACCGCGAGGCCGTGCTTCGGCTCGGTCGCACGCCTCAACATCGCGAGATGTTTCTGCGCAAACTGCTCGCGGGGCGGGTCGATCCCACGCAGCTGGATTTCCTCAGCGACCAATAACTCCAGCGGGCGACGGAGGCCGTTGACCGCGCGGTCCCCGGCCCCCAAAAACCTTCTATGGCCGGCAAGAAAAATTCCTCGCTTGATCGGGTGCTGGGACGGCTCGACACGCTCGATTCGGTCAACCTCGCGAATCTGGTCCAACGCTTGGCCCGTGAACGCGGCCTGTTCGAAGAGATCTTCAACACGCTCCAAGAGGGCGTGCTGGTGATCACCCTCGACGGGGAGATCGACTACGCGAACGACGCGGCGCACCGACTGATCGGGCTCGGGGAGGACGAACTTGCGGGCCAAACTTTGTGGCGACTCATTCCCGGGCTGCGGCCCTCTTTGGGCGGCACGTTGGAAGATGATACCGCGGCGGCGTTGCCGGTGGTGGCGCGGGAGTTTGAGCTGACGTATCCCGAACCGCGGACGGTGCGGCTTTACATGGTGCCATTCCGCGGCGAAGCCCGCGGCGATGCGCGGCGGTTTGCGGTGATCCTCACCGACGTCACCCGGGATAAACACGCGACGGCGCAGCAGTTGGAGGATGAACGCACTTCTTCGATCCTTTTGTTGGCCGCAGGTGTCGCGCACGAGCTCGGAAACCCGCTCAACTCGCTCACGATCCATCTCCAGCTGATTACGCGGAAGCTGAAGAAGCTGAAGGCTTCGAAGGACACGGAGTCACTCGTCGAATCGGTCGATATTTGCCGCGCGGAAGTTGCACGACTTGACGGAATCATTGCCCATTTCCTCGAAGCGATCCGCCCGCAACCGCCGGATTTGGCGGAGCTTGATCTGGCCGAAGTCCTGGCGGAAGTGCTGCGTTTTCAGCAACGCGAGTTCGCCGACCGACGAATCGCCGTCGAAGTGGAGGCCTTGGGCGATCTTCCGGTGGTGATGGCCGACCGGAACCAGCTCAAGCAGGTCTTTTTCAATCTCGCGAAGAACGCGCTGGATGCGATGGAGCCGGGCGGTCGGTTGAAGATTCGCGCGCGGGCCGACGACGACTCGGTGTTTTTGCTCTTCGGTGACAGCGGCAGCGGGATCAAGCAGGAGGATCTCGTGCGGGTCTTTCAGCCCTACCATACGACGAAACCGGGCGGTCACGGGCTTGGATTGATGATCGTGCAACGCATCCTGCGCGAACATGGGGGGCAGGTGGGGATTGAAAGCAAGGAGGGCGTGGGCACGGTGGTTACCCTCCAGTTTCCCCGCAAAGACCGGCGCGTGCGGATGTTGGGCGGCGGGGCGCCACCGACGTGGTGACCGGCGAAACGGCGGGCGATGCTCAATTTTTGGCGCGCTTCCGAGGTAAAGTTTGCTTCAGGGCGGGACGCCCTTCATCGCGGAGCCGTGTATCTTTCGCCGGCGCCCCGCGTCTGGCCCGGATATCACAATGAACTCTGCATGGAATCCACCTCACCGACTCCTCCGGTCGATCTTGTTCGACGCGCGCAACGCGGCGAGCCCGATGCCCAGCGCGAGCTCATCGTGGCTTACCAGCACCGCATTGCCGGGTTTATCTATGCGATCATCGGCCGCAGTGATGCCATCGAGGACATCGCCCAACTTGTCTTTATCAAAATGGTCCGCGCGCTGGCCGGGCTCCAGGCGCCGGCCCAGTTTGAGTCTTGGCTTTTCCGGCTCGCGCGGAACACCTGTATCGATCACCTCCGGCGCCAAAAACTGCGACGTATCTTCACGCCGTTTGCGCCGGAACACGAAAACGTCCCCGAACCCGAGGGCGCGGTCGGGTCCGAGGAGCTCGACGCTTTGCGCCATGCGCTCGCCCAACTCCGGCCGCAGGACCGGGCCTTGCTCGGCCTCGTGCAGGAAGGGCGCAGTCATGCGGAGATCGCAGTCACCCTGCGCACCAGCGTGGCGGCCGTGAAGGCCCGCCTCCACCGTGCCCGAGAACACCTTCGAGAACATTACCAACCGAACCATGAAAACTGAAACCCAAGTATGGTCTGACCTTCGCTGCCACGCGGCCGCCCAACTCCGGCCCGGCTTTGCCGACCGCGTCGTGCGTGCGGCCCAAGCGGGCGCCAAGGCCGTGCCCTCATTGATGAGTATCTTTGCCCTGAGCGCGGCGACCGTGGCCGTCTGCTTCCTAGCGGTCGCCCTCAGCGGGGACTCCGCTGGAGACGCGGCCGAGAACGACATTAATCTGGCGGGCTGGCAAAAAATCGCCGACGCCGCCGACGAATTCGCAATGAATCTCTGATGAAGCGCGCATTTGTTATCTCCGGTCTGACGGTGGTGGTTTTTGCCATCGGCTACATTGTAGGCCTGCGCACCGAACGAACCCGCCCGGTTCCGGCCCCGCCGGCGACCTTGATGGGCGAATTTACCAGCAAGACGGCGATCTCTCCCGCGACCGCGACAGCCGCCAAGCCGAACGGCCCGCAGTCGGCGTCCGCCCGCCCTCCTCAGAATCGCGCCCAGTTGGTGGCCGAGATCGAGCGCTTGCGTCCTCAAATCGACAGCTATCGCCAACGGCTCGATCAAATCGATGCAGAGTTTGACGGACAACTCGCGGCGATTCTCACGCCCGAGCAGCGCACGCACTACGCGGCGGGTCAGAAGCGGCGCGCCGAGCGAATGGCCAAGGGCTTGGCGGAAGTGGCGGCCGGAGTTAAGCCCCTGACGGATGATGAAATCGACCAACTTCGCCAACGATCGCTTTCGGGCGTCCTCTGGATGGTGGCGCCAACGATGAAGCACGATTCGCTCGTGAAGGAACTTAAGCTCGATGCCGAGCAGCAGACAAAAGCCCGCGAGCTGTTAAGGCAGCGCCGGGAGAAATTTCTCGCGATCGTAGACTCGACGCCGCCGCCCAGCATCTTGTTGAGCCGCTTAGCTCCGGCTGTCCAACGCCTCGCCACCGATCCCGCCAAGGACAAGCCGGTCGGGCGCTGAACTTGGCCTTAAGCCGGGAGCGGTGCCGGCTTCACCCGAACGGCGTCGCGCATCGCGGTGATCAAAAGTTTGCGACTGGTAGGCTTGTTGATGAAGCCGACGGCTCCGGCGGCGAAGGAAACCCGTGACGCGGCAGGATCTTGGTTGGCGGAAAAGATCAGAATTTTGGTCTCCGGAAGAAATTGAAGCACTTCCCGAGTCGCGGAGATCCCGTCGAGCGTCGGCATTGTCATATCCATGATAACGATGTCCGGCCGGTGAATCCGCGCCAAGTTGACGGCCTCGCGCCCATTGAGGGCTTCGCCCACAACTTCGAAGTCGCCCTCGATTGCGAGCAGCGTTCGGACGATCGAGCGAACGGTATCGTGATCGTCGGCGATCAAGACGCGGATGCGTTTGGGCAGAGGCGAAGAGGAAACCGACGACGGCCGGACTGCGGCATCGAAGGTCGGATCCGAGAGGTGCGCTCCGCCAACCGGCTCGGGACGCGTGCGGAGCGGAAACGGGTGACCTGATTCGGCCTTGAGCACTTGTGAACGGATGATCTCGAGACGCTTTAGCAATTCGCGGTCGTCGTCGGTCCGATCCTCTTCGCAGCGATTAAACACGGCCAAAGCCTGATCCAAGGCGGCCAAAATCAAGTGATACTTATCCGGGTTCACTAAGGGAGCTTTCTGGTAGATCGAAGCTTGGAATCGATGGCGTGAAGCGAATGGAGCCGAGGATTTTTCGCTGCCTCTAGACCCGTTTCGCCGTGCAAGTTTGATTGCTCATCACCGGCCTCAAGGTGTGAACGCGTGTTAAAAAGGAGTCAAATTGTAAGTCGCGAGATGGGTGAATATAGGTGCCACTCCAGCGGGGCGAAAAGCGTCGCACGATGACTTGGCCGCTCAAAGCGAACCCGACTAAGACGGCGATTACCGTGGCGCAGAAAAGCCAATTTGGGAACTCGTAGAGCCAAAGAATGCTGAGCATCGGGGAATTGAAACATAAGGCGCGCCGAGCACGGGATGAGCACGGCAGCTGAATGGAGTAACGGAAGATGCCGGGGGCCAACGACGATCAAGTGTGTCGCTTTTCGGGCTTCACATCTCGCGCAAAATGGCGCGGAGAACTTTCACAGCGTGGACCGACGAGATGCCTTCATTGGCGTCGATGACGTTGAGTTCGCCGTGGTCC
>CALSBN010000034.1:0-29282 GCA_943373185.1 Opitutus sp. GAS368 | reverse complement strand
TGGTCTTTGAGGGGAAAAGCGGGGCGATTTTTTCCACAAAAGGAGTCATGAACTTCGGCTCGTCGCGCTCGTAGATCCAGCTGAACCCAAGCCCGGTGATCGCCACGGTGCCCGCCACGATCAGCACGACTTTATTCACGGCGGCGAGTTTTCTCAGGATGACCACCAGGAGAATGAGCAGCAAAACCACGACGCCGAGATTGATCCAGAAAGCGTTCGGAATCTCCCGAATTCGTTCAAGGGCGGTGGAGGCAATCGGAGACATGGGGGAAGACAAAGGGGCTCCGGCGGATGAGACGAGGGGAAACCGGCGGATGGAAACGCCGGCTTAACTTTTCACCGCCGCGGCGTGGTCGCCTCTCGTGGCACAATTGATCCAAGCGGTATCCCCGTCGGCGTAATGCTCTTTTTTCCAGATGGGCACACGGGCCTTGGTTTCGTCGATGACGAAGCGGCAGGCCTCGAAGGCCGCGCCCCGGTGGGCGGCGGAAACTCCGACCCACACGGCAAGATCGCCGATGTGCAGGGAGCCCACACGGTGGATGCAGACCGCGCCCACGATGGCGAATTTCTCCCGAGCCTCGGCGAGGATGCGCGCGCCCTCTTTTTCGGCAAGCGGTGCGTAGGCCTCGTAGTCGAGTGCGAGGACCGGACGGCCGTCGTTATGGTCGCGCACCCAGCCCTCAAACGTCACGCAGGCACCGGCGTGCGCGTCGGCCAGCGAACGCGCAAGCCCGGCGGGTTCGAGCGCCTCGGTGGCGATGCGGAAGGAAAATAGGGTGGGAGATGACATGGCGCGAAGTGGAAAAAAACGGGAGAGCGCGGGCTTGTCAGCATCGGTTCGCGGTTAACCGGGTTACGCCCGTTCGCGGCGAAATGAGGTCAGGTCGCGGCCGTTTCCGCGCGGCGCCGTTCCAAGTAGCGGCGTTCGGCGGACGAGCACACCAGCAACAGGGCGCGGTCGTAGGCCGCGAGGGCGGGGTCGCGGCGACCGGCGCGGCGGAGCAGTTCGGCTTGGGCGGCCGGCAATAGGTGGTAATCGGCGAGTTCGCCGGCAGCGGCGAGGCGATCCAGCCAGGCGAGACCGTGTTCGAGGCCAAACGCAAAGGCGCAGGCCACGGCGGCGTTGAGCTGGATGACGGGCGTGGGCGTGAATTCGAGCAGCGTGGCGTAAAGGTGGGCGATCTGGCGCCAGTCGGTCGCGGCGGCATCGGGGGCGCGGGCGTGCAGTGCAGCGATGGCGGCTTGAATCTGGTAGGGGCCGGGCCGGCGTTGCGCGAGGGCGCGATCAACGTCCAGGAGCGCGGCCTCGATCTCATCCCGGTGCCAAAGTGAACGGTCTTGGGCTTCCAAAACAATCAGTTCGCCGTCGCCGGTGAGGCGGTTGTCGCGGCGCGCATGATGCAGGGTCAGGAGCGCCAGCAGACCGCGGGCCTCGGGTTGATCGGGGAGCAACTCGACCACAAGCCGCGTCAACCGCAGGGCTTCGGAGCCGAGATCGGGCCGCAACCAAGCGTCACCGCCCGATGCGGCGTAGCCTTCGTTGAAGACGAGGTAGAGGGTGGCCAAAACCGTTTCGAGCCGGGCCGGCAACTCCGCGGCGGCGGGCATGGCGTAAGGAATGCCGGCGAGGCGAATCTTGGTTTTGGCGCGCACGAGCCGTTGGGCCGTCGTGGACTCGGGCTCGAGAAAGGCGCGGGCAATCTCGACGGTGGTCAGGCCGCAGAGGTGCCGCAGCGCGAGGGCGATCTGGGCGGCGGGCGCGAGCGCGGGGTGGCAACAGGTGAAGATCAACCGAAGCCGGTCATCGGGGAATTCGTTTTCAAATTCACCGGGCGCCGGGCCGGGGTCGATGCCTTCGGGTGTTACATCCGCGCCCGGAGAGACGACGGGGGAGCGGGCACGGCGGCGGAGCAGGTCAAGGCTGCGGCGTCGCGCGACGGTGGTGAGCCAGGCGGCGGGATTGGCGGGGAGGCCGGAGGCGGGCCAAGTCGCAAGGGCGCGCGTGCAGGCGTCTTGAAACGCATCCTCGGCGAGATCGACGTCGCGACAGAAGCCGACGAGCGCCGCGAGCACGCGCGGGCGCTCGCGGCGGACAACTTCGGCGAGGACGCGGGGAATCACACCTTAAGCCGGGCTTTCTGGATGGTCGCCGGGCACGAGCGGCCGCAGCTCAATGGAGCAGCCGTTGAAGATTCCCGGACATTTCCCGGCCCACTTGATCGCGGTGTCGAGATCGGGCGTCTCGATGAGGTAATAGCCGCCGAGCTGCTCTTTGGTCTCGGCAAACGGACCATCGGTCGAGAGGAGTTTGCCGCCCTGAAAACGCAGGGTGGTCGCCGTGGCGACGGGTTGAAGCTGGGCCCCGGCGCGAAAAACGCCGGCTTCTTGCATGGCTTTGCCGTAACCCATCCATTTTTCAAAAACGGCGGGGAGTTCGGACGGCGGGATCTTGGCCCAGTCGGCTTCGTTGCTGTAGATGAGGATCATGTAGTGCATATGGGATGTGATTTCTGAGTTGGATTTCGAGGAAACGCGGGATGCGTTTCACCTCCACGACGCCGGAAACGGCCGGAAATCGACAACCGGTCAAAATATTTTTTCCGATGTCAGCCGCCGGCAACTGGAGGGATGAAAACGATCGTCTGGCCGTCCCGCAGCGGCGCATCCCAAGACACGAACTCTTCGTTGAGCGCTGCTCTTACGCGATCCCGGGGCAGAGAAAAACCGTGGCGCGTGCGCAACTCGTCGTAAAGTGCACCGGCGGTGGCCGCGGGAGTCGACAAGGTCTCGCGGGCGACGCCGCGCTGCTCGCGGAGAATGGCGAAATACTGGATGTGGACCGTGATCATGTGCGGGTGCCGGCCGTGACGAAATGACTCTTGCCGCCGGTTTTTTCGAGCAGGCGCACGTCTTTGATCACGATGTCGTGCGAGACCGCTTTGCCCATGTCGTAGAGCGTGAGGGCCGCGACGGTGGCACCGGTCAGGGCTTCCATTTCGACGCCGGTTTTGGCGTGGGTTTCGGCCGTGCAGGTGATCACGACTTCAGCCGAGCCGTCGGCGGCGGACGGGCGCTGTTCGATGGTGATTTTGCAATCGTCGAGCGGGAGCGGGTGGCAAAGAGGGATCAGGTCGGAGGTGCGTTTGGCGCCCATAATACCGGCGAGGATCGCGGTCTGAAACACCGGGCCTTTTTTGGTGGCGATGTCGCCGTCGCGCAGGAGGGCGGCCAGCGGCGGCGGGAGCACGACCACGGCCACAGCGCGGGCGACCCGGTGGGTCACGGCCTTGGGGCCGACGTTGACCATCGCGGGCTGACCTTTTGCGTCGAGGTGGGAAAGCATAGTGTAGTCCGGAGTTTGCCCGCGATCCTCCCGGCGTAAAGCCGCTCCTACGGCAAACTCACACCCACGGGGTGAACGCCACCACGGTGCCCACCGGGAACTCCGCCTGCTCGGCAGGCAGTTCGACAAAACCGTCGGTCCCGACGAGGCCGGCAAAATCACCCGAGGTATTCACCTCGTCCGGGGTCGCGAGCAATTCGGCGCGCGGTCCGCTGCTGAGTTTCACCGGCAGCAGACGGGCGAGCTTGGGCGGGAAACTCACCGGAGCCGCCAGCGCGACGAGGCGTGGCCGGATCGGGGAGGCGCCGCTGGCATGGGCGAGTGCCGGGAGCACGTAGCGGTGGAGACACGTGGTGCTCGAGACGGGATTGCCCGGCAGGGCAAAGACCGGGGTCGAGCGTGCACTCAAGCCGAACCAAAACGGTTTGCCGGGCCGTTGGGCGACACCGTGGAAAACCTTTTTCACGCCCTGGCGGGTGAGTTCATCGGGGAGAAAATCGAACTTTCCCTTCGAAACGCCGCCCGTGAGCAGGATCATGTCGTATTCGGCGAGCAGGTGCCAAAGCAGATGTTCGATCTCGTGGCGCACGTCGCGGACGTGAAACCGTTCGACGCGCGGATAACCGGCAAGAATGAGCGAGGCGCGCAACGCGTGGTCGTTGCTGCGCCGGATTTGGTGCGGGGCGACATCGGCTTCCACCTCGACGAGCTCGTCACCGGTCGCGACCACCGCGATCTTGGGCGAATGCGCGACGGTGAGCGTCGCGTAGCCGCACGCCGCGGCCACGGCGATCTCGCGACCCGTCAGGCGCGTGCCAGCGCGCACGATTACCTCGCCGCCGCGATGGTCGCCGCCCCGCCGATGCACGGCGTTGCCGGCGGAAAACTTCGCCGCGGCTTCGTTCACCGTCACAGTCGTCCCCGGGGTGGCGCGGGTGGTTTCCTCGTAAGGCACGACGCAATCCGCACCGGACGGCAAAACGGCCCCGGTCATGATCTCGACGCACGCGTCCGCCGACGCCCCGAGCGTCCGCGGCACCATGCCGGCCGCTTGCACGCCCTCGATGCGAAAGGTCCGCGTGCCGGCAGCCAGGGTCGACGCACGCAACGCGTAGCCGTCCATCGTCACGCGGTCGAAGGGCGGCAAATCGCGGTCCGCGCGCAAATCGGCGCGCAAAATGCGGCCGTGGGCCGCCGCGAGCGGGCAATCCTCGCGGTGAAGGAGGGGCATGTTTTCGCGGATCAACCGCTCGGCTTCGCCGGGTGTAAGCATGGAGTGGGTGAGGTTTATCGGTCCGGCGGTGCGCGGTGCGAACGAAAATTCGTCGTTTCCTTTGCTTTGGTCCGTTGGCCACATTCTCTCCTTTCCCATGTCCGGCCCCGTCGACCAATTCCAACGTCCGCTGCGCGATCTCCGCATCTCGGTGACGGACCGTTGCAATTTCCGTTGTCCCTACTGCATGCCGAAAGAGGTTTTCGGCCCCGGCCACGCATTTTTACGCGATCCGCAACTGATGACGCTCGGCGAACTCACCCGCATCGCACGGGCGTTCACGACGCTCGGCGTGGAAAAAATCCGGCTTACCGGCGGTGAACCGCTCCTGCGCCCCGATGTCCCCGACCTCATCCGCGCCCTGAAACAAGAACTGGGCGTGCGGGATGTCGCGCTGACGACGAACGGTTGGCTGCTCGAAAAACTCGCGCCCGCCCTCCGCGCGGCGGGTCTCGACCGCGTCAACGTTTCCGTCGATTCACTCGACGACACGACGGCGGGCAAGCTCAACGGCCTCGGCTTCAGCGTCGCCCGCGTGCTGCGCGGCATCGACGCCGCGGCGGCGGTCGGTTTGCCGGTGAAAATCAACTGCGTGATCCAGCGCGGGGTGAACGACGGCGAATTACTCGAGCTCTGCGACTATTTCCGCGCCCGGGGCCATGCGCTGCGCTTCATCGAGTTCATGGATGTCGGCAACACCAACCATTGGACGGCCGAGCGCGTCGTGCCCGCCCGCGAACTCGTCGCCCGGATCGGAGAAAAATGGCCGCTCGAACCGGTCGGTCCGGCCTACCGCGGCGAGGTGGCGGCGCGTTACCGCTACACCGATGGACGCGGCGAGATCGGCCTGATCAGCTCCGTAACCGAACCGTTTTGCCGCGACTGCCACCGCGCGCGCCTCTCGGCCGACGGCAAACTCTTCACCTGCCTGTTCGCCTCGCTGGGCTGGGATGTGCTCGGCTGCCTCCGCGCCGGCGCCGACGACTCGGAACTCGCGGCCTATCTCGCCCGTATCTGGCGCGGCCGCGAAGACCGCTACAGCGACGAACGCGCCGGCCTGCTCGCCGCCGGCGAATCCCGCGCGAAGATCGAGATGAGCTACATCGGCGGGTGAGCCTAAACCGTCGGCTTGCCTACACCTCTGCTCGCGATTTTGTGTGTAGTCGTGAAACGCACAAATATCGTCCTCGATCAGACCCTCGTGCGTCAGGGTTTGAAGCAGACCGGCCTGAAAACTCGACGCGCTTTGGTGCATCATGCTTTGTCCGAACTTGTCCGACGCGAGCAACAGCTCGGTTTTCTCGCCCTCAAAGGCAAAGTGACGTGGTCCGGTAACCTCGGTCGGATGCGATCCAAACGCGTCGCATGAAGGTGTTGGTCGATTCGACCGTCTGGATCGATTTCCTTCGAGGTAAGGTGACGCCGCAGACCGCGACGCTGGATCAATGTCTGCAAAACCGCGACGACCTCTGCTGTTGCGGCTTTGTTTTGGCGGAAGTCCTACAGGGCGTCCGCACCGAGTCGGAATACGTCGCCACCAAGCGCCAATTTGAAACCCTGGTTTATTTGGAGGACGACCGTTCGACGTTTGAATTGGGAGCCACGGTCTATCGTGAATTGCGTCGCAAGGGTGTGACCATCCGGAACTCCATCGACTGCCTCATCGCCGCCGTCGTGATCCAACACGGCGTTCATCTTTTGGAAAACGACCGCGACTACCGCTACATCGACCAGCATTACCCGCTCAATCGGCTCTAGGCCGCGCGCGAACGCGCCGTCGCCAGAATCTTCAGCAACGCCGCAAAATCTTCGTCGCGCGTGCCGCTGTTGATCACGAATTCAAATTTCGGCGCCTCCAACAACTCCGCCTCGGCCGTCGCCATGCGCCGCGCGATCTCCGCGTCGTCATCCTGGCCGCGGTCACGGATGCGGGCGACGAGTTGCTCATGATCGAGCATGATGAAAATCGTGGCCATCGCCCGTTGCAGAACGATCGAGTGTTCCGCCGCCTCGCGCAGGCTCGCCACACCTTGCACGTCGAGGTTGATCGCGAGACTTTGTCCGCGCTTCAGCGGCTCAAGCACGCTGGCCGCGAGCGTGCCGTAGCGGCGCTCGCCATGGACCCACGCCCATTCAAGGAATTCGTCGGCCGCGATCTTCGCGTCGAATTGTGCGGGCGTAAGGAAGTGATAATGCACGCCGTCGATTTCGCCCGGGCGCGGGGCGCGGGTCGTCGTCGTGATGACGCGGGCGAAGCCCGGCACTTCGCGCACGATCCGCTCGCAGAGGGTGCTTTTGCCGGAGCCGGCGGGGCCCGCGAGCACGAGCAGCACCGGCGGCGTGTTGGCGGGGAGAGACGGGGAAGTTGAAGCCGACATCGCCGTTCAGTAGGTGAACGCGACGCCGCAGAGCAACAGGCCGTAGCCCGCGGCGACACCGCCGGCAATCTTGGCGCGACCGGGCACAATGAAGAGCCAGTTCAGCCAATCACGCATTCGCCACGGCTGGGCTCCGAGCCAGATGGCCGCCGCGATCCCGGCGTAGACCACGCTCACCAACAGGAGGCGTTGGGGCTTGGCCCACTCCATGTAGGCCGCATCGAGCAAGGGCGTCGCGGCCAGCAACATCAGCGCGCAAAGTCCGCGCACGGAGAGAAAATCCGGGACGCATTTGAACGCCGCCACCGCGACGATGAGAAATCCGCCGAAGAGAATGTTTCGGTATTCGCCCATGTCGGCCATCGAAAGATGCCAGATATTGTAAAGAAACCACGCCGCTCCGGTGCCGAAAAAGACATACGCCGCCGCCGTGGACCGGGGAAACGACTTCAGCGCCGCGCCGACCAGTGAGTTTCCCAACAACAGCGGCACCCCGAGAGTGAGCAAAATCAGGCCGGGAATGAGCGTGGCAACGGTGAGTGACATGATTGGATAAACGAGAAGGAAGAGACTTAAGCTTCGACCCCGGCAAGGACGAGCTCGCCGTAAAGCGTGCTCACGCTCGCGCGGTCGATCTTGAGCGACACGAGCTGGCCGATGAGGCGGGGGTTGGCGTCGAAGATGCAGACGCGGTTGCCGCGCGTGCGGCCCGTGAATTTCTTTCCCGTCTTGTCCGGTCCCTCGACGAGGACCTCTTCGACCGTGCCGATGAGGGTGGCGTTGCGACGCACGGAGTTTTGCTGGAGCAGGCCCAGCAGCGTGGCGTTGCGCGCCTCCTTTACCTCGTCGGGAATCTGGTCGCCCATCTCCGCCGCCGGCGTGCCGCTGCGGATTGAATACTTGAAGACATAGGCCATGTCGTAGTTGCACCGTTCAAAGAGTTCGCGCGTCTGCTCGAACTCCTCGTCCGTCTCACCCGGAAAACCCACGATGATATCCGTCGAAAAATACATGTCCGGCCGCACCGCGCGCAGCGCCTCCACGATCTCGAAATAACGTTCGCGGGTGTAAGGCCGGTTCATCGCCCGCAAGATGCGGTCGCTGCCGGACTGCATGGGCAGATGCACGTAGCCGCAGAGCTTCGGCAGCCGCCCATAGGCGTCCACGAGATCCTGCTTAAAGCCACGCGGATGCGGCGAAGTGAACCGAATCCGTTCGATCCCGTCGATGGCACTCACGCGCTCCAACAATTGCACGAAGGGCGAAATCCCGTCGGTGTGCGCGTAGTCGCGCCGGCCGTAACTCGTGACGATCTGGCCCAGCAACGTGATCTCGCGCACGCCGCGATCGGCCAACGCCCGGCACTCGGCGACGATGTCTTCCATCGGCCGCGAGCGTTCGTCGCCGCGCGTTTTCGGGACGATGCAGAACGCACAGTCCATGTTGCAGCCCTGCTGGATCGAAACGAACGCGCTGATCTGCGGCGGCACGTCCACGCCGGCGTTTTCCGCCCCACCGGCCGCGTTGCTCTCCGCCGCCACATCCTGCGACAGCACGTGATCGCGAATCGTGTTCTGCGAGCCGACTTCTTCCGCGATGTCCACGATGCTCGTCGCCAACGGCACGCCCGCCGCCCGCGCCGCCCGGATGTTTTCCAGATACTCCGGCACCTGGTGAAATTTCTGTGTGCCCACGATCAGGTCGACGTCGGGCAACTTGTCCAAGAGCTCGGCCCCGCGGTTCTGCGCCATGCAACCGAGGATCCCGAGCACGAAGTCGGGCTGGTGACGCTTACGATGCGCGATGTTGGCGGCCTTGCCGATGGCCTTTTGCTCGGCGGCGTCGCGGACGCTGCAGGTGTTGAGCAGCAACACATCGCAGTCGTGTTCACTCGCCACGATCCGATAGCCCCGGGCACGCAACATCGCCGCGACCGCCTCGCTGTCGCGCTCGTTCATCTGGCACCCGTAGGTTTTTATGTGGACCCGGTTCATCCGTAGGAGGGGTCTAAGTAAACACGCCTCTCCGAGGGTCAAACGGTAAACCGGCACCGTCCCGTCCACCTCGATTACCCTGCGCCCCAGCCTCTGGTCCTATTGCTAGACTCACACTAGACTTACCTCTGCGCTGCCCTTGACTCATCGCTGGACTCACACTTGTCTTACGCCGCCATGGCCTTCGCCCCCCAGTTCACCGTCACCGCCCGCCTCCTGCGGGAGTTGGAGACCATTGCCGACCTGAGGGCCAAGATCGCCACCGCCGCCATCCAGGTCACCTGGACGCCACGCCTCCAGCAGGACAGCCGCCAGCGCGGCGCCCACGCCTCCACCGCCATCGAGGGTAACCCCCTCACGCTCGCCGAGGTCCGCGCGCTCGAGGGCGGCGCCCCGCTGCCCGACCACACCGAGCGCGCCCGGCGCGAGGTCCTCAACTACTTCGCCAGCCTCCGCTGGGTCGAGAAACGCTCCAAGCAGCCCAAGCCCGTCACCCACGAGGACATCTTCCGCCTGCACCAACTGCTGGCCGACGGTGTCATGGACCAGGGCGAGGCCGGCCGCTACCGCACCATCGCCGTGCGCGTCGGCAATCACCTGCCGCCCGCCCCCGACCTGGTCTCCGGCTTCATGCGCGAGCTCCTCGCCTGGTGGAACGGCCCCAGCGCCGAGTGGTCGCCCGTGCTTACCTCCGCGATCCTCCACTACCAGTTCGAGGATATCCACCCCTTCGCCGACGGCAACGGTCGCGCCGGCCGCATGCTCGCGCTCTGGGAACTCTACCGCCGCGGTTTCGACACGCACCACATCTTCTCCATCGATGAGTTCTACGGCGAAGACCGTCCGCGCTACTACGCCGGCCTCGCTGCCGTGCCCGGCGCCGGCGGCGACCTCACCGCGTGGCTGGAATACACCACCGAAGGTGTTCGCACGACCCTCGAGCGCGTCTGGCTGCGCGTGCAACAACTCGCCGCCAAATCCGGCCCAAAGAAAACCGTTCTCCGCCCCAGTCAGGAAAAGCTCCTCCGTCTCCTCCGTGACCACCACGAGGGCCTCGCCCCCGCCGAGCTCTGGGCGGCGCTCGCCGTCACCAAACAGGGCGCCGCCCACATCCTCGCCCCGCTCTTAAAAACGAAGCTCATCCGCCGCGTCGGCACCCGCAAAAACGGCCGCTACCTCCTCGCCTGATCGCGAGCGAGCAGCCGCAAGCGGAAGATTCCCGAAATAGTTTTGTCACTCAATCGGTGACAAACTTTCCGTGTAATTGTCTCTGGCGGCGCGGTCTCTTCTTTTGCGGAGCCGGTGGCCACTTTCCCGGCCACTCTGCACCGCCTTTTTCGCACTCTCGCGTTCGTCGAGCTCTCCAACTCGCCGCACTTTTCTCCGTCCCGCGTGTCCACCCCCTGAGCTATGCGCCCGCTCTTCCGTCGTCTACTCCTCCCCATCACCCTCACCCTCGCGCCCACGTTGCTTGTCGCGCAGCCCGCGCCTGTCCCCACCCCAGCTGCCGCCGAGCCCACGCTCCCCACGACCGACGAACTCTTCCAACTCGGCCAACAACTCTTCGACCAACTCGCCCCGCCCGAGATCAAGGCACAGTATGAATTCCCCTCGCGCCAGCAATGGGACGAGTTCGCCGCCCGCCTCCAACAAGCTCTCGAGGGCGACGACCTCAGCGCCCTCGCCGACTACGCCCCTCAAGCCCGCGCCGCGCTGCCCGCGCTCCGACTTTTCCCCGAATACGCGGACTACGCCGATTGGCTCACCGCCCGACTCGACGAACTCGAAGCTGCCGAACAGATCGTCGCCCAAAAACCCATCGCGCCCAAACCCGCACCCGGCCCCGTCGCTCC
This sequence comes from Opitutus sp. GAS368, assembly GCA_943373185.1. Lineage (GTDB taxonomy): Bacteria > Verrucomicrobiota > Verrucomicrobiia > Opitutales > Opitutaceae > Tous-C4FEB. The sequence goes on along the minus strand of CALSBN010000034.1, from coordinate 18,438 downwards.
GCCGCCTCCATCGCCGTCACCCGCCCCACTCCCGAAAAAACCCTCCGCCCCGATCGAAACTCAAAAATCGAGAATCGAAAACTCCCTCCCCCACTACGATCTCTTCCTCGCCCGCGCCCGCACCACCACCGCTCCCGGTCGCGCCGCCGCCCTGCTCCCCGTCCTGCGCGCCGCCTTCATCGCCGAGGGCGTCCCGCCCGAGCTCGTCTGGCTCGCCGAAGCCGAGTCCACCTTCAACCCCACCGCCCGCAGCCCCGTCGGCGCGCGCGGCCTTTACCAGCTCATGCCTGAAACCGCCCGCGGCCTCGGCCTGAGCACGTTCTTGCCCGACGACCGCACCGACCCCGAAAAATCCGCCCGCGCGGCCGCCCGTCTCCTCCGCGCGAACTACGAAAAATTCGGCTCATGGCCCCTCGCGCTCGCCGCCTACAACGCCGGCGCCGGCCGCGTCACCCGTCTGTTGGAAAAAACCTCCACCAAGACCTACGCCGGCATCGCGTCCGCGCTCCCCGCCGAGACCCGCCTCTACGTCCCGAAAGTCTGCGCCTTGGTCACCATTCGCGGCGGCGTGAGCCCCGAAAAGATCCCCGCGCCGAATCGCGGCTAAATGCGCTTTGCTGTAGGCCCGACCGGTGGTCGGGCTCCGCAGTCGCACGTGCGTTCGCATTCCTGACCCCGCCCCCGCCCGCAGCCTTGCCCTCCGCCTCATCGTCACCACGCTTCCGACTATGAGCACCGTGACCGAAATTGAGGCCGCTTTGGAAAAACTTCCGCCCGAGCAGTTGCAAGAAGTCGCCGCGTGGTTGGAAACCCGCCTCGCGCCCGCAGCCCCCGATTCATCTGTCGAAGATTCGTGGTCCAATGAAGTGAAACGCCGCATCGAAGAACTCGACGGCGGCCGCGTGCAAGGCGTGCCCGCAGAGAAAGTCTTTGCCCGCGCCCGCCAAATTCTCGGTCGGTGAAACCGACGATCTTCCACCCGCAGGCCGACGACGAGTTTGCCGAGGCGGTGGCCCACTACGCCGGAAAAGCCCCGGGGTTGGGCGATCGTTTTTACGACACCGTTCTCCGATTGGTCGCCGAAATCGAAGCCGCGCCGCAACTCCATCGTCCTTGGCGCCACGGCACGCGACGACACTTTACCCGCGAATTTCCCTATGCGCTGATCTACTTGGAGCGGCCGGATCGGATCATGGTCCTCGCCGTAGCACACTTCAAACGCCGGCCCGATTACTGGCGCGAGCGGTTGGTCTAAATCAAAATGAAACTACTCTCACATTCAGCCATTCTACTGGCGCTAGCGACTTCTGCTTGGGGCAATGTATATGTGCCAAATGCAGCTAGCTGGCGAAACAGTCTACGCGCAGATCACGGGCGATCAGGCGTCTGTTACGGCCGTTTTCGAATTTGATCGATGGTGGACACGCGACGCCAAGATCGTTTATTTTCCTATTTTCGCGAATGACTTCAGCGATCCGATTCAGGTTTTGTCGCAAGCACGGCTCGAATTTGAGGTAGGCGGCAAAAAATTAGGCCTCGCCACACCCTGTGAAGCCCCGAGCCGATTTAACAAGATCTCAGGAGGAGCAAAGGTTTTCTGGTTCTCGGCAGATCTCGATAAGTTAGTCGACGATTCCGACATAAACACCGATGGGCGCATCGTAATTCGGGTAAGTTATGCGCAATCAATAATTCGAAACCGGTTCTATTACCTTCCGATAATTGTTGGACCCACGGATGAGAAGACACCTAGGCGGATGTGGAATTATCAAATGATCGTCAGGTCCACTTTACGTGTTCCTCGAGTTCTTTCTAAAGAAACGGACTATGAGCAAATGGGGGATTGCGTGATTGCCTACTTAAAGCACGGAAAGATCGTCGAAGTTCAGTGAAAGGTCTCGCTGAGAGTGACCATTCAACGCTCACCCCACCTTCCGCACCCGCACGTGCAGAAAATACGCGACCACCTGCGCGTCTTGTAAGCTCGGATTCGCCAGCACCGTCGCATCGTTTGGCTTCGGTTCCTCCACGCGCTCGATCACAAAGCCCGCCGCTATCAGCAGGTTGATCCATTGCCCCAGCGGACGGTGGAAACGCGGCACCTTGAACATCGGCAACCGCTGGCGCAGCGCGAGCGGCGCCGTCCCGAAAATCCACTCGTCGATCTGCCCGCGCGTTTCCGAAAAATAATCTCCGACCTCCACCGCAAACGTGAGCTTCCGTTCGTCGCGGCAGTTGCGCCGGTGCGGCGGATTGAAACACGGGTGCAAAATGGAAAATTGCAAAAACCCGCCCGGCCGCAGCACGCGAAACGCCTCCTCCACCACCTGCACCGTCTCCGGGATGTCCATCAGGCTCATGCAGCCGACCGCGAAATCAAACGACGCCGACTTGTAGGGCAACTCCACCGCACTCGCATGATGATACGTGATGCCGAGCGGCGCACGTTGTTCTTCCTCGCGCGCGTGGCGGATAAAAATCTCCGCGATGTCCAACCCCGTCATCCGCGCGCCGCGTTGCGCGATCAGCCGCGTGTTGTGCCCCTCGCCGCAGCCGATATCGAGCCCCTCAAGACCCTCGACCGGCGGCAACAGCGCCATGAACGCCGGTGTGTTCAGGTGGTCGCGATAAGTGTCGTAGCCCGCGCGCGCGAGCTTCGTCCAAGCCTCGGCATTGCCGTTCCAACAATCTCCGACCGTGAGGTGATCCATGATGTGAGGCAAAAACAGGTAACCGCTAATCTCCGCTAATCCACGCTAATGCCACGCACCCCAATCTTAACCCTTTTCTGCAACCGAAGCCGACGACTGGTGGAGCCCGATGTCCCCATCGGGCTTGAGAACCCGGCCTCGTCACCTCGTCCGCTACGGTTACCCATGGGGACATTTGCGCCCATCGACGGCGCAACCGTTGAGTTCTCAATCGTTGGCCGCTTCGGCTTAAATCGCGTTGTCAGCGCTCTGACGGGCGCGAACGATTTCGCCCATGAAGAGAAGTTCCTTTCGCCCCGTTACGCTACTCCTCCTCGGCCTCGCCGCGCTCCTCGCCGGCGGTTGTTTTTCTTCCGGTCCCCGCGGCCCGCGCAAGACCCAGCGCTCCAGCAGCGTCGTCGCCTACCTCTATCCGAACCAGGCCAATCCGATCCCGCCCACATCGATCCCGGTGCTCCGCCTGCCGCTCCGCGTCGGCGTCGCTTTCGTGCCCGGCGCGTCGGATGTCTCCGAGCAACAAAAGGCGGCGCTGCTCGCCCGCGTCGCCGCCGAATTCAAGGGCCTCGACTACATCCAGAGCATCGAGATCGTGCCTTCGACCTACCTGCGGACCGGCGGTGGTTTTGATAATCTCAACCAAGTCCGCTCCCTCCTCGGCGTCGATGTGATCGGCCTCGTGGCCTACGACCAGGTGCAGTTCACCAACACCAACCTTCTCTCGCTCTCCTACTGGACGATCGTCGGCGCCTATATTTTTAACGGAAACAAGAACGACACCCAGACGCTCATGGAAGCCGCCGTCTACGATATCGCGAGCCGGCACCTGCTCTTTCGCGCGCCCGGTGCCAGCCGCGTCGAGGCGGGCGCCGCCGCCGTCTACGTTCCGCAACGCCTGCGCGAGGACAGCGGCAAGGGTTTCGATGCCGCCACGACCGAGCTCATCGCCAACCTCAAGCTGCAGCTCGAGGGTTTTCGCGAACGCGTAAAAAAATCTCCCGGCGACGTGAAGATCGAGCGCAAGCCCGGTTACACCGGAGGCGGCAGCGTGGGCGGCACTTTTGCCCTTGTGCTCGGCCTGCTCTTGCTCACCCGCGCGGTGCGCCGCCGATCGGCCTAGTTCGTCGCAGCTCGCTGTAGTTCGCTGTTGAACCGACCGGTGGTCGGTTGGCCGGACTGTGACCACGGGCTGGGCGGGATTTGAAACGCGACGGGTGCGTCGCGTCTCCAAGGGAAAATTTCCAACAAAACGTCCCCAAGGATGCGGGCTCGAATCAGCGATTGCAGGGTCACGCTCCGGCGCGATTTGTTTGAGGGATGTCCGCACCGTCAAACGCCTCCCGTCACCCCGCCGCGCTGGCCACGATTCCGTGGGCCAGTCTTGGCGTCGTTGCCGTGGCGCTTGGGCTCGCGGCAGCGCCGACGCTCGCCCCGTCGTTGCTTTACGATCGGGCGGCGCTGGAGCGAGGCGAGTATTGGCGGCTTTGGACGGGGCACTTTGTGCACTTCGGGCTGAGTCACCTTTTGTGGAATCTCGCGGTGTTTGCGGTTGCCGGCGTCTGGGCAGAACGCGTGGCTCCGCGCCGCGCGAGGGTGCTTCTGATCGTGGCTCCGCCGATCATCGGCGTCGCGCTTTTCGGACTCGATCCGAACCTGGGATTCTATGGCGGGCTCTCGGGCGTGACGGCCGCGATGCTTACGTTCTTGGCGTTCGCCCAGCTCGCGCGGATCGCGGAAACCGAGGCGGCGGCCGCCGAGGTGGCGGCAGGCGCGGAGGCCCGACCCGCGCCGACCTCCGACCGCTGGTTTTGGCGGACGGTGTTGGCCCTGATCATCCTGAAGATCGCGGCGGAGTTTGCGGTGAATTCACCGCTGTTCGCGCGATTTGCATCCGAAGGAGTCCAACCCGTGCCCCTCGCCCACCTCGCCGGCGTGCTCGCCGCGACCTACGTGCAGCGCCTGCGTTTCCGCTCAAAACTCCTCGGCGGCGCGGGGCGCTGAGCCGGTGAAATCCTGTAGGCCCGACCGGTGGTCGGGCGTTTTCTTTTCGGACAACCGACCGGCGGGCAGTTCTACAGTCGGTCGCTTCGCCTCTCACGGCTCCTCAATATAGCCGTGTTTGATCGCGTAATGGACGAGTTGCGCGGGCTCGAACAGGCCGAGCTTGTCTTTGACGGAGGTGAGTTGGTTTTGGACGGTCTTGGGGCTGATGCCCAATCGGTCGGCGAGAGTCTTGGTGTTCGTACCGGCCGCGAACCCGCGCAAGACCTCACGCTCCCGCGAAGTCAGCGCCGCGCCGATGACGCGGCTCTCGTCGACCATTTTGTCGACGAGCAGGGCGGCGCTCGCCGGGCAGTAGTATTTCTCCCCGCCGAGGACAGTGGAGATCGCGGTGCGGAGAACCGAGAGATCGGAACGCTTCATCACGAAACCGTGGACTCCGAGCGAGACGGCCTCGCGCACGAGATGGCCCTGCTCGTTGGAGGAGACGAAGAGCCACCGTGTGCGCGGAAGTTTGGGGCCGACGGTGCGCACGAGTTCGAAGCCGCGCCCGTCGGGGAGCATCCAGTCGACGATGGCGAGTTCGGGTTTTTCACGCAGGAGCGCGACCGCGGCCTCGGCGACGGTGGTGCAATCGGCGGCGAGGGTGAGGCCGAGGTCGACCTTCACGAGATGGGCGAAGAGTTGGCGCACCATGGCGTGATCCTCCACGAGGACGACGCGGGCGGGAGTGGAGTCGGACATGGTGCAAGAATACCGGAACTGGCGGAGACGATGCGCGGGAGCCGGAGAAAATAAACCGGGAAATTCTCCCGCGCAGCCGAAGGAGCGCCCGAATGGTCGCGAGTTGGCGTTCGTTCCGCCCCGGCGTTTAGGCCCCGAGAGCCAGCGGATTGGGCACGTCCGGCATACTCGGGGTGAAGGTGACTTCTCCGCCGCCGGGCATGGGTTCGATCCGGGTCTGTCCGCCGGTCGCGCTGACGATGTTTTCCGTGAAGGCGGTCAAAACGAGCGAGAAAGCCAAAGGCTTGATGGGAGGGACGGTGCCCATCGGGACTTCACAACGCTGGGTTGTTTTCCCGCCCTCTACTTTCAACGTGATCGCTGCGCCGGTGGCCGTTTTTTCAAATTCTACGTCGATCGCCGACGTGCGGTCTTTCTGCGGGTAGACGCGGTAGGTGGCTCCGCCCAAGTAAGGGAAGTCGACGTTGCCGAGCACCACACTCGATTCGCCCCGGCATTGGACGTCCCATTCGGATTGTTGGATCACCGCCGCTCCGCAATAGCGGGCTCCGTAGAGTTCGAAGCGGAGCGACTGGGGTTTGCCGGCCGTAAGGGTGACCGAGCTTACGAGGTTGGAATGGGTCGCGTCCCAAAGCTGAAGTTCGCCGGTGGCGATCACCTCGAAGATGATCCGGTCGGTGAGCGTGCGGGTGATTGTGGTCGGTGTGAGCAACTTTGTATTCATCGTTTTAGGTTTTGTTTGATTCTCAGACGGGAAAACGGGCCTCGGTCGAAGCGGTCGGATTCCCGTATTCGGGCGGGACTTCTTCGAGCGCGGTCAGGAGTTTCTGCAGGGCATGATCGGCGGCGGGCTCGGCCGTGTCTTCGTCGGTTTCGGCGACGGCGTAGAGCGCGGCACAGGCGGCGGAGAGATCCGTCAGCTGGAGCAGATCGGCACTGCTTTTCAAATGGTGGGCGCGGCGCGCCATCTCGGCCCAATCGCGGCGTTCACGGGCACCGACGATCGCGGCAACGAGGGCCGGACGGGTGCTGAGGAACTCGCGGTGCAACCGCATGAGTAATTCCGAGGCCGAAGTTCCGGTCGTGATTTCTGCGCCGGGTCGGATGAGCGCGACGAGATCGGGCAAGCGCGCGGGCTTCACGAGGAATCCGTCCATCCCGGCTTTGACCGCGCGATCGCGGTCGGCGGAATCGGCATGGGCGCTCACTCCAATCAGCCGCAGGGCGGGATGAGAACGGCGGAGGAGGCGCGCCACGTCGTCGCCTTGCAGACCGGGCATCGAGAGATCGAGGACGATGGCGTCGAAGGGTTCGCTTTGGCCGCGGGCGAGCGCCTCGGTCCCGTCCGCGGCGCCGAACACCTCGGCCCCGGCGGCGCGCAGGCCTTCAATGAAGAGTTCGCGCACGAGGGCGTTGTCGTCGGCGAGGAGAATGCGCACCCCTTGCAGGGAGCGGGTTGCGGTCGGCGCGAGGGCTGGAGGGAGGGAGACGGGAGTAGCGCTGCGTTTCAGCCGCCAGCGGGCGATGAACGTGCTGCCTTTCCGGCCGTCGCTTTCGACGGTGAGGTCCCCGCCCATCGCGCGGCAAAGGCCTCGGCTGATCGCGAGACCGAGACCCGAACCCTCTTGGTAGTTGCCCCCCTGAAGACGGACAAACGGTTGAAAGAGGCGCGCCTGTTCATCTGCGCCAAGACCCGGGCCATCGTCGGCGACCTTGAATTCGGCTTCGACCCAATCGTCGTCTGCTTCGGTGACGGTCAAGGTCGTCCGGATGCGGCCGCCCGGGGCGAACTTCACCGCGTTGCCCACGAGATTGTTGACGACCTGCCGGACGCGGCCCGCGTCGAACAGTAACGTGGCGGTCGAACCGTTGGACTCAAAGACCAGCGTGGACTCGGCGTTACGCGCTCTCTCTTGCCAGATGCGCACGGCTTCGGTCAGCGCGGGTCCCAGTTCTCCGGGACGCGGATCGAGCCGAAAAACCCCGTTTTGCAGGGAAAACGAGTCGAGCAGGTCGTTCACGAGCCGCAGGAGCAGTTCGCCATGCTGGCTTTGGGCTTCGGCCCAGCGGCGTTGGGCCGCATTCAACCCGGTGCCGCGCAGCAACTCGCCGTAACCGAGCACACTCTGGATCGGGGTGCGCAACTCGTGACTGATTTGCGCGAGGAAGGCGCTTTTCGCCTGATTGGCGGCGCGGGCGGCTATCGCTTCGCGTTCAGCGGCGAGCTTTTCCCCGGTGCGCTCGCGATGTCGTTCCGCGAGGAGCAAAAGAGCAAGACCGAGGCTGACTGCGGCGAGCACGAGGAGACGCGCCTGCGCCTGCTCCGCGATCCAACGGGTGTAACTCGCATCCAAGCCGAACCACGCGATGATTTTGCCGTCGCTGCCCAAGATCGGGGACCGGGCCTGCACGAGCGCACCGCGAGGTCCGACGATCGGCGGCAAAACATGGGGCCGTTGAGCCGCCCATTCCCGGCGATCGGTCTCGGTCGCCGCGCCGAATCGGATTACCACCCCACGCGGGTCGTGTTCCACCCGTCGGTTGACCGCGACGATGATTTCGTCCCCGCGCAAAACCGAGATATGCACGAAGCGGATACCGTCGGACAAATCGTGCACTTTCTTCAAATAGGCCCGCAGCGGTTGGATGCTCGGATGGTCGATGGCGGGAGCTTCGTAGGTCTCGATTGGCCGACGGGCCCAAGTCCGTCCGACCCGCAATTTGCCCAACCGCAGTTCGTCGCGCAGCCAGCGTTCGAGGACCGGCGTGTCCAAAGCCAAGACTGCGGTTTGCGCCCGTGAGAGCAGATTCTGCTCGAAGGCGCGCCGTGCGAGTTCGCCGCTGGCGAGGGCGAGTCCGAACCCGAGCGCCAAACACGCGGCCAAGCTCAGGAACAGGCGGCGCCGCTCCGGCGAGCGAGGGTCGGATTGGTCGGAGGTGCGCGACGCGACGGTGAGCGCGCACCACGCACCCGCCAAACTGCAGCCGATCGCCGGCAAAGTAAAAAGCGAGAGCTCCGACCATCGCCGGGCCTCGAAAACCGTTTCAGCCCACGCCCCATCGACGGCGAAGAGGGCCCCCATCAGCACCGCGACCGCCAGACCGGCGACCGGTTGGCGGCGATTTTTCCTGACGGTGGCCCACGCGACGACGGCGGCGATCAAGACCACGGCGAGGGCTCCTTCGATCGGCTGCGCCGGGCCGAAGACGAGGGGCCGGGTCAGATGCCAGCTCAGCGCTGCGCAGGTGGCGACGGCAGTGAGCCCGCCGGCCGTTCGGCTGATTCGGAAAGAGAGGGCGATGAGCGCCGTCGCGAGGCCAATCCAAGAACCCCATTCCCAGCCGCGCCACGGTGTCATGGCGCTGGCCGGCACATGAACCATTCGGGCGATTTGCCAAGCGCTCAGCGCCGCCTGGCTGACGCTTAAGGTGAACAGCCAGCCGAGATTCGCATCGCGGCCCGCCCGGTGGGTGAACCAAGCCACTCCGGTCCATACGACCACGCACACGAACCACGCGTAATCCTGCTGGATGACGATGGCGTCGGTCAGGCGATGGAGAGAATCGTTCACGCGCTCAAGGAAGCCGGCCCGCGGCCATCGCTGCGAAGAAACTGCGCGGCAGGGCGATGAGATAGGCGCCGCCGCGCGTGGTCACGGCCCGGGGAAACTGGGTTGATCCCGTTCCAGGCGGCCCGGGCACGGAAACGTTTCCGATCTTCGTGCGCCCGATCAAAGGGTCGATCTGCGCCGAGGCCCAAGGGAAGCCGGACTGGTTGGCCCAAGCAGTGACGATGTGCTCGAACTGGTCCTCGATCGAGCTGACGAACGCCATGAACAACAACCCGACTCGGGCACCCGGCGGCGGCGGGCGATCCACCGCCAAGACGCGCTGGTCGCCGTCCAGCAGTTCCCGTTCGCCGAAGGGCACCGAGCGGCGCACCGGGAGCCGGGCCGAGGGGTTGATCGGTTGATCGATCGGATTGAAGTCGCCGCGCGGATTCATTTTCCGCACATGCGCGTGGAACGGACAACGGCGTCCACCGTTTGGCCCCGCGTCCCCTGCATAGGTAAAATCGTTGGCGGGATCCGCGGCGGGCTGATCGTATTTGGCCAACGGGCTACCGTCTCGAAATCGGCCCATTATCCAGGCGTATGCCCGTTCGAGACGGGTGGGGCTGGGGTCGCCCATCAGTTTGGAAGCGACCACTTGCGCACCCTTCTGAAATTCGGAGACGTGCTGTTCGATTTTCCTGAAAACCAGAAAGCTCGCGAAGTTCGGAGGAGACCCGGCCGGCCGGGCCCCGGCTGGCAATTCGAACAAAACCTGACGCAACGGCGAGAGTTCCTCCGGTTGGCTGGGCCGAGACTTTGGAAAAAATCGGAGTTGGGCGATCCCGTCACGATACCCGAAATGCTCGACCTCTCGGCGACCGGCCTTGCCGCCAGCGTCAAACAACCGACCGCCGCTCTCCTCCGGGGTCGATCTGCCCCCGGCGTCGATCAACTCGATGCCGGGCTTTGCGAGCCACTCGGCGAAGCGTCGCTCGCCCTCTCCTCTGGACTCCGCGTCGAAGCCTACCACCAGCAGAGCGTGCAATTCCTGCGCGTAACCGTCCGTGGCCCAGTCCGCTGCGGTGTCGCGGAGATGTTCTTCACCCCGTCCGCCGCGCACACTGTAAGTTTGCCGCCCCAGCAGGCCCTCGCGGAACGCCGGGTGCGCCGGCGAGGCCGAGGAGCACCCCAATTTTTCGAGCCCGGCATGGGTCAGGTAGAGGCCGATGAACACGCCGCCATCGACGGAGGGAGTCGATTTGTAGCCCCGCGATTGGGCGTCGAGGGCGGTGGCGGTGGTGAGGTTTTGCCCGACTTCGCCCGCCCACTTTCGTCCCATCACCGGATCGGTGAAGCGCACAAAACGCATCCGCGTAAACGTGCGGCCGTGGCCTTTCAGGATGTTGCCCGGCAAATCAGCCAGCAGTGCCGTCACGCGGGCATCGGTCAGGTCCAATTCGATGGGTGGGCGATCGGGCGGTTGCAAATCGTCGAGTAGGCTCATCGAAGCGGGATCGGGTTGGCTGAATCGAAGTTGTTTCTTCTGAGGGGATAGCGCGGCCGGATTTGGCTCAAAGCTAGCAGAGATCGCGCCCGTGTGCTCGGGAAAACCGGAACTATGACCGGGAATTTTTCCCGGCGAGCGCTCGGCCGGGGCCGTCGACGACTGTCCGCAACCCTGACTCGCCTTGCGACGGGGTTTAGTTTTTCTCGTTCGCCATGGGATTCTTCGACCGATTTGCCGGGAAAAAAACTCCGTCCGCTCAGCCTGCCTCCGCGCCCGCGCCCAAGCCGGCTGCGTCCGCGCCGTCACCCGCCCCCGAACCTTCGGCCCCCGCCGGCAACGTCCTCCCGCGCCTCGCCGCCGCCCGCGAGCGACTTGAGGCCAAGGATCTCCCCGGCGCTCTGGCGATTTACGAGGAGGTTCTCGCCGCGGCCGGCGAGCGCGCCGATGTCCTCGTCACCGTCTCCGGCGATCTCGGCTCCACCGGTCACGTTGCCCAGATCGTCGAACTCGTCGCCCCGCGCTACGACGCGCAGATCCACGGCCCCGCCACCGGCCTCAATCTCCTCCAAGCCTACCTCGCGCTCCGGCAGGCCGACGCCGCGCAGCATGTGCTCGACGTGCTCTTCGAACTCAACCGCCCCGAGCTCGAAGACCGGCTCCACGGCTTCTCCAACGCGATTGCCGAGCTCATCGTCTCCGGCGCCGCGCCCTTGCCCGCCTATGGCGGCGCGCCCGACTCGGCCGACGGTTCGGCTTCGGCCGCGCCCGCGATCGCCAAGGTCGATCTCGTCAGCATCAGCAAACCGATCTGGTTCTACGGCCTCGAACCGCTCGCGGAAAAAGTTCTCCCGCCCAAAGGCTCCCGGCTGCGTCGCATCGCTTTTGCCCAGTTGGCCCTGCCCGGCGTTTACCCCGATGCGCTCGCCGCCCAAGCCCGGCCCGAGGATGAACTCGGCCGCCTGTCCCGCGCGCTGCCGTTGTGGTTCGCCGAGACGTTTTATTTTTCGCCGCACTACGCGCCCATCGCCGCCGTCGGCGTGTTTCAACCGTCCGGAGGCGGGGCCAAGCAACCCGTCATTTTCGGCGCCGAGTGGACGACCGACAATATCCGCCAGCTCGTCGATTCGCCCAACGGCGAGGGCCTCGACTACGTGGTCACGGGCGCACTCCAACACAAGGCGGGCGACTTCGAGCTGATCCTGCGCGTTTGGGAGATAAAGAAATTCCGGGAGCGGAAACAGTTTCTCGTGCGCTGGACGCCGGCCACCGCCGAAGCCGAGCTGGCCAAGCTCCACGAGCAACTCCGTCTCTTCATGGAATGGACGCCCGAAAAGGCCGGCGTGCCTTATGCGGTGCCGGGCTCACCCCGCGTGTGGCTCGACACGCTGGGGGCCGCACTTGGGTTGTTTCTCGCGGAGAAGACGCTGTTGCCGAAAGAAATTCTCCCGCCGTTGGAAGCGACGTTTAACGGATTTGCGCCCCACGCGATGGACAACGCCCACGCCTCGCTGGCGTGGCTCACGACGCTCCACCGCGCCAAGGCCCTCGGCCTCGCGCCGGCGATGACCGAGGTGATGCTCTCGCCCAATCCGACCGTGGCGGAAGCGCGCCGGACGCTCGGGTTGTAGAACCGAGCGTTGGTCGGGCGGATTTTCGCACCCGCGCCCGCCACTCCTCACTCGCCTCCGGGCGGGCGTTGCTCTTGGCTCCCCCGCCCATGTCTCTGCCTCCTGCCACCGCCGACCTCCGCATCCGCGCGACCAAGCCGCTGCTCGCGCCGGCGATCCTAGAGGAGGAAATCCCGCTCGACGCCGCCCGCGCCGCCCTTGTCGCCCGCACCCGCCGCGACGTCGGTGCCATCGTCACGGGCGCCGACGACCGGTTGCTCGTGGTCGTCGGGCCGTGCTCCATCCACGACCCGTTTGCCGCCCTCGACTACGCCGACCGGCTTGCCGCCCTCGCGCCGGCTTACGCGGCCGAACTGTTGCTCGTCATGCGCGTTTATTTTGAAAAACCGCGCACCGTCGTCGGTTGGAAGGGCCTCATCAACGATCCCGATCGCGACGCCTCCTACCAGATCAACAAAGGCCTGCGCCTTGCCCGCCGGTTGTTGAGCGATGTCACCGGCCGCGGTCTGCCCGTCGCCACCGAGTTCCTTGATACGACCCTGGGCCAATACTACGCCGACCTCGTTTCCTGGGGTGCCATCGGCGCGCGCACCGTCGAGAGCCAGATCCACCGTGAGCTCGCCTCGGGGCTCTCGATGCCCGTGGGCTTCAAAAACCGCACCGACGGCGATATCCAGGTCGCCATCGACGCCATCCGCTCGGCGCGGCATCCGCATTGGTTCCCCTCGCTCACCCGCGAAGGCGCGCCCGCCGTCATGGGCACCACGGGCAACGACCACACGCACCTCGTTCTGCGCGGCGGTTCGCGCGGGCCCAACTGCGCCGCCGCCGACATCCGCGCCGCCGCCGCGCTTCTCGCCAAAAACCAGCTCCCGCCGCACGTCATGGTGGACTGCTCGCACGCCAACAGCGGCAAAGACCCCGCGCGCCAACCCGCCGTCGCCGCCGAGCTCGCCGCGCAGATCGCCGCCGGCGACCGCGCGATTTCCTCCGTGATGATCGAGAGCAATCTCCTAGGCGGCGCGCAGGACTACCAGGTCGCGCCGCTCGTTTACGGGCGCAGCGTCACGGATGCCTGTCTCGCGTGGGACGACACGCTCCCGATCTTTGAGAATCTCGCCGCCGCCGTGCGGCAGCGCCGCCGGTGAGCCCGGCGTCGCGGCCCGCCGGTCACGGTTTTTTGCCCTGCGCAATTTCACACTCTTGCCTGCGACCCGATAATCACGATACTCGTTGTTTAACCGAAACGCCCTTTGTCCTGCTCATGACCTCGTCTGAACTCATTTCCCAACTCCGCTCGCTCGGCAGCGAGGCCGGCATTGCGGGCCAGAAACGCTTCGGCATCGAGCCGAAGACTCCAATTTTGGGCGTCGCCGTTCCGGTGCTGCGCGATCTCGCCAAGCCCCATCGGCTCAATCACCCGCTCGCCCTCGACCTCTGGATCACCGACATCCACGACGCCCGCATTCTCGCCACGTTCATCGCCGATCCCGCCCGCCTCACCCGCGACCAATCCGAGCGCTGGGTGCGCGAGTGCGATACGTGGGCGCTCACCGATGCGCTCGCATTTTTGGTGGACCGCACGCCCTTCGCCGCGACCAAAGCCCATCTCTGGAGCACCCGCCAAGGCGAGTTCATGAAGCGCGCCGGATTCGCGGTGATGGCCGGCATGGCGATCCACCGCAAAGAACTCACCGACGATGTGTTTCTGGCCTTCTTGCCCGACATCGTGCGCGAATCCGGCGACGACCGGATCTATGTGAAGAAAGCGGTGAACTGGGCCCTCCGGCAGATCGGCAAACGCAATCCCGTGCTGCGCAAAGCCGCCATCGCCGAGGCAAAACGCATCGCCAAACTTCCCGCCCCCTCCGCCCGCTGGATCGCCAAAGACGCGCTCGCGGATTTAAAGAAGTAATACCAATCGCCCTTTGCTTTTGCCCGAACCCACGGGCGGGACGCCCGTGCCACCGCAGCCACCGGAGGGGCAAAAGCAAAAGGCGATTGGTATAAGCAAGTAGGGCAGGGTCTCCGACCCGCCCTCCCCGCCGGAGTCAGAGTGTTTTGTAGGAGCGGCTGAAGCCGCGATCCCGGGCGATCGCCACGCCTGAGTGTGCCGGCATACGGCACGCCAGGTCCGGTTTGGCTTCAACCCGCGCTCTCGGCGACCGCGAGTTGCCCGCAGCCGGCGGCGATGTCGATGCCCCGGCGTTGGCGGACGGTGCTGGGGATTTTAAACTCCGCAGCGAGGACGTGTTGAAACGCTTTCGCGGCGGCGCTGCGCGTGGGCGCGCCGGCGTAGCCATCGGTAGGGTTGAGCGGGATCAGATTCACCTGCGCGTCGAGACCCCGCAGCAGCTCGCCGACGGCGCGGGCGTGGGCTTCGGAATCGTTTTTCCCCTCGATCAGCGTCCACTCGTAAAAGATGCGGCGACCGGTTGTCTCGCTGTAGGTGCGGCAGGCGGCCATGAGCTCGTCGAGCGGCCACTTTTTTGCGGCGGGCACGAGGGCGGCGCGCTCGGCCTGCGTGGCGGCATGGAGGGAAACGGCGAGGTGGAGCGGGCGTTTCTCGGCGGCGAGGCGGAGGATGCCGGGCACGACGCCGACCGTGCTGAGCGTGATCCGCTCGGCGCCGAGCGCGAGGCCGGTCTCGTCGCGGAGAATGTCGATGGCCGTCATGACCGCGTCGTAGTTATGCAGGGGCTCGCCCATGCCCATGAGCACGATGTTGCGGAGGCGTTGTGGGTGTGGGCCGGGCTGTAGAACCGACCGCCGGTCGGTTTTTGAAATGATGGAGGTTGGTTGTAGAACCGACCGCTGGTCGGTTTCCGAATGGCACGACCGACCACCGGTCGGTCCTACAGTTCGGAGCGCCCGCGCGACGTGCACGGCCTGCGCGACGATTTCGCCGGGCGTGAGATGACGCGTGTAGCCCATCTGTCCAGTCGCGCAAAACACGCAGCCCATCGCGCAGCCCACCTGCGAGCTCACGCACGCTGTCACGCGGCCGGTGAAACGCATGAGCACGGTCTCGATTTTTTCGGCGTCGGAAAGCGCGAGCAGGTATTTGTGGGTAAAGCCGTCGCTGGAGGCGGTCTCGAGCGCGGTGGGCAAGACGCCGAGGTGGGTCTCGGCCGCGAGGCGCGCGCGGAGTTTCGGCGGGAGCTCGGGCATGGCGTCGAGCGAGGCGGCCAGCTCGATGTAGAGGTAGTTCCAGAGCCGCGCGACGTGCACCGGATTCAACTCCCAACGCACGAGCTGCGCGCGGAGTTGCTCGCGGGTGAGGTCGTAGAGGTTGAGGCGCGGGGCGGACATGACGCGGGCGAGTGAAGCGCGTTATCGCAGCGAGGCGAGTGCGTCGGTGATGGCGACGCTCTGGCGTTGGCGGTCGAGGAAGTAACTGACCTCGGTGTAGCCGGCCGTTTGCAGGTGACGGAGGGCGGTGGCGTAGTGGTCGCCGACGCGACCGGGACGATGGGCGTCGGCGCCGATCACGACCGGGATGTTGCGCGCGCGCATGAGGGCGAGCATCGCGGGACCGGGATTCATCTCGGGGAAGGTTTTATTGAGGCCGCTGGTGTTGAGTTCCATCGCGACGCCGGTGGCGGCGATGCGGTCGAGGGCGCGCTCGATATCGGGCTGGATGCGGGCGAAATCCCAGTCGGCGGGGGACTCGTTTTTCACGAGGTCGGGGTGGGCGACGGTGTCGAAGAGGCCCGACTCGGCGGACTCGGCGACGTGGTCAAAGTAGGTGCGTTGGTAAGCAAAGGCGTCGCCGGTGAGAAAGCGGGCTTTGTAAGGAGTCATCTGCATGTGGACGGAACCGAGCACATGATGGAGCGGCACGCGGGCGTGCAGATCGCGGAGCCAGGTTTCCAGGCCAAAACCGGGCAAGTAATCGCTTTCCAGGCCGAGGCGAACATCGACGCGGCCGGCGAATTCCTCGCGGGTGCGGGCAACGAGATCGACGTAAGCGGGAAATTCTTCGGGGCTCATCCGGTATTGAAGGCTGAGGCCGTCGGGGAGCGGGCAGTGGCAGGTGAAGATGATGCCCTTCAGCCCGCGTGCCTCGGCTTGGGCGGCATACTCGGCGGGTGTGCCGTGCGCGTGTTTGCAGAGGGTGGTGTGGGCGTGGGATTCGTAGAGGAGCGGTGGCATGGAAACGGCGGCGCTGAGCGTGGGCGCAAAGGCCGAGGAAAAAGCGTGCGCCGAAGCGGCGGTGCGGCAAGGGCGACGTTGAGCGGGGCCCGAAAGGTGGAGCCCGCTCGGGGAGCGGGCTCCAGTCCGAAAGCGGGCGGGGATCGTTGCCCGACCAGCGGTCGGGCCTACCGTTGGCGGGCGCAGAGGAGGTTCACCGCGGGCGTGAAGGCTTGGCCGTCGGCGAGGTCCGGCTGAATGGCGCAGTCGATGTCGAGGTCGCGCACGACGCGGCCGAAGGCGGCGAAGCTTTGGCCGTCAGAATTGCGCTGGCCGCCGCAATCGAGCGCGGGCTGCGCGCTTTGGTTCAGGGTTTCGGCGGTGCCGTTTTCGGCGGGGGTGGCGGTGGCAAGTCGAAGGTGGGCGGAGGAGCGATGGGCAGCGTGAGCGCGGGCGCGGCGGGCTGGATTTTGGCGGGGACGGGAGCCTCTTGGGCCGGGGCGGCGATAACGGGGGCGTGCGCGGCGGGTGCAGCGGCGCGCGGCGGCACGAGCGCGGCAGAGGCAGGCAAA
The DNA here is from genome assembly GCA_943373185.1 of Opitutus sp. GAS368. Taxonomy (GTDB): domain Bacteria; phylum Verrucomicrobiota; class Verrucomicrobiia; order Opitutales; family Opitutaceae; genus Tous-C4FEB. The sequence continues at coordinate 1,590 of CALSBN010000034.1, read as the reverse complement.
AAGTCCGCGGGTTTTTTGGCGGCGAGCTCGCGTTCGATGGCGGGCGCGCGGGTTTCGGCCGCGCGGATCCATTCGGGGCGGCGCAACTTGAGGATGCGATCGCGCACGGTCTGCTCGGTGTTGCCGCCGGCACCACGTTTGGCGGCGAGGATGATCCACGCGAGACCCTCGGTGTAATCGCGTTTCACGCCGTGGGCGCCGACGTAGGCGGCACCGACGTTGAAGAACCCCTCGGGTTCCCCGGCGGCGGCGGCGGCGCGGAAATACTCGAGCGCACGAAGGCGGTCGCGGGTGACGCCTTGGCCCTCCTCGTAGACCATGCCGAGGCGAAACATCGCCGAACCGATGCCACCGCGGGCGGCTTGTTCAAGGAGTGGCAGGGCGCGGGGGATGTTTTGGGCCACGCCATCGCCGCGCAGGAGCTGTTCGCCGAGTTGGGCGCAGGCTTGAAGGTGACCGCGGGCGGCGAACGCCTCGAGTTCGGCGAGATTGGTCCAAGGCACGCGGTCGGCGGCCTTCATCAAAACGGGCGCGGAGCTGGTGCGCTCGGCGGCAGTGACGCTCATTATGAGACCGGCCGGGTCCGAGGTGAACGCACCGAGGCAAAAAAGGAATCGAACCGAATGAGCGGAGAGCGGGTTCATGAGGTTATTTTTTTCAGCGCAATGACCGGTCGAATCGTAAGGCGAAAATGAGCACAGGGGCGAAACGTGGGCAACAAAAAGGGCAGGTCGGAGACCTGCCCTGCTTGACCGACCACGGCTTCCGGCCGCGTCACGGGGAACTTCAGACGTCGTCGTCGGCTTTGGGGCCGGTGGCGGTGATGACGACCTTTTCCATGATCGCCTTGGAGATTTTATCGGCGAGTTCGGGCTTCTCCTTGAGGGCGGCTTTGGCGGCGTCGCGACCTTGGCCGACGAGCGCGCCCTCGTAGGCGATCCATGCGCCCTTCTTTTCGAGGATTTTGTGTTCGATGCCGAGGTCGATGAGCGAGCCCATCTTGGAGATGCCCTCGTCATACATGATGTCGAACTCGACCTCGGTGAAGGGCGGGGCGACTTTGTTTTTGACGATTTTGATCTTCGTCCGGTTGCCGATGACTTTGCCGTCCGGAGTCTTGATCTGGTCCTTGCGCCGGATGTCGATGCGCACGGACGAGAAGAACTTAAGGGCGCGGCCGCCGGAGGTGGTCTCGGGGCTGCCGAACATGACGCCGATTTTTTCGCGGATCTGGTTGGTGAAGATACAGACGCAGTTGGTCTTGCTGACGACGGCGGTGAGGCGGCGCATGGCCTGGGACATGAGACGGGCCTGGCTTCCCATGGTCATGTCGCCCATCTGACCGTCGAGCTCGGCCTTGGTAATGAGGGCGGCGACGGAGTCGAGGACGATGACGTCGATCGAGTTGGAGCGGATGAGCGTCTCCATGATGTTGAGGGCGTCTTCACCGGAGTCGGGCTGGGAGACGAGCAGGTCGTCGAGATTTACCCCGACGACGCGGGCGTATTTCGGGTCGAGGGCGTGCTCGACGTCGATGAAGGCGGCGAGCCCGCCCTTTTTCTGGGCCTCGGCGATCACGCTCAGACAGAA
>CALSBN010000033.1:0-29385 GCA_943373185.1 Opitutus sp. GAS368 | reverse complement strand
GAAGCCGGTCGAGTTCCGGATCGTGACCGGCGCGGATGAAATTGCCGTCGGCGAGATCGTTGGGAAGTTCGGCGGCAAGGGCGGACTGCAGGAGCTGCCGTAGTTGCGGCAGTTCCTGCAGTTGAAGGCTCAACGTCGAAAGCTGAAGGTCCGGACCGAAGGAGGAGAGGGTCGCACGAAGATCGGGCAACTGAAGGAGCGTGTCGCGGATGCCGCCGAGTTCGCGCGGATTGCGCAGCCGGTTTTGCAGCCGGCCAAGGATGCGCGGAAGGTCGCGGATATGACCGAGGCGCCCCCGCAGTTCGGCGAGCAGACTGGGCTGGGCGCGGAGCTCACCGACGAGCGACTGGCGCCGGAGAATCTCGGCGAGATCGAGGGTGGGGGCGGCGAGCCAGCGTTCAAGCAGTCGGGCGCCGGTGGCGGTGGCCGTGCGGTTCATCGCCGTGAGCAGCGAGCCGTCACGCGTGCCGCGGGAGGAGGAGAAAACCTCGAGATTTCGCAGGGTCGCGGGATCTAGCAGAAGCGTGTGCGCGCTGCGGTATTCTTGCAGACCGCGAAGATTTTCCGGTTTGGCGCAGAGATTCTCCGTCGCGTAGTAGACGAGGGCGCCGGCGGGTCCGAGTGCGGGATGGGTGTGGGCGAAACCGAAGCCCTGAAGATTCAGGACGCCGAGGGTGTCCATGACGGTCTTGGCGCCGGTGGACGTTTCGAAATGGTAGCCGGCGAGCTCGGTGGTGAGACGGCCGAGGCAGAACGCGTGCAACGCGTGGGTGTCGGCTTGGTCGTGGGGCGCGGCGGCCCAGCGGGCGAGGGCGCCGTCGATGACGAGCAGTTCGGCCGGATCGAGTGCCGTGAGGACGGGAAGCAGGTTGGCGATGGCCGGATCAGTCGCGACGCGGAATTCCCCCGTCGATAGATCCAGCCACGCCGCGTGGAGACCCGCAGAATCGAAGGCGAGAGCGCACAAGTAATGGTTTCGGGCTGCGTCGAGTTGGGCGGCGTTGAGGGTGGTGCCGGGGCTGAGGATGCGGGTCAGAGCGCGCCGAACGAGTTTCCCGGGCTGGGCGGGCTCGGCTTGGTCGCAGATGGCGACTTTCTTGCCGGCGGCCAAAAGCTTGGTGACGTAGTTGTCGAGGGCGACGGATGGCAGGCCGGCCATCGCGTGGTCCTGCCGTTTGGTGAGGGTGAGCCCGAGTATTTTTGAAGCGACGACGGCGTCCTCGAAGAAGAGTTCAAAGAAATCGCCGAGCCGAAAGAGGAGCAGCGTGTCTTTCGGCAGGCCGCGCTTCACCTCGAAGTATTGCTGCATCATCGGGGTGAGTTTGGGTGCGTCGGCGGGCATGGGAACGGAGGAGGAGTGGAACCACGAAACATCCGGAATACACGAAAAAATTCCCGGAGTTTGCCTCGGACCGAAGGACCCGTGCAGGGTGGGGTGTGGTTAAACTATTTCATCGTGATCTGGGCGGTGCGGGGAAGCCGCCGCTGGTGATTTTGCACGGGCTGCTCGGCTCGTCACGGAACTGGCAGACGGCGGGGCGGGATTTGACGGAGCGGTTTCACGTGTCGGCGCTCGACCTCCGAAATCACGGAAGTTCGCCCCACGCCGATGAAATGAACTACAAGGCAATGGTCGATGACGTGATCGCCTGGATGGACGAACAAGGAATCGGTCGCGGCACGATTCTTGGCCATAGCATGGGTGGGAAGGTCGCGATGCTGCTCGCGTGTCGGCACCCGGAGCGCGTGGAGCGGCTGATCGTCGTGGACATCGCGCCGAAGGACTATTTCTGGGCCGGCCACCGGGCGGAATTTGCGGCGATGAACGAGCTGGATCTGGCGAGTTTGCAATCACGCGCCGAGGCGGAACTGCGGTTCGAAGCGCGGGTGGACGATTGGGCGATGCGGAAATTCATCGCGACGAATCTGGAGCGGATGCCAGACGGCGCCGGCGGATGGCGTTGGGTAATCAACCTGCCGGTCGTCACGGAGGCGCTGCCCGATCTGGAGAGGAACTCAATCGGCGCGGGTGACCGGTTCACGGGCCCGACGACGTTCATTGTTGGCGGACATTCGCGCTACGTGAGCGCGACAGACCACGCTTTGATTGTCGGGCACTTCCCGGTCGCGCGCGTGGAGACGATCCGCGAATCCGGGCACAACCCGCATATGGAGGCCCGGGCGGCGTTCGTGGCCCTGATCGGGTGACGGAATTTCCGCCTCAATGTGCGGATTTTGCCGGTGCTGCGGGTGCGGCAGAGTCGGCGACGGGAGCGGGAATCGCGACGGCGGCGGAAGCCGGCGCGGGCACGGGAGCGGCACCGACGAGGGGACGGTAAAATTCCACCTTGCCCGTCTCGATGTCGTAGAAGCCGCCGATGATGTCGATCGCCTGTCGGTCATGAAGTTCGCGAAGGACTGTGCTGCGCTCGCGAATCTGGCGGACGGCGAGTATGACATTGAGACGGCCCACATCGTCCACGAATTTCATGTTTTTTGAGGTGCGCGGTTTTCCATCGGCCGGCACGCCGGCGACCGCCGGTTTGATGCGGGCGAGGAGAGTCGTGAGATTGCCAAGAACGACGTCATCGGCGGCGCCTTTCATCGCGCCGCAATGGCTGTGGCCGAGAACGACAATGAGTTTGGCGCCGGCGACTTTGTGGGCGTATTCGAGCGAACCGAGGACGTCGTCGTTGATGATGTTGCCGGCGAGCCGAAGGCTAAAGACGTCGCCGAGGCCAAGGTCGAAGACGTGCTCGACGGCCGTGCGGGAGTCCATGCAGCTCACGATCGAGGCGAACGGGTGTTGCCCGTGGGCGGTGGCTTTGACTTGGGCGGGCAAATCTCGGGCGGCACGCCGGCCGGCGAGGAAGCGGGCGTTTCCCTCTTGCAGCCGGACGAATGCCGCGGTGGGGGTCATGAGGGTCTGGTCCGCCTCGGTCAGGACGGCCAAAACCGCCGGGGTGGGAGAACCCGGAGCCGGGGAGGAATTGGCGCGGAGAGCGACTAAGCCCAAAAACAGAAGTAAGCACAGCACCTGAATCAGAGATGCCGGACGGAGGATATCCATCAGGGTAGCATCGGCACGTTGGCCGTCGACTTAAACGGGAAACTGCGACGCGCTAACGCCGCGCCCAGAGGCGAAGGGCGGCGAGCAAGTAGGTCTCGAGGGCGGCGGATTCGTTGAGATTCAGGCGGAGAAGACCCACGGCGTGCTCGAGCTCGTCAACACTGGCGGTGAAGGCGCGCCGTGTTGGCTCATTACCGGCGGTCAGCCGCGGGAGAGCGAAATTGCGGGTGGCAGTTTCTATCTCGGAAAAAAGGCGAAGCCGGATTCCGTTGGCGATTCCAGTTTCGATGGCCTCGACTTCGTCGTCCTTGATGTCGGCGGGGAGTTTTTCCTTTTGCTGTTTCCAAACCTCGGCGGTTGCGAAGTCGAGAACCGCACCGAAGCGGGAGACGAGGCCGTAAATTGCAAAAACATGGTCGGCCACGGTGCGTTTATCCGGCACCAGCTCGGTGAGGCGCTTGAGCCATGCCCGGTAGTCGTCGAGCCACGCAGGCCAGCCGTCGGTGTCGACGGAAAGACCGCAAGACGGGAAACGGAAATGCAGGACGCGGCTGCGAATCGTGGGCAGGAGCGCGTAGGGGCGCGTGGTAAGGAGAAGCAAAGTCGTGTGCGGCGGCGGCTCCTCGAGGGTCTTCAAAAAAGCGTTCGCCGACTCGACGTTCATCCGGTCGGCCTCGTAAATTATCGCGACCTTTTGGGCGGAGACCGCAGAGGTGACGTAGAGCTTAGGGAGAAACTCGCGCATGGTTCCCGGCTCGGGATTATCCGCCTTGCCGATGGGAATGAGGCGCATCTTGCCCTTGGGGCGGAGAGCGAGGTAGTCGGGGTGGTCCTCGACGGCGAAGTGCGCGGTGGACGCCGGGGTGTTGAGCAAACGGTCGGCAATCGCATGGGCCACGCCGACGAGCGTGCCGAGGTCGTCGCCGTGAAGGAGCAGACTATGGGAGAGGCGTTGGCGGTGGATCGCCTGCTCAATGACGGCAACGCCGGGCGTGCCGACAAGAGCGGCTGGCCAAGGGGCAGGTGGCTGAACGTGGGCAGACATCGGACGCGCTACGAGAGAGCGGGACGCGGAGGGCGGGACAGGAACCCACCCCAAGGTGATCAGCCGAGGCGGGCTTTCACTTCGGACCAGATTTTTTTCTCGATGGCGTCGGCGGACTTCGTGCCGTCGACGACGACAATGCGCTCGGGCAATCCTTTCGCGAGGACGAGGTAGCCCTCGCGGACTTTGGTGTAGAAATCGATGTTCTCGCGCTCCATGCGATCGGGCAGGTCGGAGGCGCGTTGCTTCAACCGGGCAAGACTCACCTCGGTGGGCACATCGATCACGATGGTGAGATGAGGCATGACGTTGCCGATGGCGAAGCGGTTGATCTGCGCCACGGGATCGGCGGCGAGGTTGCGGGCGATACCCTGATAAACCGTCGACGAATCCAGGAAGCGGTCGCTGAGGACGACTTTGCCCGCGAGCAGGGCGGGGGCGATCACTTCACGCACCAGTTGGGCGCGGGCGGCCGCAAACAGCAGGAGCTCGGTCTCGGCGCACATCTCGTCGCCCTTGGAATTATGGACGATGATGTTGCGGATTTGCTCGCCGATTTCGGTGCCGCCCGGTTCACGAACCGTCACGACGTCGCGTTTGGTCTTCTGGAGGTGAGCCGCGAGACGGGCGATCTGAGTGGATTTTCCCGAGCCCTCGGAGCCCTCGAAAGAGATCAGCCGGCCGGGTGAATATTTGGATGAAGCCATGGGGAAACTGAAAGTGTTCAGCTCCAGTTGGTGAGGAACGTCTCAAGGTCGGACAAGCTGGGGCTCTCGGCCGTGCGCACATAGTGGCCGCTGGTGCAGACGCCGGCACCGAGGCAGGCTTCGGGCGAGCAACCGATGAGCTGGGCGGCGCTGAAGCCGGCGTTGAAGTGGTCGCCGGCACCGGTGGTGATGAGGGGCTGGGCCACATAGGGCCCGGGAATCCACCACGTGCCGTCGCGGGTGGCGCAAGCGGCGGATTCTTTGGGGTGAACGACCAAGGTGGTGAGATCGAGGCGCTGGCGGATCTTCTCCGCCATCTCGCGGAGACCTGATTCGCTTTCGGAGACGGATCCGAAGCCCAGGGCGGTGAAGACCTGTTGGGCTTCCTTGAGATTTAGCCCGAGGGTGACGCGGCCGAATTGCTCAAATTTCCCAATGACATCGAGCGCATAAACGAGATCGGCGGCGGAGCGTTTCTCCGGGTCGGCGAGGTCGAAGAAGAAGATGCGGCCGGGCCGGACCGGAGTCGCCGGGAGAACGCGTTCAACCAGATCGGTGAAGATCGCGGTCATGTTGGGAATCATGGTCCAGTTGACCAAGGCAACGAGATCACTAGCGGCGAGCGCGGCGCGGTAGCCGTCGATGCCGCCGAGGGCGGTCGTGATGTTGGCGGCGGTGACTTCGTCGAGGCTGCGCATCATGCCGAGCATGACTTTGCCGTCCGTGAATTCGACGGCGGTGGTCTGGGCCGGTTCAACAAACGAGATGACGCGGGCACGGCTGGCAAAGTCCGCGAAGACCGGATGCACCGTGCCGCGGCCGAGTGCGCCGACGTAGGTGACGGCGGCGCCATGGGCGAGCAGGGCGTTACCCATGATCGGGCCGTTGCCGCCGAGTTTGTCCATCCGCGGATAGAACTCGATATTGGTGCTCTTGCCGGCGGCTCCGATGATGCGTTGGCCAAACTCGGCGATCGTGGGAAAGGCCGTGAAGTTCTCCCCTTGGCCTGCGCGCTGGGCGACGGGGGTCACGATGGTATCGACAAAGCCGTCGAAGCCAACGAGCGCGGTCTTCTGGGCAAGTGAGCCGCGGCGATCGCGGAGCTCACGGAGGGTGCGGGTTTTGAAGTCCATGTAAAAGTAAACCCGGTTAGGGAAAAATCACCGCGACGTCGCGGCAAACAGATTCGCGCAAGCCGGAATTTTTCAGTGAAAGCCCACAGCGGAAAAGCGAGGGGAATTTCCGTTGAACGCGCCGCGCAAACCCGCCAACTCTTCAATTCTCTTCACCATGCTCGCGCCGCTCACCGTTCCCCAGTTCCTTGCTTCCGCCAACATCATCGAGATCTTCGAACGAACCGGAATGGTCGACAAGGTGATCGTCCTCGGACTTGCGCTGTTCAGCTTGGTGGCTTGGACGGTCATGATCGCGAAGCATTATGAGCTGAAGCGACTGCGGATGCTGAATCATAGCTTCGATGCCCACCTGCGGGATCAAAAGTCGCTGCTCACCTTACCGGAGTCGTTCAAAAACAAACGGGCCATCCCGTATGCCGACCTGTTTGCCGACGCGATGGAGAGTTACTGGCGCGCGGCGGCGATTACGAAAGAGCAGGGGATCGTCAATTCCCGCGCACCGCTGGAGCACGCCGAGAACGCGATCCAGCGCGCCATCGCCCGCCAGACCCTGCGCTACGAATCGAGCATGATTTTTCTGGCGTCCATCGTTTCGGGCGCGCCGTTCATCGGGTTGCTTGGAACCGTTTGGGGCGTGATGGAGGCGTTTAGCGCTGTTGCCAGCCAACAGACGGCCGGAATTCAGCAGCTGGCGCCGGGCGTCTCGGGTGCGATGTTGGCGACGATCGCGGGCCTGGTGGTCGCGATCCCCTCGGTCTTTGGCTACAATTTGCTGCTCGGTCACACCCGGGAAATGATCACCGAGATCGAAAACTACGCCAGCTCGCTCGCGGACCGGCTCGAGCTCGAGTTCAAGTAAACGGACGCCCGCACCATGGCCCGTAATTTTCGCCGCACGCGCTCGGCCCACCCGATCGCCGATTTGAACGTCACCAACCTGATCGACCTCGGGTTTATTTTGCTGATCATTTTCATGGTCGTCGCGACGGTGGCCAAGCAGGAGCAGTCGTTGCCGGTGAATCTTCCCGTCGAGTCGAAGAGCGTTCAGATCAAGCCCGATTCGGATGACAAGTTTGAAAGTATCACCGTTCGCGCGGATGGGACGGTCAGCTTGGGCAACCGGCAGTTGACGATTGCTCAATTGGCGCGCGAGCTCTCCGGTTTCGCCGGGCAGCCCAAGCCGCCAGTCTTTCGGATCCGTTTGGACGCGAAAGCGACGGCCCAGCATTTCGTCGCGGTGATGGACGAATTGAAGAAGAAGAATCTCACCAGGATTTACTTCGATACCCAGACGGGCCCCTGAGAAATTAGGTGACGACCCGCTAATTCAAAGAATGCCGCCTCGCGCCATGTCTGACCGCTCACCCGCTTTCATGCTCTCGCTCACCCTCCACGCGGCGGTCGTGGCGGTGCTGCTGTTTTTGAGTTATGCGGCGAGCCCCGGGAACAAGGAAAAGCCCAAAATCTTTGAGTTGGTTGCCGGCGCCGGCGACAATTACATGGCCACCGAAGCTCCCGCGCTCGGATCGCCCGGCGGAGTAAAGCTCGACCTTCCGGCCCCACCGGCTCCCCAACCGCAGATTCAACCGGCACCGGAACCGCCCGCGCCTCAGCCTGCGCTCCCCGAGCCCTCGCCGATCACACCGGCTCCGATGGAGAAGAAAGCTCCGCCGGTGAAAAAAGCGGACGCGTCCGAGCCCACCGAGGTGCCAAATTTCAAGAAGCAGATTACCAAGCAAATCATCCGGGCCGAATCTCAGGCGAAGCGCGACATCAAGCGCGAGCGGGACAAAGAGGCGAAGATCACTAAAGAAGCCTTCGACAAGGTCAACAAGGCCAGAGACAGAGAGGCGGCGAACGCCAAAGGCATTCCGGCAAAAATAGCCAAGATCGACGCCGAAGGCATCGCGGCGGGAGTCACCGGGGGCTCGACGAAAAACAAAACCGGCGGGGCAGGGGGCAAAGCGCTGGCGGCAGAAGATGGCACCCAGATGGATCGCTACTTTGCGCAGCTCAAACTTAAGCTTAAGGAAAACCACGAGAAGCCTTCCGGCTTGAGCGATACCCTGGTGGCGCGAGTCGAATTCTTCGTGGGCGCGGACGGATCGATCAGCCGCGTTCGGATTAGCCGTTCATCGGGAAGCTCGGAGTTTGACCGCTCGGTCTTGGATGCGTTTTCGCGCACGCGTTCCATCGGCGCGCGGCCCGACAAGAAAGGCGAGACCGTAGAACTCGAATTCAAGATGCGGGAAGAAGACTCGGGCTAAGCCGGGGACGGAGGGTCTGGCGCTTGACCACAAAAAAGCCGGCCAAACCGCTTGGATTTGACCGGCTAAATTGGTGGACCCTAGGAGGCTCGAACTCCTGACCTCCTCAATGCCATTGAGGCGCTCTACCAACTGAGCTAAGAGCCCATTCGCCCGTGCGAAAGTCCAAAAAATCGAAAATCCCGCGACGAACGCAAGGAGTTTTTTGCAAAAGCACCCGATGCCTTCTCCGGCTATCGGGGCGACTCCAACAACGGGGGCGGCTCCGGCGGGCGCTCGGATTGGAATCGGGCCATCACTTCCCGCCAGTGCTCGCCCTCCTGCTCCCGTCGCTGGACGGCGCGGTATTCCGTTTCACCGGCGAAGAAAATGAAACCGAACAAAAATGCGGTGAGGTAGGCCTCGAACCCAAACGCGGCAACCAACGCGGCGGCGACGGCGCAAATTTTTCCCACCGTGGCCGCCCAAAATGTGGCCCTGACGTAGGGTAGCTTTGTGGCAAGCAACGCCCGCAGAATGCGACCTCCGTCCATAGGAAAGACCGGAGCGAGGTTGAAACACCCCATGAGCAGATTCCAATGCAGCAAAAGGTGAGCAAACCCGGTGACACTGGCTTCATAACTCGAAAACGACCAAAATGAGATCGTCTCCGGGAGCCCAAAACTCGCCCAGAGCAGGCCGGCGATGGCGAAGTTAACCGCCGGACCGGCGAGCGTCATGAGTAACTCCTTCGCCGGCTCCCGCGGGATCGACTCAAATTCAGCCATGCCGCCAATGGGCATGAGTAGAATCCGCCGCACCCCGATGCCATAGTGCATCCCGGTGAAACAATGTCCCAGCTCGTGCAACACGATGCAGGTGAAAAATGCGGCCAAGATCGCCACGCTCCAAGCAGCCCCGAGGAGACCGCCATTCTGCCAGCCTTCCCAAGCAACGTAAGCCAGCAGCAGGAGAAAACTCCCGTGCAACGCGAGTTGGATACCCCGGATTCGGAACAAGTTTATTGACCAGCCAAGCATGGGAAGCAATCAAAGCGGGCCGACGGATTTCGCCAGCACCATCGACGGTGATCGCTCCGCCGGTCCGTAAGTTACCATGACCGATCCTGCCGCCAAACCACCGACCATCCTTGTCATCGATGACGACGCCGAGATCCGCTACTCGCTCACGCGGGTTTTGAGTTCGCGGCGTTATCAGGTAACCGAAGCCGCGAGCGGTGAGCAGGGAATCGCGATGGTCAAAAAAGGTCCCATGCCGGACCTCGTGTTTTTGGATGTGCGCATGAGCGGCATGAGCGGCATCGAGGCGCTGCAACATATTCGCTCGGCCAACCCCAAGCAACTGGTGGTGCTCATGACGGCGTTTGGCACGGCCCAGACGGCGATCGAGGCGATGAAATATGGCGCGTTCGACTACGTGATGAAGCCGTTCGACCCTGCAAAAGTGCTTTCCCTCGCAGAGAACGCGCTCAAGGCCCACGCCGATCTGCGCGCGGTCGGCGATTACAAGCCCACCATCAACGCCGACGACTACCGCGAGGGCATCGTCGGGTCATCGCCTGTGATGCAAGATGTGTTCAAGGTCATCGGGCAAGTCACCGCCAGCGACGTGACCGTGATGATCACCGGTGAAAGCGGCACGGGCAAAGAGCTCGTCGCGCGTTCGATTTGGAAACACAGCCATCGGGCCGGTAAGCCGTTCATCGCCGTGAACTGCGCGGCGATTCCGGACAATTTGATCGAGAGTGAATTGTTCGGCCACGAAAAGGGCTCTTTCACGGGCGCGACCGGACAGAGGCTGGGTAAGTTCGAGCTCTGCGACGGCGGCACTATCTTCCTCGACGAGATCGGCGACATGGCGCTCGCGACTCAGACGAAGATCCTGCGCGTCCTTCAGCAGGGCGATATCCAGCGCGTAGGTGGCACCGAGACCATCAAGGTCGACGTGCGCATCCTCGCCGCGACAAACAAGGACCTCGAGGAAATGGTGAAGGCAAAAACGTTCCGTGAGGATCTTTACTACCGGCTGAACGTGGTCCGTATCCGCATGCCCGCGCTGCGCGAACGGGGCGACGACGTGCCGCAGATCGTCGATTTCTGCCTGCAAAATCTGTTCAAGCAGCGCAAGGCGCGGGCGAGCAAAGTCTCGCCCGAGGCAATGGCGATTTTGGTGCGCTACCGTTGGCCGGGAAACGTGCGCGAGCTTGAGAACGTCATTTACCGCAGTGCGGTGATAGCCCAAGGCGAGGCGATTTTGGTCAAGAACCTGCCGGGCGAAATTCTTGAGGCAGCCGGCGAGGGCGAGGCATTGGCCGGAGAAATCCCCGCGACGCCTTCGGTTCAGCCCGGCGAAGCTTCCCCGGAAAGCACTCCGCCGGCTCTGACCTTGGATCGGGCGTTGGATTTTGTTTACGACGAGCTCGCGCAACGAGGCGGGCCGCTCATGCCTCCGCTGACCGCAGCGATGCTGGAGCGCGCCCTCAAGGCATCGGCCGGAGACCAAGCCAAGGCCAACGCCCAGCTCGGCTTGATAGAATCAAAGCCGGAGGAGTTGCCGAAAAAGAAGGCTGCGCCCACTAAGCGCAAAACGTAATCTGCGGCCGTGCGTCTTGCCGCGCACACCCCACATTTATGCTAATTCGCCCCACACTCCTGCGAGGCGCCTTCGGGCTTCTCTTGTCGCTTGCTTGCGCTTCGTTTGCCGGAGCGGCGGCTCCGACACCGAAGAAAGTGCTCTTCTTCACCAAATCGTCCGGATTTGAGCACTCAACGATCAAACGCATCGCCGGAAACCCCTCGTTTGCCATGCAGGTGCTCAAAGAACTCGGCGCCAAACATAGCATCGAGTTTACCGAGTCGAAGGACGGCAGTCTCTTCTCACCGGAGTATCTGGCGCAGTTCGACGCTTTCCTGTTTTACACCAGCGGCGATCTCACGCTCGCAAAGAACGACGAGAAGCAAGGCGACGGCAATCCGCCAATGACGGCAGCTGGCAAGGCGGCGTTCCTTCAGGCGATCCGCGATGGCAAAGGATTTGTTGGCACACATAGCGCCAGCGATACGTTTCACCCGCCGGGCAACAAAGGCCACGGCCCTGCCCGCAATCAAGACGACGGCGACAAACTCGATGACTACACCCGGATGCTCGGGGCTTCGTTCATCAAACATGATGCCCAGCAAAAGGCGCGGCAGATCATCGGAAGCCCGAAGTTTCCGGGAATCGCCGCGCTGCCAGCCGGTTTCGGTCCCCATGAAGAGTGGTATTCGCTCAAAAACTTCGCGCCCGATCTGCATGTGATCCTCGCGCAAGACACTTCTGCCATGGATGGGCCGTCGTATAAGCGGCCGCCATATCCTTCGACGTGGGCGCGGATGCACGGCAAGGGTCGCGTGTTTTACACAAGTATGGGCCATCGCGAGGACATTTGGACGAGTCCTGAGTTTCAGTCCGTTCTCATTGGCGGCCTAGACTGGGCCCTTCGCCGGCTTGATGCCGAGATCACCCCGAATCTCACTCAGGTGACGCCTCAAGCCCGGGTGCTTCCGGTTTACGTCGAGCCTCCGCCGCCCAAGAAAAAAGCGACACCGGGCCCCAAGGCTGAAGCGAAAAAATAAGCCCGTTCCTGCCCCTTTTTCAGCCCGCTATAGGCGGGCTGTTTTCTTTTACCCATGAACCCCACCTCCTCACTCCGTGTCCGATTTGCTCTGCTCGGCTTGTTACTTGCTCCGCTTGTTTCCCGCTCGGCGGATGAATTCCCGCTTGGACCCGACTCCAAGGTTCAGCCCGGCGTGCCACAGGGCGAACTGATCAAGTTTGAATTTAGCGATTCGAAGATTTTTCCAGGCACCACCCGCGAGGTGACGATCTACGTGCCCAAACAATACGATGGGACGAAGCCCGCCTGCGTTTATGTGAATCAAGACGGCGTGCAATGGAGTGCGCCCACGGTGTTCGACAACCTCATCGCGCGCGGCGAGCTTCCGGTAATCATTGGGGTGTTTGTCCGGCCCGGAATCCTGAAAAGTCCCGATGCGAAGACGGCGCTCGACCGTTTTAATCGGAGCTTCGAATACGACGGTCTCGGCGACGCCTACGCGCGATTCTTGCTGGAAGAACTCTTGCCGGCCGTTGAGACCAAAACGGCGGCCGACGGACGCGCGATCAAACTGTCGCGCTCCGGCAATGACCGCGCCATCGGCGGATCAAGCAGCGGGGCGATAGCGGCGTTTACGGCCGCGTGGGAGCGGCCGGGCGAGTTCAGCCGTGTGTTCAGCGCCATCGGCACCTACGTCGGGCTGCGTGGCGGCGACCGCTATCCCACACTTATCCGCAAGACTGAGCCCAAGGCGTTTCGCGTGTTTTTGCAGGGCGGCTCAAACGACAACAACATCTACGGCGGCGACTGGTGGATGGCCAACCAGATGATGGAGCGCGCCCTTACTTTCGCCGGCTACGACGTGAAACACGTGTGGGGCGAAGGCGCGCACAACGGCCGGCACGGGGCGATGCTCTTTCCCGACGCGATCCGATGGCTGTGGCGGGACTGGCCGAAATCCGTGGCGATGGCGGCACCGACGAAAAACGGGGTGCTCACATCGGTCTTGATCCCGGGCGAAGACTGGCAGCTTGTGGGCGAGGGCTACCGCTTGAGCGAAGGCGCGGCGGTGAACGCGAAAGGCGAAGTCTTCTTCACCGACATCCCCAACAGCAAGACCTACAAAATCGGCCCCGATGGAAAGCCCACGGTCTTCATCGCCGATAGCAAGCGCGCCAATGGTCAGGCCTTCGGACCTGACGGTCGGCTCTACGCCGTGGCCACCGGCACAAAGCAAGTTTTGGCTTATGCGGCCGACGGCACGGCGACCACGATTGCGAGTGACATCGCCGGCAACGACTTGGTCGTCGGGCACACTGGCAACGTCTACGTGACCGAGCCTCTCGCGGTGAAGAACGAGGTGAGCCAAGTTTGGCTGATCAGGCCGGACGGAACGAAGCAGATCGTCGACACCGGCGTCAGGTTTGCCAACGGCATCGCGCTCTCGCCGGATCAAACCCTGCTCTACGTGGCGGACCACCGGTCGCACTGGATTTACAGCTACCAGGTGCAGCCTGATGGCACGCTCGCGCACAAGCAGCGCTATCATCATCTGCATGAGCCCGACGCGGAGGATCAGAGCTTTGCCGACGGTTTGAAGGTAGACCGCGAGGGTCGGCTTTACGTTGCAACCCGGCTCGGGATTCAGGTCTGCGACCAAACGGGCCGCGTCAACGCGATCATACCTACGCCGAACGGGCGCATCACCAATCTCGTGTTCGGTGGCGCCGCCTTCGATACGCTTTACGCAACGTGCAACGACCGCGTCTATAAACGCCGGGTGGGGAGTGTAGGGGCCAATGCATGGGCTGCTCCGGTATTGCCGAAGCCCCCGCGGCTTTAATGTCGAATCTCGGGCCTCGTAAGCCCGCTCGACTAACGGTCGGCGAACCCAGAAGGGTGCGCTTGATGCCATTTCCATGCCGTCGCAACGATGGCATCGATATGGTTAAACTTTATCGCCCAACCCAACTCGCTAACCGCCTTGGCTGAGTCGGCATAAAGCGCCGGCGGGTCGCCAGCGCGCCGGGGAGCGAGGACGTAGGGCACCTTCAGGCCGGTAACTTTTTCCACCGCCCGAATGACTTCGAGCACCGAAGTGGGTCTGCCGGTGCCGAGATTGTAAAAGAGCGCCGTGCCCGGTTCTCCGAGTTTGGCAAAGACGGCGATGTGCGCCCGGCTGAGATCGTCGACATGGACGTAATCCCTCAAGCAGGTGCCGTCGGGCGTCGGGTAGTCGGTGCCAAAAACCTGCAAGGCAGGCCGACGGCCAACCGCGGACTCAATCGCGAGCGGGATCAAGTGCGATTCCGGCGCGTGATCTTCGCCAATTGAACCATCTTCGGCGGCTCCGGCGGCGTTGAAATAGCGGAAGGCGGCGAAGCTCAAGCCGTGGGCGTGGGCCAAGGCCTTGAGGGCGTTCTCGATATCGAGCTTGGTCTGGCCGTAAGGGTTGATCGGAGCCTGCGGCATGCTTTCGACAATGGGCATCGCGGTCGGCACGCCGTAGGTCGCGCAGGTTGATGAGAAAACGAATTTCTTGACCCCGTGCTTCAACATCACCCGGAGCAGGCCAAGCGTCGCGACCACGTTGTTAAAATAGTATTTGAGGGGATCGTTAACCGATTCGCCCACATAAGCGAAGGCGGCGAAGTGCATCACGGCCTCGATATTCTCCTTGATCAGAATCTCACCCACGGCGGCTTCATCGCCCAAATCCACCGTGTAAAGCGGAACTCCCGCTACGATCGCCCCCCGATGCCCGAACACCAAGTTATCGAGCACCACCGGGTGATGGCCGGCAGCAATGAGTTGGCGAACACAGTGACTGCCGATGTAACCGGCTCCCCCGACGACGAGAACGTTCATAGAATTGAGAGGTTTTATTGCTTTCACTAGCGGGATGGCTAGCGATTTCCGTTTATCACGCAATGAAGCACGCGCGCATCGTCATCACCGGAGTAGGTCTCACCGCACCCAACGGCAATTCACTGCCCGAATTCCGAAAGAATTTACTCAACGGCGTCGCCGGAATCGAGCGCATGGAAATCCGGTATATGGGCTCCCAGCTTGCCGGGGTGTGCCATTATGATGCGCTCAAATACCAAAAGAAAAAAGAAGTCCGCGTAGGCACCCGGGCCGGTTCGATTTCGATCTATTGCGCGAGAGAAGCCCTGAATGACTGCGGCGTAAATATTGAAGCGATGGCGAAAGATCGGGTCGGCATTTACATCGGTTGCACCGAGCACGGGAACGTCGAGACCGAGAATGAAATCTACAACATTTCGAAGTTTAACTACGACACGAAGTTTTGGTCGCATTACCACAATCCGAGAACCGTCGCCAACAACCCGGCTGGCGAAACGTCGCTCAATCTAGGCATCACCGGGCCTGCCTACACGATCGGCGCGGCCTGCGCGGCCGGCAACATGGGTCTTATCCATGCGGCCCAGATGTTGCGCTTGGGCGAAGTCGATTTTGCGCTGTGCGGCGGCGTGAGTGAGAGTATCCACACGTTTGGTATTTTCGCCGGATTTAAATCTCAGAATGCCCTGGCGACCCATGATGAACCGCACAAGGCGTCACGCCCGTTCGATAAGGCGCGTAACGGTATCGTGATCTCCGAAGGGGGATGCCTCTATACGTTGGAGCGGTTGGACGAGGCATTGGCTCGGGGGGCGAAAATTTACGGCGAGATTGCCGGATATCACGTAAACTCCGATGCTTCGGACTACGTGCTGCCCAATCCTGTGCGCCAAGCCGAGTGTGTCCGCGCCTCGATCCTGCGAGCGGGGCTCAGCCCGAGCGACATCCACATCGTCAACACCCACGCCACGGCTACGCCCTTGGGTGACATTCAGGAATGCGAGGCCATCCGTGCTGTTTTCGGTGAAGGTTGTCCCGATACTTATATCAACAACACCAAGAGCTATATCGGTCACTGCATGGGGGCTGCCGGAGCCCTCGAATTGGCCGGAAATCTTCCTTCATTCGACGACCTCACGGTTCACCCAAGCATCAATGTCGACGACCTTGATCCGCTGTGTGCAATCCCGGGGCTTGTCCTTAATCAGCCCCGCCGGGTTGCGAAAGTGGATACCATTCTTAATAACTCCTTCGGGATGCTCGGGATAAATTCCGCGTTGATTGTTAAACGTTTTCACCCGTAATCCCGATTTCAACCGCCACCATGACCAAAGAAGAATGCAAGAAAGTCGTGCTCGATATCATCGCCGATATCGCTCCCGATGAAGATCTCTCGAACGTGAAGCCAGAAGTGCGCCTCCGCGACCAGCTTCAGCTCGATAGCATGGATTTCCTGGATATCGTGATGGAGCTGCGCAAACGCCACGGCATCGAAGTGCCGGAGGCCGACTACCAGCAACTGGCTTCGCTGGACAGTTGCGCCGACTATCTGACTCCGAAGTTTCTCGCCCTCGCCGCCAAAGGCTAAAGCGCGAAACACCTTCAATTCCGGGCCGGGGTTCATTTCCCGGCCCTTTTCTTTGCCTGTTACCTCAGATGAACGCCAGCAACCATTACGACGTTGCGATCATCGGCGCGGGTATGTCGGGCCTTGCGGCCGGGATCCGCTTGGCGCACTTCGGGAAGAAAGTGTGCATCTTTGAGCGCCACAATGCCGTCGGCGGGCTCAACAGTTTCTACAGTATGGGCGGACGAAAATTCGATGTTGGGCTGCATGCCCTAACGAACTTCGTGCGGCCGGGCGTCAAGGGCACGCCGCTCACCAAGCTGCTGCGCCAATTGCGCATCGATCGGGCCGAGTTTGCCCTCTGCGAACAGAAGCAGTCCAGGGTGGCCTTCGGTCCCGAAGGGGAAACCTCGCTGCGCTTCACCAACGATTTTTCAGTGTTCGAAAGTGAGATTGCGGCGCAGTTCCCGGAGCAAATCGACGGCTTTCGCCGGTTGGTAACGAAGGTTCGCGCTTTTGATGATGTTTCCCTCGACGCAGCCCCGATTTCAGCAAGAGCGGTGGTGCGAGAGCATATCACGGATCCCCTGCTGGAGGACATGTTGTTTTGCCCGGTTATGTATTACGGCAGCGCGCAAGAGCACGACATGGAGTTCGGCCAGTTCGTGATCATGTTCAAAGCCCTTTTTTTGGAGGGTTTTGCCCGGCCGCTGGACGGCGTAAGGGTGATCCTGCGCGTGCTGCTGGACAAATACCGTCAGGCGGGCGGGGAACGCAGAATGAAGTGCGGTGTAGCGAAAATCATCGCTCATGCCGGCCGGGCCAGCGCATTGATTTTGGACTCGGATGAAGAGATTACAGCGACGCACGTCATCTCGTCGATCGGCGCGCCGGAGACCGAGCGCTTGATGAGCTCAGCTACCGGCAAACCTCCGCTAACCCCGGGCCGGTTATCGTTTGTAGAAACGATCACCATTCTCAACCGTCAACCGGCGGACCTAGGCTGGGGAGGAGACACCATCGTCTTCTTTAATGATTCCCCGCGATTCGACTATGAGTGCCCCGAAGAACCGGTCGATGCTAGGAGCGGCGTCATCTGCATCCCGAACAATTTCGATTATGGAACGGATCTAAAGCTATCCGAAGGAATCTTTCGGGTCACATGTCTCGCACGCTATGATCGCTGGGCGACACTGCCCGAGGACGCATACCAAGCGGCTAAACGCGCGTGGTTCGCGACGGTTCAACGTAGCGCACGGCGCTTCGTGCCGACCGTAGCTGACGACGCGCTGGTCGAAGCCACATTAGCAACTGACATGTTCACACCCCGCACGATTACCAAGTTCACCGGACACATTGGTGGGGCGATTTACGGGGCCCCTGTTAAGCACCGGCAGGGAAGAACTGAGCTGGAAAACGTTTATCTTTGCGGCACTGATCAGGGATTCCTCGGCATTATCGGTGCGATGCTCAGCGGCATTTCGATGGCCAATTATCACATTTTGCAAAAAAGCTGAGTGTTTGGGGCAGATAGGGCGGGGTAGGGCACTGTGCTCGTGAATTTTTGCAGGCCCGCAAACTCGGAGTTGCGCTTTGCCCGCTCGGGCTCTCATTTCTCGCCTTCCATGGCTTACGACTGGCTCAAAGGTGTCGCAGACGAGTATGATGTGATTGTGATTGGCAGCGGCTTAGGCGGCCTGACTGGAGCCAATGTGCTTGCGAAGGCCGGCCACCGGGTCTTGCTCGTCGAGCACCACTATCAATTCGGAGGGCTCGCGACTTGGTTCACACGAAAGGGAGGTCACATTTTTGACATTTCCCTGCATGGATTTCCCAGCGGCATGATTAAATCGTGTCGGCGCTATTGGACCAAAGAGATATCCGACGCCATCGTGCTGCTGAAAGACATTCGTTTTGTGAATCCACAGATGGATGTTTGGACCACCTTTACCCGAGAGGATTACACCCGTGTTCTAGTCGAACAATTCAAACTGCCGAGAGCTGAAGTCGAGGCGTTCTACGACTATCTTCGGGCCATGAATTACTACGACAACAACCCGGAGACCACCGGACAGATGTTTGAGCGATTCTTCCCCGGCCGGGCCGATGTGCATCGTCTGTTGATGGAACCGATCTCCTACGCAAACGGATCGAATTTCGACGACCCGGCCATCACATTCGGGATCGTGTTCTCCAACTTCATGGGAGCAGGCGTCTACACTTACCGCGGCGGATCGGATGACATGATCGAGAAGATGGTGACGGAACTTAAACGAAACGGCGTGGAACTCAGGAAAAAGGTCTTGGTGGAGAAGATTCTGGTCGAGGAGCGGGCCGGCCAAAAGGTCGCTTGCGGAATCGTAGCCGGAAACGGGCGCGTCATTCGGGCCAAGGCGGTGCTCTCGAATGCGAATATCAAAAACACAATTTTTCGTCTGGCCGGTGCCGAAAATTTCCCTGCGGATTTCGCCGCGCAGGCCAAGGCCGTCCGCATCAACACGAGTTCATGCCAAGTCTATTTCGGCATCCGGAAGGGCGAGAGCATTCCGCATGTTGGAGACCTCGTCTTCACTTCATCGGCGCCCGTTTACAGCAATGAGGAACTCACCGATTTCCATACGACCAGCCGCACTTTTTCACTCTACTATCCGGAGATTCGTCCAGGTTCCGACCGCTACACGGTCGTCGCGTCGCTAAACGGGCGCTACCCGGATTGGAACACTCTTTCCGAGGCGGATTACGAAGCGCACAAATTGCGCATGATCGAAGAGTCCTTGGTGGCGCTCGAAAAATTCATTCCGGATGTGCGGGGCAAGATCGATTGGAAGGAGGCCGCCACTCCGCGGACAATCGAACGCTACACGAACCACCTCAATGGCACGTCATTCGGCACGAAGTTTGAGGGCCTGCCCGTTTCGATGAATCTTTCCGAAAAGCTTCCCGGACTTTTCCATGCCGGCAGCGTCGGAATCATCATGTCGGGCTGGCTCGGGACGATAAACTATGGCGTGATCACGGCCAACAAAGTGGACAAGTATCTGTTTGCGATGAAACAAAACCAGCCTGCCTCGCCCGCAATTGTATGACGCTATGAGTCAAATTACCGAACTCATTCCGCATCGCCCGCCGTTTCTCTTCGTCGACGCCATCGTCTCCGAGTCCGTCGACGGCATGGTTGCGACCCGCACGTTTCGAGCCGAGGAGGATTTCTACAAGGGGCACTATCCGGGGGCTCCGATTACCCCGGGGGTATTGTTGTGCGAGGCTGTTTTCCAAACCGGGGCTTTGTTCTTGGCGCGCCAGACTGCGGGTCAGGGGACACCGGCAGGTGTTCCACTCATGGCCAAAATCAGCGATGTTCGTTTTCGCAACCCGGTTTACCCGGGTGAAACTGTCACGATTACGGTTAAGAAAAAAGAGTCACTTGGTGGTTTCACAATGATGAGCGGCAACATCACGAGTGGGACGAAGCGCGTGCTCAACGTCGACTTCACGGTCGCGTGGACGACGCCGTCGGGCGCTCCCGCTGCATGAGCGAATTCTTACAAGTATCGGGCAAGACGTTTCTGATTTTCGGCGTCGCGAACCGCAAAAGCGTCGCTTGGTTCATTGCAAAGTCGCTTGAAGAACAGGGCGCAAAGGTCGTTTACAGTGTGCGGTCGGAAAGCCGTCGGCAGTCGCTGCTGACGCAACTCGCCGGAAAGGATGTCTTCATTTGTGATGTAGAGAAAGAGGGTGCAGCCGCCGACTTGGCCCGTGCCGTTTCGTCCGCAGGACATGCGCAGATCCAAGGCATCGTGCACTCGATCGCGTTCGCGAATTACAGCGAGGGGTTCAAGGCGTTCCATGAAACAAAGCGTTCCGATTTTCTTCAGGCGACGGCTATCTCCGCGTTTTCTCTGGTGGAAATCGCCCGGGCGTTTAAGCCGCTTCTCGCCAACAACGCTTCAGTCGTAACGATCGGCATTTCATCTCTCCTCGTGACGCCCGACAATTATGGCTACATGGGCCCGATCAAAGCCGCCCTTGATTCGTGTGCGCGGTTTCTGGCGAAGTCGTTCAGCGCCGAAACCGATGTGCGTTTCAACGTAATCGGAGCGGGCCCACTGAAGACGAGCGCTTCGGCCGGCATCCCTGGCTATTTGGAGAGTTATCTATACGCAGAGAAACTTACTTTTCGAAAACGAAATCTCGCGACCCAAGAGGTTGCCGACACTGCACTGTTTCTCTTGAGCAACCGCAGCAGCGGTATCAATGGGGCGACTCTGGTGGTCGACGCCGGATTGGGGAGCAATTTTTTCGACAAAGAAATCGTCCGACTCGCGATGCGCATGGAATCGTGAGCCCACCATGAGATTCAAAAATGTCTGTATCGAGTCTTTGGCGGTAGCGCTCCCCGACGAAGTGGTGACTTCCGCGGCGATTGAGGCGGAGCTTCATCCGCTTTATGAGCGACTAAAACTTCCGATCGGTCGCCTGGAACTCATGACCGGAATTCGGGAGCGCCGAGTGTGGCCGGTCGGAACCATGCCCTCCGAGGCCAGCGCAGCTGCCGGAAAAGCTGTATTGGCGCAATCGAGGCTGAAAGCGGCACAGGTTGAGCTCTTCATCCATGCGGCGGTCTCCCGGGACATGCTCGAACCCGCGACCGCCTCGTTTGCGCATCGGGAAATCGGGCTGCCGGCATCGGCGCAGATTTTTGACCTGTCCAATGCCTGTCTAGGCTTTCTGAATTCACTCACCGTGGCGGCCGCGATGATCGAGAGCGGGCAGATCAAATGTGCGTTGATCGTCGCGGGTGAGCACGGGCGACCCCTGGTCGACCAAACCCTCCGCACGTTGCTCGAACAACCGTTGTCACGAAACGCAATCAAACCGTTTTTCGCCAATCTTACGATCGGCTCAGGGGCAGTCGGAGCTGTGGTTTGCCATACCGACCTGGCGCCTGAGGGACATCGCCTCATCGGCGGAGTTGCACGGGCTGCAACCGAACATAGCGCCCTATGCCAAGGTGATACACATGGAGCGGAAGCCTTGGCCATGCAGACAGACTCCGAACAGCTTTTGGTGGCAGGCGTAACCTTGGCACAGGCAACTTGGTCTGATTTTTCCCGGATTACCGGGTTTAACGCGGAGAACACCGATCGCTTTGTTTGTCACCAGGTGGGTTCGGTGCACCGACGTAAGCTATATGAAACTCTCGGGCTCGATCTCGCGAAAGACTTTTCAACTTTTGAGACTTTGGGGAACATGGGCTCGGTGTCCCTTCCTGCGACGCTCGCGATCGCCGCGCAGGACGGCAGGGTGAAACAAGGTGACCGAGTCAGTCTGTTGGGAATTGGAAGCGGATTAAACAGCTTGATGCTCGCACTCGAATGGTAAACGGCGCACCTATTGTCCCCGATTGGCTCGCTCGGCTTTATCCCTTTTCTCCGAAGGCGTTCGTTACGGAATCGGGGGCGAGGATGAGCTATGTGGATGAAGGGCCTCGCGCCAACGAAGCCGTGCTCATGTTGCACGGGAATCCAACGTGGTCGTTTTTCTACCGTGATTTGATTAAGCAACTCTCGCCCAAGTTGCGGTGTATCGCGCCAGATCACGTTGGCATGGGACTCTCCGAGAAACCCGAAGAATATAACTATTCGCTTGAGACTAGGATTTCTGATGTCGAAGCACTGGTTTCCAGCCTTGGTCTAACCAAGGTTCATCTGGTGGTCCATGACTGGGGCGGGGCAATTGGCTTCGGACTAGCGACTCGGGCACCGGACCTGATCGGTAGGATAACAATTTTGAATACGGCCGCTTTTGTTTCAAATGAGATTCCGTTTCGGATTTCCGTTTGTCGGCTACCTTGGGTTGGAAATTGGCTCGTTCGCGGGTTAAACGGATTTGCGTATCCCGCTGTTTGGATGGCGATGAATCGTCGTCGTTTGAGCCTCGACGAGAGGAGAGGGTATTTGTTCCCGTATAGGTCTTGGCGCGATCGGGTGGCTGTCAGTGCTTTTGTTAGGGATATCCCGCTTGAGGATACGCATCGAAGCAGAGGAACTTTAGCTGCGCTTGAAGCTGGTCTTTCGAAACTCAGTTCTCACCACATGCTGGTTGTTTGGGGGATGAAGGATTTTTGCTTCAATGCTAGTTTTCTAGCACGCTGGCGTCAGATATACAAAAGGGCAGAGTTCCTTGAACTCAGTGAGGTTGGGCATTACGTTTTGGATGACGGGGGATCCGAGGTCTCGGACAGGATTTACAGATTTTGTTTAGGTGCGTAGGAATTGCCGATGCGGTGGGGCGAGCGAAGAAAGAACAAACAGCCGCTCCTTGGTTTGCGAACAAATATTAAACATAATATTTATTGTGCGAAGAAATGAACTTAACCCTCTTAATCAGGACACAAAAAAGCCGCCCTAATTGTCGGGCGGCTTTGACGTCATTACTGAACTAGTAATGTCGGTCGCAAAACGCTGAATTAATCCTTCTTCGACGCCTCATCCAAGATGTCGCCGAGGTTCATCATGTCGTTACCCGCATTGCGGTTCAGCGCCTCGTAAGTTGCAGTCTCAGCGGCCAGTTCCTCGGCGCTGTAGTTGGCAGCCTTGATTGAAAGCCCCAACCGACGTTCATCGCGGTCGATCTTCACTACACGTGCACCAACCACTTGCCCGGCTTTGAGGATGTCTTTGATTTTCTCGATTCGCTCTTCGCTGATTTGCGAGATATGAACGAGGCCATCGATTCCATCCTTCAATTCTACGAAGGCTCCGAAAGAAGTGATCTTGGTAACAGTGCCTTGAACGACGTCGCCGATCTTAAAGAACGAATCAATGTCTGACCATGGATCAACTGCAAGTTGCTTCATTCCTAGGCTGATCCGTTGTTGTGATGGATCTATGTCGAGAACGATGGCATCTACCTCATCGCCCTTCTTTAAGACTTCAGATGGATGATTTACCTTTCGGGTCCAGCTCATGTCGGAGACGTGCACCATACCATCGATGCCTTCCTCGAGTTCGATGAACGCGCCATAGGTTGTCATGTTGCGCACCTTACCCCGAACGCGCGCCCCAATCGGATAGTTGTGGCGAACCATGTCCCATGGATTTGGATCAAGCTGACGCAGGCCAAGCGAAATCTTTTGGTCGTCCTTTTGGATGCCAAGAACGACGGCATCCAGCTCTTGGCCAACCTTTAACAATTCCGATGGTTTGGTGATTCGTTTGGTCCAAGACATCTCCGTGATGTGCACTAGACCTTCAACGCCCGGCTCAATCTCAATAAACGCGCCATATGGCACGAGATTTACGACCTTTCCGTGAACTTTGGAGCCGACCGGGAATTTGCGCTCGATCTCATCCCACGGGTTCTTGGTGGTCTGTTTGAGACCCAGTGAGACCCGCTCTTTTTCGCGGTTCACTTCGATGATCATGACCTGGATCTCTTCACCTTGCTTCACCATCTCGCTCGGGTGCGAAATACGGCCCCAGCTCATGTCGGTGATGTGGAGGAGTCCGTCCATGCCGTCGAGGTCGATGAACGCGCCGAAATCGGTGATATTCTTGACCACGCCCTTGCGGACCTGACCAGGCTGGATGCTCTCAAGCAAGTTGCGACGTTTCGACGCGCGCTGCTCTTCGATGAGCTCGCGACGCGACAGCACGACGTTCTGACGGACGAGATCGATTTTGAGGACCTTGAAATCGTAAGTCTGGCCAACGTATTGATCGAGGTTCTTGGGCGGCTGCACATCGATGTGCGAGGCCGGCATGAACGCGTCGACGCCGATGGAAACGATCAGGCCGCCCTTGACCTTGGCCTTCACGCGGCCAGCAGCCACGGAGCCTTCGGGAAATTTGGTGAGGATGTTGTCCCAGTTCTTCTTCTGTTCAGCCTTGTCGAACGAAAGGACGGGATTGCCGTTTTTGTCTTCAAGTTTTTCGACCAGCACTTCGATGCTGGAGCCGATTTGGAGTTCGCCGATGTCGAGGAACTCATTGGCGGGTATCAGGCCTTCGGATTTGCCGCCGATATCGACGACAACTTCATTTTGGCGGATCTCGGTGATCGTGCCGGGGATGATCGCGCCGACCTTCAGTTTATCGAAGGAGGACTGCGCGAGCAGGTCATTCATTAGCGAACTCATATGCGTAAAACCGCCGAAAGGGCCGCCTGCTCCTGGTTTCCCTCCCACCGGTGATGGTCCCGCCGTAAAGCGGGGCCGTAGGTTGATGGTTATACTAACGTTGAGAGTCGGCGGGAGCATCGCGGCAACGCCAACTTGCACCAAAATCTAAGCCGCGAGTGGTCAGCATCCCCTGCGAATCCACCATTCCGCAAGCCCTAATTTTGCTGCCACCGACAGGCTAGGGATTCGCCCCAGCCGCCGATTTCCGTAGCGCCTGATGCAACTGATCGAAAAACGAGTCGTAGAGCCCGTGGACGCGCAGGGTCTTGCCGGTCGCGCCCGCCTTGAAGTCGCCCTCTAGCAATTCGGTTAGCTTCACCTCGACGTTGGTGCTCGCGGGGTCACCGCCATGCACCTTGATTTCAAACGTAAACTGCCGGCCGGCGCCGAAAATCGCCGTGTCGCGGACCGAGCTTCGGGCGTTGACGATTCCCTGGGCTTGGGCGCTCCGCGTGAGCACAAAGTCCATTCGCTTCAGCGCCTTCTGCGCCGCAATATAGGTGGTTTTTTGGTCCGCTGGAAAGGCCTTCGTCTGCGGCGCTACCGTGTCGAACCGGTCAGCCATCCGTTCCGAGACGGATTCGCAGCCAGTGAAGGCAGGCGTCAGGCTCAGGAGAGCGAACAGGCGGAAAAGCTTCATTTTGGCTGCTGTTGGGAGATGCAGTGCAGAGTGCCGAGCCCCCAGACGAGTTCCAAACAATCGATCCGGATGATTTCGCGGCCCGGGAAACATCCGGCGAGAATTTCTGCCGCCGCGGCGTCTCGCTTGGCTTGGCGGAAGGCAGGCATGAGCACCGCGCCGTTGATCACGAGGAAATTGGCATAGCTCGCCGGCATCTGTTGGCCGTCGCACGAAACCGGTTTGGGCATCGGCAGCGCGACCACGTTGAATTTCTTCCCCTGCGGCGTGCGCAGCGCGTGGAGTCGCTCCAAATTCTCGAGCAGAATCGGGTAGTTTTTGTCGCGCTTGTTGCTCTCCAAGACGGTCACGATGCCGTCCTCGGAGAAGAAACGCGTCATATCGTCGATGTGCCCGTCGGTGTCGTCGCCGATGATGCCGTCGCCCAACCATAGGATCGTCTGCACGCCCAAATAGTCCCGCAGCGCCTGCTCGATCTCGGCCTTCGACATCGCCGGATTGCGGTTCTTGTTCAGCAGGCACGACTCGGTCGTGAGCAGCAGACCGGCACCGTTCACGTCGAGCGAACCGCCCTCCATGATCATCTTCTTTTCAAAGCGCCGCAGGCCCAATGCCGCCGCAATCTTCGGCGGGATGGTGTTATCGAGATCGTAGGGTGGGTATTTGCCGCCCCAAGCGTTGTGCTCCCAATCGGTGACCGCGACTTCTCCGGTCTTATCATTCTTCACGAAGATCGGACCGTGGTCGCGGCACCACGCGTCGTTGGTTGGATGATCGTAGAGCGTCACCTTGGTCAGGTCGGCGCCCGCTTTCTTGATGAGCGACCAAGCCCGCTTGTGCAACGCGTGGGCTGCGTTGATGCGCACCTCCTCAAACCGGCTAATCTGCGCCACGATTTCGGCGAACTTCGCCGGGATCGGCCGGAAATAGCCGGGCCAAGTCTTCAGGTTATGCGGCCAAGAAAGCCAAACGGCGACCTGCGGCTCCCACTCGGCCGGCATCCGGAAGCCGAGCGCGGCCGGGGTCTTCAATTTTGCGGCGGCCATGCTCAGTCGATGAAGCGTTTGGTGAGGTCACCGTAGGCGTCGATCCGGCGGTCGCGCAGGAACGGCCAATGGGTGCGGGTGACGTCCACCTTACCCATGTCAACGGGCACGAGCAGCACCTCATCTTTGTCGACGCTCGCCTTGGCAAGGATCTGGCCACTGGTGCCCGCAACAAAACTCTGCCCCCAAAACTCCAGGCCGTCACCGCCGACGCCGTCGATGACTTCGTGGCCGATGCGATTGATCGCGGCGACGTAGCAGCCGTTCGCGACCGCATGAGAGCGCTGGATGGTTTCCCACGAGCCGTGCTGATTTGCGCCGTATTCGGCTTTCTCCTTCGGATGCCAGCCGATTGCGGTCGGGTAGAAGAGAATCTCGGCACCTTGCATGGCCGTGAGTCGCGCAGCCTCGGGATACCATTGATCCCAGCAGATCAGCACACCGATGCGGCCGAACTTCGTGTCCCACGCCTTGAAACCGGTGTCGCCCGGCGTGAAGTAGAATTTTTCGTAGAACAGCGGGTCGTCCGGAATGTGCATCTTACGATACACTCCAAGCAACGCGCCATCCGCATCGATGATCGCCGCGGTGTTGTGATAAAGACCGGACGCGCGGCGCTCAAACAGCGATGCGATGATCACGACGCCGTGTTTCTTGGCCAACTTTTGGTAAGCGGCGGTCGAGGGACCGGGAATCGGTTCGGCGAGATCGAAGAAACGATGTTCCTCGCTCTGACAAAAATACTGAGAGGTCACCATCTCCTGCGTGCAGATGATTTGTGCGCCCTGCTTCGCCGCCTGCGCGACGAGCGAAAGGTTTTTCTTCAGGTTGGCCTTGGGGTCGGGCACGCAGGCGTGCTGCAGGAGGCCGAGAGTGACGGTCTTGGGCTTGGACATGGCAGGATCAGTAAACGACTTTGTTCAGTGGGTATTCCACGATGCCCTCGGCGCCCAGCGCCTTCAGCTGTGGAATGATTTCGCGGACGACGCTCTCGTCGATGATCGTCTCCAGCGCGATCCAATCGGGCGAATTCAACTGCGAGATCGTCGGATTGCGCAGCGCCGGCAACGATTTCGCGACCGCGTCCAACGCGCTCTTGGGCAGATTCATCTTCAAGCCCACCTTGGACCCGGCCTCAAGTGCGCCCCGCAGCAACAGCGCGATCGTCTCGATCTTCTTACGCTTTGCCGGGTTCGCCCAACTGGCCTTGTTCGCAATCAGCTTGGTGTTGGTTTCGAGCAACGTGTCGATGATGCGGAGCTTGTTTGCCCGGATCGAATTTCCAGTCTCCGTGATATCGACGATCGCGTCGACCAGATCAGGGACTTTGACCTCGGTCGCGCCCCACGAGAATTCCACTTCGGCCTTGATGCCCTTCTTCGCAAAATAGCGCCGCACGGTGCCGACCAATTCCGTGGCCACGCGCTTGCCCTCAAGTTGTTCGGGCTCGGTGATAGGCCCCGCCTCCGGCACGCACAGCACCCAGCGTGATTTCAAAGTCGTCGCCCGGCTGTAAACCAAGTCGCACACTTCGACGACATCGGACTCGTTCTCCAGCACCCAATCGTGTCCCGTCAGCCCGCAATCGAAGAACCCGTGCTCGACGTAGCGGCTCACTTCCTGCGCCCGCACGAAGCGTCCGTCCAACTCCGGGTCGTCGATGGACGGCTTGTAGGAACGGGTGCTCGTGGTGATTTTCCAACCTGCTTTGGCGAACAGGTTTTTGGTCGATTCTTCGAGACTGCCCTTAGGCAGGCCCAACATGAGGAGCGGAGTGGTGGACACCCCGCGAAGGGAGACGCGGCCCAGCGGCCCTTCAAGCAAATTTCCCGTTCGTCACCATTGCAAAGGCCGGTGGTAGGATTGACATCTGCAAATCGCTCGCGCCATAAAAATCTTGCAGGTATGCCCACCACACCGACTCCCCGCGCCGCACCCAAGCCGCTCATCGTTATCGTCGAAGACGAAGCTGAATTGGCCCAGCTGATCTCCGGCCATTTGGAACGAGCCGGGATGAACACTCAGGTTTGCAGTCGCACCGCCCATGCAGCCAAGTTTCTTCAAAAAAATTTCGCCAACCTGATCTTGTTGGACATCACTCTACCCGAGCAGTCCGGCTTTGCTTTTATGGAGCAGCTCAAAGCCTCGGGCGTAACGGTGCCCGTGATTTTCCTCACCGGTAATGACCAAGAGGCGAGCAAGCTCAAAGGTCTCGATATGGGTGGTGACGATTATATCACCAAGCCATTCAGCTACGCGGAACTCGTCGCCCGAATCCACGCGGTGCTTCGGCGGGCTGAATCGAGCACCGACCAGAATGTCACCAAGAACGTTAAGATCAGCGACGAACCCTTCGACTTTTGCGGCGCCCACATCAGCCCGCCGCGCTTGGAAATCACTTTCCCGAAGGCGAAACTCACTCTCAAACTTGGCCGCAAAGAGCTCGGAATCCTTGCCTACCTCAACGCCCACCAAGGCGAAGTGATCACTCGCAAGGCTCTCATTCATGCGGTCTGGGGCATTCATGCGGATGTCCGCAGCCGCTCCCTCGATCAATATGTCGTGAAGGTGCGCGAGCTCTTCAGCGCCCACAATCTCGATCTAAAGCACTTCCGCACGGTCCACGGCATCGGCTACATCTTCGATCCGAAAAACGTTTCCAAAGAAGGTCACTGATTGGTCCCAGAGACGAGTTGGCTAGAACAATTCAGGTTGCCCGTAACGCTGCCGGGCCTCGGCCAATGCCGACCGCATTTCCAATGTTTCGAGCAAACGGTAGAGTTCCTCAGGGGCCGGAGTAGGTGGGCTCAAAACGAGGCTGGGAAGAGACACGTTGAGCGTTGTTAGCTTCAGATTTCGCCGGAGCTTTTCCGCCTCTGCGGACACTGCCGCTCGAAAGCGCTCCGGTTGAAGTTCGGCGGCGTGGGCGATCACTCCTTCGAGGTTGCTCCATTCGCTAAGCCACTTGGCCGCGGTCTTCGGTCCGACCCCGTTGATCCCGGGGATATTGTCCGAAGTGTCACCCACGATAGCGAGGAAGTCGGCAATCTGGGTCGGCGGAACCCCAAACTTTTCCCGCACGCCGGCTTCGTCGCGCACTTGCCAGCCGATCTTGGGATTGGCGGTGGGAGGTGGTAGAAGAATCTTGATGTGCCGGTTTACGATCTGCGCGAAGTCTTTGTCCGAGCTGACGATGAGGACGTCATCTCCTTGGCGCGCGAGCGAGACCGCTTCGGCGGCCAAAAGATCATCGCTTTCAATCCCC
>CALSBN010000032.1:0-30117 GCA_943373185.1 Opitutus sp. GAS368 | reverse complement strand
AAATGCACCAACTGCGGATGCAGCGTCATCCGCTCCTGCTCCAACCAGCCGTCCAACTGCGCCATCGCCTCAGCCACGATCTGCCCGTCACCGGACTTAATCGCCGCCAACATTCTGATAATCGCCAACTTGATTTGAATCTCCATGGTGGGTTTTGTCGTAGTTTCGTCCGGGACTTTTGAAAATTGCGATAGTTCGTCCACAGCCATAACCGCTGCGTTGCTTATCCGTCAGCTACCTACGTTAAGCCCGATTGCAATCCCCGAGACCCACCGCCCCGGACTTGTCTCCGTCCCATTCATCGTGCTCTGATAATCCTCAAACCTCTTGCTGGCGCTGTCGCCGGGAGCAGCTCATCCTGTTCCTCGGCCGCATCGCCGGTTCTTCCGTCCACATTTTTCTTCTTCACGCTTAATCTCTTCATGAGTTCCACGACCGTCCCGACCCACGCCAACTCAGCCATTATCGAGCAGATGTATGAAACTTGGCTCGATAATCCCGATTCGGTTGATCCGACTTGGCGCGCCTTCTTCCAAGGCTTCTCCCTCGGCAATGCCAACGGCTCCCTCGCCTCCGCCTTGGCCGGTTCCGCGGCGGCCGCAGCACCCGCCGCCCCGATCATCGACAGTCTAAAGCAGGCCCGCGTCCACTACCTCATCAACGCCTACCGTGCCCTCGGCCATCTCCAAGCGCACCTCGATCCGCTCAGCAGCCCGCCCGCCCCGGTCGCGAAACTCTCCCTCGAGCAATTCAACCTCTCGGCCGCCGACCTCGACACGTCCTTCGATACCGGCACCTACCTCGGCGGCGGTCAGAAGAAACTCCGCGACATCGTCGCCACCCTTCAACAGACTTACTGCAGCCACGTCGGCGTCGAATACGCCCACATCCAGGACACCGACTGCCGCCACTGGCTGCGCGACCGCATCGAGTCGTCCCGCCTTCAACCGACCTTCACCACCGCGCAGAAAGTCCGCATCCTCCGCCGCGTCCACAAGGCCGAGCTCTTCGAGAAATTTCTCCACACCAAATACGTCGGCCAGAAACGATTCTCCCTTGAGGGCGGCGAGACCATCATCGCCGCGCTCGACGCGGTCATCGACCACAGCCCCGAGGTCGGTGTCGAGGAGATCGTCATGGGCATGGCCCACCGCGGCCGTCTCAACGTGCTTTGCTCCGTCATGCGGAAATCGTTCGACCAGCTCTTCGAACAGTTCTCCGAAAACTACCTGCCCGACACCGTCGCCGGCGATGGCGACGTCAAATACCACCTCGGTTACGAATCCATCCTGACCACGACCTCCGGTGCCCAAGTCGAGGTGCGTCTCACGGCCAATCCTTCCCACCTCGAGATCGTCAATCCCGTCGTCGAAGGACGCGCCCGTGCCCGCCAGCGTATCCGCGGCGATACGGAAACCCGCACCAAGGTCCTCCCTCTGCTGATCCACGGCGACGCCGCCGTTGCCGGCCAAGGTGTGGTTGCCGAGACCCTCAATTTTTCCCAACTCCCCGGCTACCGCACCGGCGGCACCCTCCACTTCGTGATCAACAACCAGATCGGCTTCACCACCGATCCGGTCGACGCCCGCTCCACGCGCTACTGCACCGACGTCGCCAAGATGATCGAGGCCCCCATTTTCCACGTGAACGGCGACGACCCCGAGGCCGTCTGCATGGTCGCCCAACTCGCCCTAGAATTCCGCGAGAAATTCCACCGCGACGTCTTCATCGACATGTATTGCTTCCGCCGTCGCGGCCACAACGAGACCGACGAACCCGCCTTCACGCAGCCCATTCTCTACAAGAAAATCGCCGCCCACCCGCTCGTCTCCGCCGTTTACACCGACCGTTTGGTGGCCGCCGCCACCATCACTTCCGCCGAGGGCGAAGCGATCACCGCCGAGTATTCCGCCTCTCTCGAAGAAAATCTCACAAAGGCCAAAGAACGCGAAGCCATCAAGATCGCCAAACGCGCGAAAGCCAAACCCACCGACGCCTTCAAAGGCTCGACCGCCATCTTCCAACCAGGCTACCACCACACGCCCGTTGAGACCGGCGTGAGCCGCGACGTGCTCGACCGGGTCGTCCAAGGCCTAACCACCGTCCCGCCGACCTTCAAGATTAACCCGAAAATCCAGCGCTTCCTCGAAGCCCGCACCGCCGCTTACCGCGATGGCGGCCCGATCGACTGGGGCTTTGGCGAGGCGCTCGCCTTCGGCTCCCTTCTCGCTGAAAACACGCCCGTCCGTCTCAGCGGCCAGGATTGCGAGCGCGGCACGTTCACGCACCGGCACGCGGTCCTCAACGACGCCGAAACCGCCGCAAAATATACGCCGCTAAAGAACATTCCCGGCGCCACCGCCCGGTTCTGCGTTTACAACTCACTGCTCTCCGAAGTCGCCGTGCTCGGCTTTGATTACGGCTACTCGCTCGACTACCCCGAGATGCTCTGCATCTGGGAAGCCCAATTCGGCGACTTCGCCAACGGCGCCCAAGTCATGATCGACCAGTTCATCACCGCCGGTGAGTCGAAGTGGCAACGCACCAGCGGCATCGTGCTCCTCCTCCCCCACGGCTATGAAGGCCAGGGCCCCGAGCATTCGTCCGCCCGCCTCGAACGCTTCCTCCAATCCTGCGCCGAAGATAATTTCCAAGTGGCCAACATCACCACGCCGGCGAACTTCTTCCACGCCCTTCGCCGCCAAGTCCGCCGCGACTTCCGCAAGCCGCTCGTCGTGATGTCGCCGAAGTCCCTTCTGCGCCATCCCGCCGCCGTCTCCAAACTCGCCGACTTCACCGCCGGCGGTTTCCAGGAAATCATCGACGATCCTGCCGCGCCAAAAAAAGCGGATCGCGTGATCCTCTGCTCCGGCAAAGTCTACTACGACCTCGTCGACTATCGCGCCAAACAGAACATCACCGACACCGCGATCGTCCGTATAGAGCAACTCTACCCGCTCCATAAAAACGCCCTCGCCAAACTCTCCGACACCTACGGCCACGCCTCGCGCCTCATCTGGGCGCAGGAAGAATCGCAGAACATGGGAGCGTGGTCCTACATCGCCCCGCAGCTCGAAGAAATCTTCGGCCGCAAGCCCACCTACGCCGGCCGCGACGCCTCCTCGTCCCCCGCCGTCGGCAACCTCGCCCTCCACCGCCTAGAACTCACCGCCTTCCTCAACGACGCCTTCACGCTCTGATCAAGCTTCGCCTCCTTCGCTCCTTTCACCTCTCTTATCTCTATGAATTTTGAAGTAAAAATCCCGCCCATGGGCGAATCCATCAGCTCCGGCGTCCTCGCCAAATGGCACGTCAAGGACGGCGACACGGTCAAAAAAGATCAGCCGCTCTTCGAACTCGAGACCGATAAAATCACCTCCGAAGGCACCGCCGAATCCGCCGGAAGGATTTCCCTGAAAGTCGCCGCCGGCACCGAGGTTAAAATCGGCGAAACCGTCGCCACCATCGACTCCGAAGCCACCGCGGGCACCACCGCCGCGCCTGCGAACCCGAAACCCGAAACCCAAAACGCGAAACCGGCGACGACCGAGTCGCCCGCCGTCCGTCGCCTCGCCGAAGAGACCGGCATCAACCCCGCGGCCGTCGCCGGCACCGGCAAGGCCGGCCGCGTCACCAAGGGCGACATGCTCGCCGCCGGTGAAAAACCCGCCGCCGTTCCAGCCATTCCCGCCGCGCCGGCCCCGGCCGCCCCTGTGGCCGCTCCTAAACCTACGGTCCCCGCCGGCACGCGCCAGACCCGCAAAAAGATGTCCCCGCTGCGCCAGAAGATCGCGCAACGCCTCGTCGCCGCCCAACACGAGGCCGCCATGCTCACGACCTTCAACGAGGTCGACATGTCCGCCGTCATGGCCCTCCGCGCCAAATACCAGGACGACTTCGTCAAAAAGAACGGCTTCAAGCTCGGCTTCATGTCCTTCTTCGCGAAGGCCGTCGTCAACGCCCTCAAGGAAGTCCCCGGCATCAACGCCCAGATCGACGGCAACGAAATCATCGAAAACCACTATTTCGACATCGGCGTCGCCGTCTCCACCGAGAAGGGCCTCATGGTCCCCGTCATCCGCGACTGCGACACCCTCGGCATGGCCGGCATCGAGAAAGCCATCGGCGACGTCGCCAAGCGCGCCCGCGACGGCAAGATCACCCTCGCCGACCTCGAAGGCGGCGTCTTCACCATCACCAACGGCGGCACGTTTGGCTCGATGCTCTCGACCCCGATCATCAACGCGCCACAGAGCGCCATCCTCGGCCTCCACGCCATCAACGACCGCCCCGTCGCGGTCAACGGCCAGGTCGTCATCCGCCCGATGATGTATCTCGCCCTCAGCTACGACCACCGCCTCGTCGACGGCAAGGAAGCCGTAACTTTCCTCGTAAAGGTGAAGCAAGCCATCGAAGACCCCGCCCGCCTGCTTCTCGCGATCTGAAGCCATCTTTCTCTTTCCTCTTTCTCTTCATCTTTCGTCAGGCCGCCCGGCTTACGGAGAAAGAGAAAGATGAAGAGAAAGAGGAAAGATTAACCTCATGTCTTCCACTCCTTCCTCCTTCGACCTCATCGTCATCGGCGCTGGCCCCGGGGGCTACGTCTGCGCCTTCCGCGCCGCCCAACTCGGCCTCAAGGTCGCGCTCGTCGAAAAACGCGCCACCCTCGGCGGCACCTGCCTCAACGTCGGCTGCATCCCCAGCAAGGCCTTGCTCCACTCGTCCGAGCAATTCGTCTTCGCCAAATCCCACGCCGCCGCCCACGGCATCAAACTCTCCGGCGTCGAACTTGACCTCGCGACCCTTCTGAAAAAGAAAGACGACGTCGTCACCAAACTCGTCGGCGGCGTCGCCCAACTCGCCAAGGCCCGCAAAATCACCGTCATCACCGGTGCCGCCTCCTTCGTTTCCGCCTTCGAGATCTCGGTAGCGTCGCGACCTCCGGGCGCGACGTCCGACACCGTCGAAAAATACACCGCCAAAAACATCGTCATCGCCACCGGCTCCGCCCCCGTCGAGCTCCCGTTCATGAAGTTCGACGGCACGACCGTCGTCTCCAGCGATCACGCCATCTCCTTCCCGACCGTTCCGAAAAAACTCGTGGTCGTCGGCGGCGGCGCCATCGGACTCGAACTCGGCTCCGTCTGGTCCCGCCTCGGCGCCGACGTCACCGTTGTCGAATTCCTCCCCAAGATCATCGCCACCTACGACGACGACATCGTCCGCGCCTTCACCCGCATTCTCCAAAAGCAGGGCCTCAAGATCGAAGTCGGCGCCAAAGTCACCGGCTACACCAACGGCATCCTCACCGCCGAGCGCGGCACCGAGAGACTCTCGTTCCCCGCCGACAAAGTCCTCGTCGCCGTCGGCCGCCGCCCGTTCACCGATTCGCTCAACCTCGCCGCCGCCGGCGTGCTGCTCGACGAAAAGAAACGCGTCAAAGTGGACGCCCATCTCAAGACCAATATCCCCGGCATCTGGGCCCTCGGTGACGTCGTCGCCGGCCCCATGCTCGCGCACAAAGCCGAAGAAGACGGCGTCGCCGTCGCCGAGTGGATCGCGCAAAAAGCCGGCCACGTGAACTGGGATCTCATCCCCGCCATCGTTTACACCGATCCCGAAGTCGCCAGCATCGGCCTCGGCGAAGACGCCGCCAAAGCCGCCGGCCTCGCCATCAACGTCGGCAAATTCAACTTCGCCGCCAACGGCCGCGCCCTCGCCAACGACGCGACCGACGGCTTCGTGAAAATCATCGCCGACGCGAAGACCGACAAAATCCTCGGCGCCCAAATCGTGGGCAAAGGAGCCGGCGAACTCATCAGCGAGATTGTGACGCACATGGAATACGGCGGCAGCGCCGAAGACCTCGCGCGCACCGTCCACGCACACCCCACGATGAGCGAAGCCGTCAAAGAAGCCGCCCTCGCCGTCGGCAAACGCGCCCTGCACGCGGTGTGAAGCCGCTCGTCCCCGGCGTCACGGCCCGACCGCCGTCGCGCCCCTTTCCTTGAGCAGTTTGTCCACCGCGAACCACCGCCGTGGCGTGACACTGGCGTTGGTCTCCGCCGCCAGTTTCACGGCCAACGTCCTCATTATCCGCGCGCTCGGCGACTACCATGCCGTCAACGTCTGGCTTATCTCCTGCGCGCGCTTCGTCGTCGGCCTCGCCCTCATCTATGCGATCTACCCCCGTGCATTCGCCCCGCGCCACCTCTTCACCCGGCGCAAGCTAATCGAGCGCGGTCTCGTCGGCGGGTTTGGTGTCTACGGCACCTACCTGACCGTCGTCGAGCTGGGCGCCGGTCGCGCCGTCCTCATCGGCAACACCTATGTCGTCTTCGCCGCGATCATGGCCGCCTTCTGGCTCGGCGAAAAGCTTCGGCCTGCCTTCGCTGCGGGCGCCGTCGTCACGTTCCTCGGCCTCGCCCTTTTGACCAACGTCTTCTCTACCCGAGCCCAACCCGGCTTCTACGATTTCGTTGCCCTGGTCGTCGCGTTGGCCTCGGCCTACGTCGTCGTCACCATCCGCCAACTCCATGGCACCGAGCACACCTCGACGATCTTCGGCGCCCAGTGCGTCTACGGCCTGCTGCTCTGCGCCGTCCCCGCCGCCCTGCAACCCGAGTCCATTCCCGCCTTGGGCTGGTTGCTCCTCTTCATCGCCAGCCTGACGGCCGGCCTCGGCCAAATCACCATGACCCTCGCCTTCCGCCACCTCCCGGCCGGCGAGGGCTCGCTGTGGCAAATGCTGGTCCCCGTCGGCGTGGCCGTCGGCGGCTGGCTCTTTTTCTACGAACGTTTTTCCGCACCCGAATTGGTCGGCGCCGCTCTCATCCTCGCGGGCACGGCTTGGTCCGCCCGGGGTCCCGCCCGCCCCTCGCCCGAAGGTGGCAAAGGACTTGCTCAGTAGGTCGGAGCAACCCAAACCCATTATCGTGTCGCTCATCAGTTCCACCTACGACGCCGGCGCATTTTTTGACGAAATGTTTGAGCCCGGCGGCAAAACCGTCCGCCCCCACTATCGCCGCCTCGCCGAGCGTCTCACCACGCTGCCAGAGGCCGATTTCAACCACCGCCGGGCCGCCGTCGATCTCGCGTTCCTCCGCCGGGGCGTGACGTTTACCGTCTACAACGACTCCGAGGGCACCGAGCGCATTTTCCCTTTCGATCTCATCCCGCGGATCATCCCGGGCAAAGAGTGGGCCAAACTTGAAGCCGGCCTGATCCAGCGCATTACCGCGCTGAATCTTTTCCTCCACGATCTTTACCACGAGCAAAAGATCCTGAAGGACAAAATCATCCCCGCCGCCCTCATCCTTGGTGCGAAACACTTCCGGCGAGAGTTCATGAATTTCAATGTCCCGCGCGACATCTACGTTCACATTTGCGGCACCGATCTCATCCGCGACCACGCCGGCAACTATCTCGTGCTCGAAGACAACCTGCGCTGCCCTTCCGGCGCGTCTTACATGCTCGAAAACCGCGTCGCGATGCGCCGCGCCTTTCCCAATTTGTTCGCGAGCTACGGCGTTCGCCCGGTCGAGACCTACGGCGAGTCCCTGCTTAAATCCCTCCTCCACCTCGCCCCCGACCGCACCGAAAAGCCCAACGTCGTTCTCCTCACCCCCGGCGTCTACAACAGCGCCTACTTTGAGCACACTTTCCTCGCCCGTCAGATGGGCATTCCGATCGTCGAGGGCCGCGACCTCGTCGTTCAGGGCAAAAAAGTCTTCATGCGCACCACCGCCGGCCTCGTGCAGGTCGACGTGATCTACCGCCGCATCGACGACGACTTCCTAGACCCCACGGTCTTCCGCCCCGACTCCATGCTGGGCGTTCCCGGCCTCGTCGGCGCCTACCGCGCCGGCCACGTCGCCCTCGCCAACTCCATCGGCACCGGCGTCGCCGACGACAAGGTCATCTACGCCTTCGTCCCCAAGATCATCAAATACTACCTCGGCGAAGAACCGCTCCTCGCCAACGTCAACACCTACCTCGCCTCCGAAGCGCTCGACCGGAAGTTCATCCTCGAAAACATCGCCAAGCTTGTCGTGAAGTCCGCCAACGAAGCCGGCGGTTACGGCATGTTGATCGGCCCCGCCTCCACCAAGGCCGAGTGCGAGAGCTTCCGCACCCAGGTCGCCGCCAACCCGCGCAACTTCATCGCGCAGGATCCGATCGCGCTCTCCCGGTCGCCCACTTACTGCGACGGCGAACTCCAGGGCCGCCACATCGATCTTCGCCCCTACATTCTTTACGGGAAAAAAGTCACCGTCACCCCCGGCGGCCTCACCCGCGTCGCCCTCCGCAAGGGCTCGCTCGTCGTCAACTCTTCCCAAGGCGGCGGCTCGAAGGACACCTGGGTCCTCCAAGGCGACGAGTAACTCCCCCGGATGCACGGGCCAACCGTCCGCCCGATCCAAAATCGAACACCCGAAATCCAAAAGCTTCCCCGCCCTCCTTTCCGTGCCCGCCACCAAGCTCCCGCCCTCCCGCCCGCAGACCAACGTGATGCTCTCCCGCGTCGCGCACTCGCTCTACTGGATGAGCCGCTACATCGAGCGCGCCGAAAACATCGCCCGTCTGCTCGAGGTCAACCTCCAGCTTCTCCTCGACTTCCAAGGTCTCGACGAGGCCCACCGCAAGGAACACTGGGACTCCATCATCCTCAGCACCGGCGAGGAAAAACTCTTCGAGGAACACTACAAAATCGCCGACAGCCGCACCGTCACCGAATTTCTCGCCTTCGATCTTCGCAATCCCGGCTCCATCCTCGCTTGCGTGTTCTCCGCCCGGGAAAACGCCCGGATGATCCGCGACCAGATCTCCGCCGAGATGTGGGAGACCCTCAACGAACTGCACCTCTACCTCAAATCGCAGAACACCACCGACGTCTGGGCCGCCGGCCCCCACGAGTTTTTCTCCCGCATCAAGCAAGCCTCGCATCTTTTCCAAGGCCTCACCGGCGCCACCTACAGCCGTAGCGAAGGCTGGGAGTTTATCGAGTTTGGGAAATACCTAGAACGTGCCGATAAAACTACCCGGATCCTCGATGTTAAATACCACATCCTCCTCCCCAACGCCTCCGACGTCGGCGGCGCGGTCGACACCGCGCAATGGCAGGCCGTGCTACGCTCCGCCAGCGCGCTCGAGGCCTACCGCCGCGCCCACGTCAGCGCGATCCTCCCGTGGAAAGCCGCCGAGTTTCTCATTTTTTCCGACTCGTTTCCCCGTTCGCTCCATTACTGCGTCGTCCAGATCGAGGAATTCCTCCGCCGCATCCTCGGCGAAACCGCCGCCCGCCCCAAGTCCGACGCCGCCCGCGCCGCCCGCCGCCTCCTCGCCGATCTCCAATCCCTGACCATCACCGACGTCATCGACGAGGGCCTCCACGAGTTTCTTCAGGAAATCCAAACCACCCTCGACA
Organism: Opitutus sp. GAS368; assembly: GCA_943373185.1. GTDB lineage: Bacteria > Verrucomicrobiota > Verrucomicrobiia > Opitutales > Opitutaceae > Tous-C4FEB. The sequence goes on along the minus strand of CALSBN010000032.1, from coordinate 20,690 downwards.
AAATCGGCGACGAAGTCGTCCAGATCACGATGTTTTACCCGGCCGAATCCAGCACCGAGGAACAACAGCAACAACAGCAACAGTAACAGTAACGCCTCGCGACGAGCCCACCTCCTTCCGCCCGCACGGCCATGCAACTTCGCATCAACCACCGCACAACTTTCACCTACGCCGGCAAGGCGCACGACAGCTTTAACGAAGTGCGGCTCCGACCCATCGACGATGCCTTTCAAAAATGCCTCTCGTTCGACCTTCGCCTTGATCCCGTAGCCGCCCCGCAGGAATACAGCGATTTTTACGGCAACACGATTCACTACTTCGACATCGCCGACGGTCACACCAAGCTCACGGTCGAAGCCCTTTCCCTCATCGAGACCACGCCCAACGACGATCGCCCGCCCGTCCCCTCGGTCTCATCGTCCGACCTCGAACGTTCCGCCGAACGCGAAATGTTCGCCGAGTTCTACACCAGTTCCCACTACGTCCCGCTTGAGGTCGAATTGTGGCGCGAAGCCCAAGATGCCCTCGTCGAGGGCCGCGCCGACGTTTGGAATGAAGTCTGCCGCCTCGGGCGCCACATTTACCGCACCTTCGCCTACAAGCCGAAGACCACCGGCGTGAATACCCGCGCCAACGACGCGCTCAAACTTCGCATGGGCGTCTGCCAGGACTTCGCCCACGTCCACCTCGGCCTCTGCCGCAGCCTAGGCATTCCCGCCCGCTACGTGAGCGGATATTTTTTCAACACCACCCGCCGCCCCCGCGAAATCGAGGCCTCGCACGCGTGGATCGAAGCCTACGTCCCCGGCTTCGGCTGGGCCGCCTTCGATGCCACGCACGATCGCCCCGCGGACGACCGCTACGTGAAGGTCGCCGTCGGTCGTGATTACGCCGACATCCGCCCCATCAACGGCACCTACCGCGGCGCCCCCACCCGATCGCTCAAGGTCGACGTCAAAGTCCGCGAGACCAACGGCCGCCTCGTCCACGCCTGAGACTCACGTTGTAGGCCCGACCGCCGGTCGGACCTTAGCCGAAGTGACACGGGCATCTTGCCCGCGGTTTTGAGCAAGATGTCCGGGAGCGTTCGGCCCAAAATCCTTAACGTTTCTCCTGTTCGATCGAGGAGACTTTACCCGCCGCATCGAACACCACGCGCAACTGCTCGCGCGTGCGCCGCGACGAATAATTCATGTAGTAGGGATAGAGCGGATCACCCCAGCAGTAGTAACGGTGATAAAAACCCCGATAGAGGGGATAGCCGTTGTCTCCGTCGTAGGTGACGTAGCTCCAGACCTCCGTCGTGCCCTGCGCATCGGTGCGGGCGCGCACGCGGTCCGGTTCACCGAGCGCCAGCTTAACCATCTCTTGGTCGAAGCCCACGCCGGCCTGCCCTTTTTTGATCATTTCCTGCTGCGTCGGCGACAGCCGCGCAAACGCCGCCGGATTTTTCTGGATGCGCGCTTCCGGTGTCGCGCAACCCGCCAGCCCTACCGCCAAAAGCAGGGCTCCCAACATGAGGTATAATTTTGAGGTTTTCATACTGGAGATACGTTTAACCGCCCATTTCAGATTCGCAAACCAGTGACGCCCCGCCGCACGTTTTGTTTCACGTGAAAACTCTTCTGCTTTGGGACATCGACGGCACCCTCATCACCTCGGCCGGTGCCGGCATTCGCGCTCTGCGCCCGCCGCTGCTCGAACTCTTTGGCGTCACTACCGATCTCGCGGATATCGACTTCGCCGGCCGCACCGATCGCGTGATCTTCCGCCAAATCTTTATCCGCCACGGTATTCCCGACACCGAAGAAAACTTCCTCCGCTATCTCGACGGCTACCTGGCGCGACTCCCCGCCGAACTCCATCATCCCGGCGCCGTGGTTCTCCCGGGCGTGCCGACCCTCCTCGAAACCGCCGCCGCCCGACCCGACGTCACCCAAGCCCTCCTCACCGGCAACGTCCGCCGCGCCGCCCGCGTCAAACTCGCCCATCACGATATCTGGGATTTCTTCCCATTCGGCGCCTTCGCCGACGACAGCGAGCATCGCAACGACCTCGGCCCCCACGCCCTTCGCCGCGCCCGCGAACACACCGGTGTCACGTTCCCGGCCGAACGTGTCTGGATCATCGGCGATACCCCGCACGACATAGCCTGCGGCCGGGCCATCGGCGCAAACACCCTCGCCGTCGCGACCGGCGGCCATTCGGTAGAAGCGCTCTCCGCCCATCAGCCGACGGCGATCCTGTCCGATCTCGGCGACACGGGCGCGTTCTGGCGCCTCATCGACGGCCCAGCGTAGCCGCAGAACGCAATTCCCAACGACTTTCCCGGAAAATTCTTAGCTTTGAGGCCGGTAAGCCGGATTCTGTGCCTCCCGCTTTCGCGGAATTCGGCAGTCATTTATCTCAACGCCCTTGCGGGCGAGTCCCACGCCAGGCACTTGCCCAGCGATAGGATGCGACATACCCGCGGCTATTGGGCGGGCAACCCAGCCGCCTATTTTGCCTTGCACCGGAAGGGGTTTGTCCTGCCACCCGCCTCGCGGCGGGCGCGGTGGGCTTTTACCCCACCTTTTCACCCTTACCGCACGGTTGCCCGCGCGGCGGTATATTCTCTGTGACACTGAGCCGTCACCGCGCTTTGAGACGCGGCGCCTGCGCTTGAGGTTAATCTCACGCAGCATCCTGCCCTGTGGTGTCCGGACTTTCCTCTCCAAATATCAAAACGGGCGCGGCGATTAACCGCGCTTTGGGATCAAAGAACTTGGAGCGACTGCCAGGCCCCAAAGCTAAGACTCCCAATAAACGATCCGTCCGCAGCTGTCGCAAGTCGCGAGTTGCGCCGGCCCGCCCGGCCCTTTGCCGCGCGCAATCGTCTCCACTTCGCTCGACACCTTTAAATGGCAGCCCCCGCACACTCCGCCGCGGATCGCCACCACCACCGGCTGCGTCCGCACCGCGATGCGGTCATAAACCCGCCGAGCCGGTTCGCTCACCGGCTCGCGCGCCGTCGCCAACACCGCCTGCGCGTCCTTCAACTCGGCCGCCAAACTCAAAGCTCGCTCGCGCAATGTTTTGATCCGCGCCTCGTGCCCCGCGATGTTGCCCTTCAAGACCGCCTCGGCCGCCGAAAACTTCTTCTTCGCCTCGTCGAGCGCATACATCACCTCAAGCTCTCGGCCTTCAAAGTCACCAATTTGCTTCTGCGTGGTCTCAACTTCATGGCCGAGCGCTTGGAATTCCTCGTTTTTGCGCACCTGCGATTGCTGCGTCCGGTATTTGCCGAGCCTGGTCTCCGCCGAGCCGATCTCGGTCTCGATCAGCTTCTTTTTCGTCTCCAGACCCATCACTTCGGCTTTAGCCGCATCAATGGCCCCTTTTTCGGCCGCGATCTTCTGTTCAACCGTCGCGATATCTTTGGGCACCGCCTTGATCTGCGCCTCCAAACCGAGCCTTTTTGTGTCGCGATCCTGGAGAATGAGCAGCGTTTCAATCAAGGGGCTCGGCATGATTCGAGGTTCTTGCCGGTGTCCCCACCCCGGTCAAACGAAAGCTTCGATTTAAACGCAAAGAAACGCCGTTTCCCGACCCGATTTTTGTCAAAAAAACCCTCGCGTCCCCGCTCGGATTTCGGGAGTATTTTCCTTTAATTTTTCCGTCCGAAAAAACCCTTACATGGCCGACCAAACCGACTCCGAACGCAACGTCATCAACCAAGCCGGCGCCGACGCCTACGACGCCTCCAAACTCGGCAAACTCGAGGGCCTCGAAGCCGTCCGCAAGAAGCCCGGCATGTATATCGGCGGCACCGACGAGCGGGCCCTCCACCACTGCGTTTCCGAAGTCCTCGACAACTCCGTCGACGAACATCTCGCCAATTTCTGCTCGCGCATCGAGGTCAACATCCACGTCGACGGCTCCATCAGCATCCGCGACAACGGCCGCGGTATTCCCGTCGACATCCACCCGACCTACAAAATCCCCGGCGTCGAGATGGTCCTCACGACCCTCCACTCCGGCGGCAAATACGGCCAAGGCGGCTATAAATTTTCCGGCGGCACCCACGGCGTCGGCGCCAAGTGCGTCAACGCCGTCTCCGAATGGTTTGAGGTCGAGGTCTCCCGCGGCGGCTCCGTCCACCACATGAAGTTCGAGCGTGGCAAGACCGTCAAAAAACTCGAGGTCATCGGCAAAGCCAGCGGCACCGGCACCTACATCAGCTTCAAGCCCGATGCCGAAATCTTCAAGGAAACCACCGTCTTCGTCGCCGCCCGCATCAGCCAACGCCTCCGCGAACTGGCCTTCCTCAACTCCGGCCTCGAGATCATCTTCACCGACGAGCGCCCCTCCGAGCCCAAGCCCGAACGCTACTTCTATAAGGACGGCGTCGAGGAATTCGTGAAGCAGATCAACCAGGGCAAGACCCCGCTCCACCCCAAGCCCATCCGCTTCGTCAAGGAAACCAAGCTCCAGCTCGACGACAAACCCGCCGAGATCCACTGCGAGGTCGTGCTCCAATACAACGACACCTACAACGACCAGGTGATGTGTTACACCAACACGATTCACAACCCCGACGGCGGCACCCATCTTTCCGGCTTCCGCAGCGCCCTCACCCGCGCGATCAACCAGTTTTCCAAAGCCAACAACCTGCTCAAAGACAAAGACCCCCAGATCACCGGCGACGACGTCCGCGAAGGTCTCGCCGCCGTCATCTCGATCAAGCACAGCGACCCCAAGTTCGAATCCCAGACCAAGGTCAAACTCCTCTCTCCCGAGGTCGAAAGCGTCGTCGGCTCCGTCACCTACGAGGGCCTGATGCAATACTTCGAGACCAACCTCTCGATCGCCAAAAAAATCGTCGATAAAGCCCTCAACGGCGCCCGCGCCCGCGAGGCCGCCCGCAAGGCCCGCGAAACCGTTCGCAAAGGCGCCCTCCACGGCGGCGGCCTGCCCGGCAAACTCGCCGACTGCTCCGAACGCGATCCCGCCCTCACCGAGCTCTACATCGTCGAGGGCGACTCCGCCGGCGGCTCCGCCAAGCAGGGCCGAGACCGCCGCTTCCAAGCGATCCTCCCGCTCCGCGGCAAACTCATCAACACCGAGAAGGCCCGCCTCGACAAAGTTTTGGCCAACGAGGAAATCCGCACCCTCATCACCGCCTGCGGCACGGGCATCGGCGAGGGCGACGAAGCCGTCGGCGGCTTCAACGCCGCCAAAGCCCGTTACCACAAGATCATCATCATGACCGACGCCGATGTGGACGGCTCCCACATCCGCACGCTCCTCCTCACGTTTCTCTACCGCCAGATGAAGGGCCTGATCGAGCGCGGCTACATCTACATCGCCCAACCACCGCTCTACAAAATCAAGCGCAAGAAACGCGAGCAATACGTCGACAACGACGACCAGCTGAACCGCATCCTCCTCGAACTCGGCTCCGAAGACATCGTGCTCACGCGCCTCACTGACGGCCACATCTTCGCCCCCGCGCAGATCGAGCAGATCGTCGAGAACCTCGCCCTCCTCGAAAAACTCGGCGGCGGCGTCACCCGCTACGGCGCCTCGCTCCCGGAGTATCTCGACACCCAAGACCCGACCACGCGCGCCCTGCCGCGTTACGTCGCCCGCATCCGCGAGGGCAACAAGGAGAGCCACGAATTTCTCCGCGACGAACACGCGCGCGCCAAATTCCTCGACGCCCACAAACTCAACGCCGATCTCACCGACCAGATCGAGCCGCCCGCGCCCGGCGCCGATCCGCTCGCGCCGGCCACACCGGCCGAGAAGAAAACCTTCGCCACCCAGAAACGCGTTACCATCCACGAGATTTTCGAGAGCACCGAGATGACCAAACTCCTCGTCGCCCTCGCCAAGACCGGCCTCGACATCACGACCCTCACGCCGACGGTCACGCCGCGTTACACGATCACCGAGAACGTTGGCCAAAAGTCGGAAAACAAAACCGAGCTCTTCGGCCCTCTCGACATCGTCACCACCATCCGCGCCAACGGCCGCAAAGGCCTCAGCATCCAGCGCTACAAGGGTCTTGGCGAAATGAACCCGAAGCAGCTCTTCGAGACGACGATGGACCCCGACAAACGCCGCCTCCTGAAAGTCTCCATCGACGACGCCGCCAAAGCCGACGGCCTTTTCACGCTCCTCATGGGCGACGAAGTCCCGCCCCGCCGCCAATTCATCGAAGACAACGCCCTCAACGTCCAATTCTTGGACGTTTAACTCACACTCCCGCCATGAAACTTAAAGCCATTATCCACAAATCTGACGAAGGCGGCTTCTGGGCCGAAGTGCCCGCCCTACCCGGCTGCGTCACGCAGGCCGAGACGCTCCCCGAGCTTCAGTCCAACATCAAAGAAGCCATCGAAGGCTGGCTGTCGGTTGATGATGCCGTCCAAACAACGCACGATGACGATCAGGTGATCGAAGTCGCGGTGTGATTTTGCCGAGTCGTTTGTGGACAAGTCGCTATTGGCCTTCTCTGGAAATCAGTAACATCGGGCAGCATGAAACAGATTTCCGGTAAGGATTTCATGCGGCTCCTCCACCAACGCGGCTGGCTCCTAGCCCGCGTCAATGGCAGCCACCACATCTTCACCAAGCTTGGCCATCGCGAACGAATCGTCGTCCCGGTCCACGGCAACCAACCGCTTAAACTTGGTCTCCTCAAGCATCAGATGAAAATCGCCGGTCTCTCCGAAGCCGACCTCTGAGTTCTTCCATCGTCCGTCCCTCTTTCTCTACCTCTCCCTTTCCCATCGCCCGTGTATACCGCCAACGAAAAACTCTCCTCCGCCAACATCACCGACATCATGCAGTCGGCCTACATCGAATACTCGATGTCGGTCATCATCTCGCGCGCCCTCCCCGACGCCCGCGATGGCCTGAAGCCCGTGCAACGCCGCGTTCTCTACGCCATGCTCCGCGAGGGCCTCGTGCACAACCGCGCCTTCGACAAGTGCGCCGGCGTCGTCGGCGAGGTGCTCAAGAACTACCACCCCCACGGCGATTCTTCCGTCTACGACACCCTCGTCCGTATGGCGCAGCCTTGGGTGATGCGTTACCCGCTCATCGATCCGCAGGGCAACTTCGGCTCCGTGGACGGCGATCCGCCCGCGGCCTACCGTTACACCGAGGCGCGTCTCAAGGACATCGCCGAGGATCTACTCAAAGACATCGAAGAAGACACCGTCGACTTCGTGCCCAACTACAAGGAGTCCACGACCGAGCCCACCGTCCTCCCGTCCGCCCTGCCGAATCTGTTGATGAACGGCTCCACCGGCATCGCCGTCGGCATGACGACGAACATCCCGCCGCACAACCTCGACGAGATCATCGACGCCACCTTCGCCATCATCGACAACCCGCGCATCTCCGTCGACGCCCTCTGCGACATCGTGCGCGGCCCCGACTACCCCACCGGCGGCATCATCTCCGGCCGCGATGGCATCCTCAGCTACCTGAAAACCGGCAAAGGCATCGTCCGCACCCGCGGCAAAGCCCACACCGAGGAACTTAAGGGCGGCATGGAGCAGATCGTCATCACCGAGATCCCCTACAACGTTAATCGCAACACCCTCGTCACCCGCATCGCCGAACTCGTCGGCGAGAAGGAAATCGACGGCATCCGCGACCTCCGCGACGAATCCGACGAAAACACCCGCATCGTCATCGAGCTGAAGCGCGGCGAGCAGGCCAAGGTGGTCATCAATCAGCTCTTCCAGAAAACCGCCCTCGAATCCTCCTTCGGTGTCACGCTCCTCGCCCTCGACAAGAAGCGCCCGAAGCAGATGAACATCAAGGAACTCATCGAGTGCTACATCGAGCACCGCCGCGATGTCGTCACGCGCCGCACCAAGTTCCGCCTCAAAGAGGCCGAAGACCGCGCCCACATTCTCGAAGGCTACATCATCGCCCTCGATAACCTCGACGACTTCGTCAAAATCATCCGCGCCTCCTCCAACCGCGAGGACGCCAAGGTGAAGTTGATGGCCAAGTATCCGCTCTCCGAGCGCCAGACCGACGCCATCCTTGAGCTCCGCCTCTACCAACTCACCGGGCTGGAGCGCGGCAAGATCGAGGCCGAATACATCGAGCTCATGAAGCTCATCGAGGAACTCCGCGCCATCCTTGAGTCCGATACCATTCTGATGGCTCTCATCAAAAAGGAACTCGGCGAGATGAAGGCGAAATACACCTCGCCCCGTCGCACCGAGATCATTGGCGCCGCCGGCGAGTTCCGCCTGGAAGACGTAATCCCCAACGAGGGCTGCGTCATCACCGTTTCCCACCTCGGCTTCATCAAGCGCACGCCCGTCGCCGACTACCGCTCCCAAAAACGCGGCGGCAAGGGCGTCATCGGCGCCGAGACCTACGACGAGGATTTCGTGGAGAATCTCTTCACCGCCTCGACCCACGATTACATTCTCTTCCTTACGAGCATCGGCCAATGCCATGCGAAGAAGGTCTACGATGTTCCCGAAGGCACCCGCGCGTCCAAGGGCAAGTCCGTCGCCAGCTTCCTGCGCCTCGCCGAGGGCGAAAAGATCGCCGCGATGATCTGCGTGAAGGACTTTGCCGAGGACCGTTTCCTCGTCATGGCCACCAAGAGCGGCGTGATCAAAAAATCCTCGCTCGCCGACTACGCCAACTGCACCCGCGACGGCGGTCTCATCGGCATCAACCTCGCCGAGAAAGACACCGTCATCGGCACCGTGCTCACGACCGGCAATGACGAGCTCATCCTTGTTTCCCACCAAGGTCTCGCCGTCCGTTTCCGCGAACGCGATCCCGAGAGCGGCGAAGACAACTTCCGCCCCACCGGCCGCGCCACCGCCGGCGTCACCGGCATGAGGTTCAAGCTCGACAGCGACTACCTCGACGTCATCGAAGTCGTGGACCACACCGCGAAATTCCTCGTCGCCAGCGAAGCCGGCCTCGGCGTCCGCACCCGCTTCGAAGACTACCGTCTCATCAACCGCGGTGGCAGCGGCGTCTGGGCCATCGACCTTCCCGAGGACGGCTCGGTCAACCTCGCCGGCGCTCTCAGCATCAAGGACAACGATGAAATCATGCTTCTCACCGCCAAGGGCCAAAGCGTGCGTTGCCCGGTGAACACGATCCGCGAAGTGAACCGCGGCGGCAAAGGCGTAAAGCTCCTTACCCTCGCCCCCGGCGACAAGCTCCTGAGCATCGCTCGCGTCGTCGAAAGTGCCGAAGAGATCGAAGCGGCCGGCGACGTCGAAGAGTCAGCCGACGATAAACCGGCCGGCTAATTCGGCTCTCGTTCCTAGCCCAAAAGGCCCCGGCTCAAACCAAGGCCTTTTTACTTTCCGCCGCCGACAAACTTGATCTTCGGCCGCTGCCGCACGCCCTCGATTTCCAAAAAGAAGCTCCCTATCAGCCCCGGCACGATCCGGACTTTGCGCGGCCCCGCCTCGGGCGATGTGGTGTAGCTCCCGCCTTCGACCCGCCAGCGCTGTCCGTTCTCCAGGTTGAAAATCGTCCCGGTCTGCCACCCGCGAAACTCACCCAATAACATCGTCTGGACCGTCTCATACTCCACTTCGGTGCCCGGTGTGAGCAGGACTTTCGCCCTCGCCAAAAAACCTTCACCCGCCGGCTTCGACTTTGCCGCCGCCGCAGCTTTCGTCGCGACCACCTCCGCCTCGGCCTTGGCCGCTTTCTGCTCCGCCGTCGCCCGGGCCGCGGCCGCCGTCGCGACCTCCGCGCGCGCCGCCGCCAGCGCGCCGCTCTTGTAGGCCTCCACCAAAGCATCAAGTCGCGCCCGCTCTTCAGCCGAAAGCTTGCTCAAACCCGCCGCCGCAAATTCCTCCGGCCGCACCGCCTGCGAAAATTTCTCCTGCGCACGCGACGTCGCAACCCACATTCCCGCTCCGATCAACCCCATCAAAAGCAATCGTTTCATCGTCGTAACCTGAGCCGGCACGCGCTGCGCCCGCAATGTCATTTCCGCCCTTGCCAACGCCTTCGCGCGAGCCTGACTTGCCCGGAAACTTACTCGAAACGCCCGATCGTATGGCCGGTAAAATCTCTTCGCTCCTCGACCCCACCCGTATCGCGCTCGACGTCAAGAGCACCCAGCGCACGGCCGCGCTCAACGAGATTTCCAAGTTGCTCGCGACCCATCAAGCCGTCACCAATTTCGACGGCTTTTACCGCGAGCTCCTCGCCCGCGACCGACTCGAGACCACCTGCATCGGCCACGGCGTTTCGTTGCCCCACGCCCGCACCGAACACGTCAAATCCATCGCCCTCGCCGTCGGCCGCAGTGCGTCCACCATCACCTGCGGCAACCACCCCGACGAACAGATCCGCCTCGTCTTCATGCTCGGCACCCCGAAGACCAACCCCGCCGACTACCTCGCCGTCGTGAGCGCCCTCTGCAAAATCCTGAAGCACGAGGTCAACCGCACCGCCTTCCTCACCGCCGCGACCCCCGAAGAATTCATCGCCGCCGTCGTCGCCGCCGAAGAACGCCTGACCGCTCCGATCCCGGCCTAGTTCGAGCTTTCCCATGATCCACTCGTTCGTCTTTAGCGAGGGCAAGCTCGTCAGCCGCGACCTCGAGCTCGAGGCGCTCAAGCTCGTCCACGGCGACAAGGGACTGATCTTATGGGTCGATCTCGAAGCGCCCACCGACGAGGAAATCAAGCTGATCTTGGAGGGCGTTTTCAACTTCCACCCCCTCGCCATCGAGGACTGCGTCACTCCAAGTTCTTTGCCCAAGATCGAGGACTACGACGACTACTTGTTCATGGTCACGCACGCGGTCGATTTCACCCGCACCGACAAGTTTGCCACCACCGAACTCGACCTGTTTCTCGGCAAAGAATTTCTCGTCACTTTTCACCGCACCCCCCTCCGCTCCGTCGCCACCGCCCTCGAACGCGTTTCCAAGAGCACGGCGCGAGGTCCCGACCGCCTCGCCCACACCCTCCTCGACCATCTCGTCGACAACTACCAGCCGGTCATGGACGAACTCCAGGCCGAGCTCGAAGAGCTCGAGGAGAGCGTCCTTGCCCGCGATTCCTCCCACGAAAAACTCGTCACGGAGCTCTTGGCCGTGCGCTCCGACTTTTCCCGCCTCCGCACCATCGTCCGCCCCCAGCGCGACGTGATCGACCGTCTCGCCCGCGGCGACAGCAAGTTCATCCGGCCCATTCTTCTGCCTTACTTCCGGGACCTGCGCGACAACCTCGCCCGCCTCGACGACACCGCCATAAGTTACCACGAGCGCCTCATGATGGCCTTCGATATCTACCTCAACAAAGCCGCCTTCGAGGCCAACGAGGGCATTAAGTTTCTCACCGCCATCACCGCAGTCACCATTCCGATCATGGTCATCGGCACTTGGTTTGGCATGAATTTCGAAGGCATGCCGGAGCTCAAGAACGGCTATCCGTTGGCCCTGGGTGCCACCGCCGTCACGACGCTGCTGATGGTCATTTATCTAAAGCGGAAGCGCTGGTTCTAAAGGCGAGGCGCGTTGTTCCCCTCGGCCCTTTCCGCCTCTCCGCCGCTTAAGCCGGAGCGCCTGCCCCGATTCCAAGCCCCTCGCTTGATTCCGCTTCACAGCGCACGCGCTCGGCCACCCGTTTCAAGGGCCAAATCTCCACGTCCACCGCCCGCGCCGCCGCCACGTGCTCCGGTGCACGGCCGTCCACGTCGAAGCCAGCCAGCGCCATCGTCTGGTCGGACCACGTCGCCTCCGGGGCCGAAGCGATCCGATACGGCGTGTGATGAACCCGCCCTGAAAACAACCGCCCGCCCCGGCCGTCCCAAGCAAACAGCCGGTAGCGCTCCACCAGAAAGAATTCCAAACTCCCCCGCCTCGCTTCCTTCGCCTTCGTCTCGGCCGGCGTTTGATAACTGAATCGGCTTTCGTTCTCCTCGCCCGCTCGTCGCGACCGGAAATCCACGTCGCACCCGTTTCCTGCCGCGCGCGGCGTCACAGATGCGCTCATTTTCGCATGTTCATACGGCAGGTAAAAGAGTGTCCGCGCCACTTTCACCGCGAGCCACTGGTTCGCATCCAGCGAATAGAACCACACGCCCGGCCGGCCCTGCGCGTCGTGCACGTAAGTCCGCACGTTCAATTCCAAGAAATTCGAAATCCCCGGCACCGCCGGCAGCCCCCGCGGCCTGACCCGCTCCATGAAGAACGGCACAACCCCCACCCAAGCCCGTCCTTCGTGCAAATCCACTGTCAGCCCCGGCGGCAAGGTCGCCTGAATCGCCGCCGGGTCCCAGGTCCAGTGTAGAAAAAGCAACCGCGCCCAACGCTGCCGCATCACCGGAGCCCCTTCGGGCCGCTCCCGCTCCGCGAGCCTTTGTGCCATCGTCGGAATCTTCATGGCCCAATCCTACCCGCCGCTCCACCCGCTGCAACCCCGGTCCGTTAGTCATCTAATGGATGACAAACATTCCGACCGGGTGGGTGCGCACCGCGGGCCGCTCCGCCACACGGACGCCGGGCCTCACCACGTGTGCTCGCAACTCGCCTTCCCGCACCGCTTCGACTCACGCCGGCACCGACTCCTTGGGGCCGACCACGCGCACCTCATTTAAAACCAATCACCCGATTCCTTCACCCGTTGGGCCGAACCTTGGTCCGCGCCGCTCTCGCTGATCCGAGATGGAGGCATCGACCAAAGTCGGGCGCTGCAAAGATACGAAGGCATCGGACGATTGGCATAACTCACATTTCCACGTCGTTTCCGTGCCGGGCCGACGACGCCATCTGTGCCTCCGCCAAGGCCTGCAATCACACGGTAGTCCCCGCCAATGTCACCCGCTCCGACGCACTCTTTATCGCCGCCGATTCGCCGCTTGCGACCCGCACCGCACAGCCAAAATCTCCGCTGATCCCGATTCCGCCACGCCGCATCCTCGCCCATCGTCCTCCATCGATCCCATGGCCAAATTCGCCTCCTCGCTCACACCCGCCCACCGCGACTTCATCGCCGCGCAGAAAATCTATTTCATCGCATCCGCTCCCGCCGCCGGCCGGGTAAATCTTTCGCCCAAGGGCATCGACACCTTTCGCGTCCTTTCCCCCACCCGCGTCGGCTACCTCGACGTTACCGGCAGCGGAAACGAAACCGCCGCCCACCTGCTCGAGAATGGCCGCCTCACCGTGATGATGTGCTCCTTCGATGCGGCCCCGCTCATCTTCCGCATTTACGGGCGCGGCCGTTCCGTCCAACCGGCCGACACCGACTGGGCCCAACTCCGTCCGCTCTTCGGCCCCACGCTCCCCGGCGAACGCCAGCTGATCATCGTCGAGATCGAAAGCATTCAGACGTCGTGCGGCTTCGGCGTGCCGTTTTTCACCTACACCGGCGAACGCGAAACCCTGATCGACTACGCCGTAAAAAAAGGCCCCGAGGGCATGGCCGCCTACCGCGCGGAGAAAAACATCCGCAGTATCGACGGCCTCCCCACCGGCCTTTCCGTAAAGTAGGGCGGCGTCTCCGACCCGCCCTCCGCCTTCCACCCTCCGCCGCGCCGATCTCCGACCTCCGATCTCTCGCCTTCACTCTCCATGATCCGCGCTCTCATTTTTGATTTCGACGGCCTGATTCTCGACACCGAGTCCGCCCTCATTCGCTCCTACGCCGATGTTCACGACGCCCATCGCGTGCCGTTCGATTATCCGCGCTTCCTCCGCGCTGTCGGCCACGCCGACTACACCTTCGACCCTTGGTCCGATTTTCCCGCCGACCACAACCGTGTCGCCCTCGAGGCCGAACGCCAGCACACCAAAAAGGGCCGACTCGAACTCCTCCAGCCGCTCCCCGGCGTGATCGCCCTCCTCGACGAAGCCCGCGCCGCCGCCGTGCCCGTTGCCGTCGCCTCCAACTCCGATCACTCTTGGGTTGAGACCCATCTCGCCCGCTTGGGCCTGCTCGACCGCTTCGTTTTCATCGCCTGCCGTGAGGACGTCCCTTCGCCGAAGCCCGAGCCCGATCTATACAAACTCGTCCTGCAACACCTCGGCCTGCGCGGTCACGAGGCCATCGCCTTCGAGGACTCCCACACCGGCAGCCTCGCCGCCAAACGCGCCCACCTTTGGTGCGTCGCCGCGCCGGGTCCTTCGACCACGCATCATGACTTCGCCCACGTCGATTTTCGCGTCGCTTCACTCGCCGAGGTCACCCTCGCCGCCCTGCGCACCCGCTTCGAAAAGTAGGGCCACCTAGACTTCGTTCCCGCTGTAGACCCGACCGCCGGTCGGGTCTTATCTTTTCGGAAACTGACCACCGGTCGGTTCTCCACGAAATCTCGGCGCCACCGTAAGGTTAGGCTCACCGCAACCGCTGCTCCACCCAGCCGACCCTACCCGCCCAGTTCCTCCCAGCGCTTATACCCTTTCGCCAACTCCGCCTCGATCTCATGCAAACGCGCGGTCGCCTGCGTCACCTCGGCCGGCGGCTTCCGGAAGAAAAGCGGATCGGCGAGTTTGCCTGTCAGAATCGTCTGCTCGGCTTCGAGTTTCTCGATCAGCTTCGGCAAAGCCTCCAGCTCCATCCGCTCCTTGTTCGAAAGCTTCGGCCCTTTCACCGCCGGGGCCGCTCCGCCCGACGCCGACTTGGCCGCGCGTTTCGCCGCCTCTTCCGCCGCCACCGCCGCCGCCACTTTCCGCGCCGTCTCCTTCTGCCAGTCGTCATAGCCACCGATGTAGTCGGTGACTTTTCCGTCGCCCTCAAAAACCAACAGGCTCGTGCAGACTTCGTTCAGGAACGCGCGATCATGGCTCACGAGCAGCACCGTGCCGCCGAACTCCACGACCAAGTCCTCCAGCAATTCAAGCGTCTCGGCGTCGAGGTCGTTGGTCGGCTCGTCGAGCACGAGCACGTTCGCCGGCTTCGTAAACAGCCGCGCGAGCAACAACCGATTCCGCTCGCCGCCGGAGAGCGCCTTGATCGGCGTGCGCGCCCGCGTCGGCTCAAACAGAAAATCTTCCAGATACGAAATCACGTGCCGCGTGCGACCGTTGATCGTGATCATCGTGTTGCCGTCGGCCACCGCGTCCTGCACGCGCATCGTGTCGTCGAGCTGCGCCCGCAATTGGTCGAAATAGACGATCTCCAACTGGGTGCCCTGTTCGACGGTGCCGGCCTGGGGTTTGAGCTGCCCAAGCAGCAGCTTCAGCAGCGTCGTCTTGCCCGCGCCGTTGGGCCCCACAATTCCGATCTTGTCACCCCGCTCGATCCGCGTGGTCACGTCGCGCACGATCCACGGTGAGTCCGGACCGTAGCGGAAGCCCGCGCCCTCGCACGTGATCACCTTGAAGCCGCTTCGGTCCGCTTCTTGCGCCGTCATCGTCGCCTTGCCGGTCCGATCCCGTCGCGCGACCCGTTCGGCGCGCATCTTTTCGAGCGCATGAATGCGGTTGTTCGCCCGCGAGCGCTGGGCCTTCACGCCGCGGCGGATCCACACTTCCTCTTGCGCGAGCTTCTTGTCGAACTGCGCCCGCTCGACTTCCTCGGCCTCCAACACGGCCTGTTTGCGCACGAGGAACGTGTCGTAATCACAGGCCCAGCCGATGAGTTTTCCGCGGTCCACTTCCACGATGCGGGTCGCCAGCTTCCGCAGAAACGCCCGGTCGTGGGTCACGAAGAGCAGCGCCCCGCCCCATTCCAACAAAAACGTCTCCAACCACTCGATCGACGCCAGGTCCAGATGGTTCGTCGGCTCGTCGAGCAGCAACAACTGCGGCGCCTCGACCAACCCGCGCGCGAGCAACACGCGGCGCTTTTGCCCCGCCGACAACGCCGCGAATTCCATGTCCACCGGCAGTCCCATCTGCTCGAGCAAACGCTCCACACGATCATGCCGCTCCCAGTCGTTGTGCTCCTCGTAGGCGCCGCCTTCGCCTTCAACCACCGTGCGCACCGTGCCCGCGAGGCCCGAGGGGACTTCCTGTTTCAACGTCGAAAAGACCGCGCCGGCCTGACGGAACACTTGGCCCACATCCGACTCCAATTCGCCCGAGATCACCTTCATCAACGTGGACTTGCCCGCACCGTTGCGCCCCACGAGACACACGCGTTCCCCACGGTCAATCTGGAGATTGACCTTATCGAGCAACGGCGCGCCACCGAAGCTCAGGCTGACATCGAGTAGACTGACAATGGCCATAAGAACCCGCCACCCTGCCGCCCGCCCCGCCCAGCGCAAGACCCGCCTTCCGCCACCGCAACGACCTAGCGGGCTTCCGTCGGCCCCGAACCCAGCGGCGGATATTTGATCACCCGCCCACTTCCGGGCAACCGCACCCACAAAGGTTCGCCTTTCACAAAATACAAGTGGTCGTAGGTTTCTCCGGCGACGGAGTTGACGCTTCTGACGTAGCGGCCAGGTCCGACAATATCATTGTAACTTACCGCGTTGACTTGGTTCTCCCGAAACAAGCTTTCCGCCCCCCGCGCTAGCTGGTGCAGGTTGGCCTTCACCGCACTATCCTGAGATTGCCGACGAGCGTGCATCATTTTAGCCACGAGCAGCACACCGAAGAGCACCACGACAAATCCCAGGACGCGAAGTGCGAATTTCATGTCTGCTCTCGTAGAGCACGGGGCCACCGCTTAAAAGACCAAAGCTGTTTTTGTGTCCTCCGCTTTCACTTACAACGTCCTCGGCATCGGCGTGTCCGCGCTCACCCTCGCGCAGACGTCTGCCGCCATCGTCGCCACCCGCGGCGCCGTCCGCTGCGGCTACATCTGTCACGGCACGGCGCACGGCCTCGCCCTCGCCCAAAGCGACCGCGCCCTCAAAGCCGCCTACGCCCACGCCTGGCTCACCACCCCCGACGGCATGCCGCTCGTCTGGCTAGGACCTGCCGGCACCGAACGCGTCTACGGCCCGGATCTTCTTCTCGCCGTCTGCGACACCGGCCGCGCCGTCGGCCTGCGCCACTATTTCTACGGCGGAGCGCCGGGCGTCGCCGACACGCTCCGCGAGAAACTCACTGCCCGCTTCCCCGGCCTCGACGTCGTCGGCACGTCCTCTCCGCCCTACCGCGCGCCCACGGACGAAGAGCTCTCAACGTTTCGCGCCGAGATCGCCCGCGTTCGCCCCGACGTTATCTGGGTCGGCCTCGGCACGCCGAAACAGGAAAAATTCATGGCCGCCCACGCCGCCACCCTCGACGCTGCCGTGCTCATCGGCGTCGGTGCCGCCTTTGATTTTCACTCCGGCCGCGTCCGCCAAGCCCCACGCTGGCTCCAACGCAGCGGCTTCGAGTGGCTCTTCCGGCTCTGCACCGAGCCCCGCCGCCTCGCCGCGCGCTACCTCATCACCAATCCTCTCTTCATCTTCCACGTTCTCGCTCAGCGCACCGGCCTAAGAAGATATCCACTGCCGCCCACCGTCTAAAAGAGTTCACGCTGCGTGATCGCATCGCGCTTCGCCCCATCGAGCGTGCTCAGCGCCAAGAGCTGCATCACGCTCATCGCCGCCACCGCCGGCTCCCGCGCGAGCGACGCCAACAACACCGCACCCGCCAGCGCGTCATACAGCGCCGCATGGTAACGTCTCCGCTCCGGCGGACAAAACTTCTCCGCCAGCAGGTCCAGTTCCCCCTGAAGCCCGCACGTCGCAACCAACACCTCCAACTTCCCCGACTCGAGCTGCGGATAAAGTTGCGCGTAGATCCGCGCCGAATCGATCCACGGCCCCCACTCGATCACCCGCTCGCCCGGACGCGCGAAATCCGGCGAACTCCGCGGGTAAGGCCACACGCCCTTGAGCAGCGCATTTTCCACGCCCGCATAGTGCGCCGCCAACGGCCCGCGCTCCCTCAACCCGGCAAACAGCTCCCACTCGTCCGCAAATGGCGCGCACCCTGCCAACGACGCCTCGCTCAACCCGTGCACCGCCACGTCCTCCGCCCGCACCCGCCCCGTCGCCGCGCACGGCCGCGTCACACCGTCGACCACCCGTCCGCCGACCACGGTCGCCACGCCATATTCCAAGATTCCCGACGCGCGGCTCCCTTCAAAATCCACAAAGAATATCGGCTGCTCGGTCCAAGACATAGGTTCACCCGCGAATCACGCGAATGCCCGCAAATGATTCAATCCGCTTCGCAGAAAATAATTCGTTTCATTCGCGTGATTCGCGCGCCACTCTCGCCGCGTGGATCTCACGCCCTACCGCACCTTCACGACCGAACTCGCCGAGCGCAGCGGCGACTTCATCCGCCCGCTCTTCGCGAATCCCGCCCTCGCCGTCGAAACCAAATCCGATGCCTCCCCGGTCACGGCCGCCGATCGCGGCGCCGAAGAACTCCTCCGCCGCCTCATTTCCGAAAAATTCCCCTCCCACGGCATCATCGGCGAAGAGTTTGGCTCCGAGAACGCCGACGCCGAGTTCGTCTGGGTGCTTGATCCCATCGACGGCACCAAGGCGTTCATCACCGGCGTCCCGCTTTGGGGCACGCTCATCGCCCTCCTCCACCGAGGCCAGCCCGTCCTCGGCTGCATCCACCAACCCATTTTGCGCCAGCTCATGCTCGGCGACGGCACGACCACCACCCTCAACGGCCGCGCCGTCCGCTGTCGGGCCACCACGCGCCTCGCCGATGCCACGTTGCTTACGAGCGACACGCTCAACCTCGCCAAATTCCAAAACGGCCCAGCCGCCGACCGCCTGCTCGCCTCGGCCAAACTCGTCCGCACATGGGCAGACTGCTACGGCTACCTGCTCGTCGCCAGCGGCTGGGCCGACCTCTCCCTCGATCCGATTATGAACCCCTGGGATATCGCCGCCCTCGTCCCCGTCATCCGCGGCGCCGGCGGCGTCATCACCGATTGGAACGGCGGCCCGGCCTATCCCGCGACATCGACCGTCGCGGCCGCCACGCCCGAACTGCACGCCGCCGCTCTCGCGATCCTTGCGGCCCGCTAGGGCGACGCCCGTCAATTCCGTTTCCGTGTAGGGCCGCCGCTTGCTGGCGTGCCGTTACCTCCGCCCGCGCTCGACTCCGCTGCACTCAGCGCTTCTTCGCCTTCTTCGCCGACCACTCGCAGGTCACCAGCGAGCTGATCCCGCCGCGGCCCTTCCAATCGGCGATGATCGTGAGCGCGCGCGGTTTCAACGCCGCCCCGATATCGTCGCAAATCTTGTTCGTCACCGCCTCGAAGAAAATGCCTTCGTTGCGAAACGCGTGCAGGTAGAGCTTCAGCGACTTCAATTCCACGCAGGTCTTGTCCGGGGTGAACTTCACCGTGATCACCGCAAAATCGGGATGCCCCGTGATCGGACACATCGAAGTAAATTCGTGTTGCGTGTGCGCGATAACGTAGTCGCGGTGCGGCGCGGGATTGGGAAACAGTTCTAAAATCTTCGGGTCGGCCATGGTGAAAACGGTTTCGAGTTTTTGAGTTTCGAGTTTCGGGTTGTCGAGCCGCGAACGCCGACCCCGTAGGCTCCCTCTCCTAAACCCGGAACCCAATACTCGGAACCCGGAACTCAAAACCCGAGACCCGAAACCGCCGCGCGCAGCGCGGCTAGATCGCCGTTTCCGTAAACCGCGTCTCGCGAATCACCGTGATCTTGATCGTGCTCGGGTATTGCAGCTCCGCCTCGATTCGGGCCCGCAGTTGCTTGGCGATTTCCCGCGCGCGGTCGTCCGTCACATGTTGCGGCGAAACGATGACCCGGATCTCGCGCCCTGCTTGGATCGCGAACGCCTGTTGCACGCCTTCGAGCGAGTGCGCGAGTTTCTCCAATCGCTCCAGCCGCTGCACATAGCCCGCCATCGACTCGGCCCGCGCACCCGGCCGGGTCGCCGAAATCGTATCCGCCAAAATCACGATGCCCGCATAGATCGTCTCGGGCTTCACCTCTTCATGATGCGCCGCGACGGCGTTGGTCACGATCGGGGTTTCGCCATAGCGTTTGATAAACTCCGCGCCGATCAGCGCATGACTGCCCTCGAGTTCACCCGGCGCCGCCTTGCCGATATCGTGCAAGAGTCCCGCCCGCTTCGCCAGGTTCGGATCGAGCCCGACCTCGCTCGCGATCATCGACGCCAAGAACGCGGTCTCCACCGAGTGATCGAGCGCGTTTTGACTGTAGGAAAACCGATACTTCAACTTGCCGAGCAGCTTGATCACCTCGGGATGCAGTCCGTTGATGTTGAGCTTCGTCACCGCCTCTTCGCCCGCCTGCGTCGTGACCAGCTCGATATCTTCCCGCGCCCGCTGCACAAACTCCTCGATGCTCGCCGGGTGGATCCGGCCGTCTTTCACCAGCGCATCCAGCGCGGTTCGGGCGATCTCGCGCCGCACCGGGTCAAACGACGACAACAGCACCAGCTGGGGCGACTCGTCGATCATGAGCGTCACGCCCGTCGCGGCTTCAAACGCTTTGATGTTACGCCCCTCGCGGCCGATGATCCGGCCTTTCATTTCCTCGCTCGGCAGCGGCACCAGCGTCGCCGTCAGATCGTTGTTCGGCTTGCTCGCGATGCGTTGCATCGAGGCGATGAGAATCCGCCGCGCATCGGTTTGCAGTTCCTGCTCCGATTTTTCCAAAATCTGCCGACGCATCGCCCGCAGCTCATCCTGACACTCCAGCGTGACCTCCTCGCGCAAAGCTCGCCGGATGTCCTCGGCGTCCATTTGCGAAACACCCTCGAG
>CALSBN010000031.1:0-30354 GCA_943373185.1 Opitutus sp. GAS368 | reverse complement strand
GGTGATCTGGTTGCCGGGGTGGAAGCCGTAGAGATGAGAGAGGTGGCGGTGTTTGGGGTCGGGCTCCTTGTAGTCCGTGCGCCACTCCAAGAGTTGGCCGCGGGCGCCGACGCGGTAGGGGGCAAGGCGGGCGAGTTTGTCGCGGAGCTCGGTGACGAGAGCGGGATCGCGGCCCAGGATCTCGGCGGCGGCGATGGTGCGGGTGAAGAGTTCGCGGATGATGGCGTGGTCCATGGTGGCGCCGGCGGTGATCGAGGCGCTGCGGCCATCGGGCGCAAAGAAGGTGTTTTCCGGCGACGTGCTGACGGGGGTGATGAGCTGGCCGTTGTCGTCGGGCACGAGCCAGTCGGCGCAAAACTCGGCCGCGCCCTTCATGATCGGGTAGGCCTCGTCGGCGAGGAAGGTTTTGTTGCCGGTGTGGAGCCAGTGTTCCCACAGGTGAGAGCTGAACCAGCCGGCGGCCATGTTCCAAAAGGCGGAACTGGCGCGGCCGTCGACAGGGAAGGTGTCGCGCCAGAGCGAGGTGTTGTGGTGGGCGACCCAGCCGCGGCGGCCATACATGTCGCGCGCGGTGCGGGTGCCGTTGGCGGCGATTTCTCGAATCAGGCGAAAGAGCGGCTCGTGGAGCTCCGAGAGGTTGGTGGACTCGGCGGGCCAGTAATTCATCTGGGCGTTGATGTTGATGGTGTAGCTGGACGCCCAGGGCGGGATGACCAAGGGGTTCCATTTGCCCTGGAGGTTGAGGGGCTGGGTGCCGGAGCGTGAGCCGGCGATCAGGAGGTAGCGGCCGTAGTGGAAGAGCAGCGCGGCGAGTTCGGGGTCGCCGCTGGCGCGGAATGCGGCGATGCGCGTATCGGTGGGCGATTGGTTTTTGGCGGGATCGCCGTCGAGGCGGAATGAGACGCGGTTGAAGAGGGCTTGGTAGTCTTCGAGGTGGGTGGCGCGGAGGGCGTCGTAGGATTGGGCGGCGGCTTCGCGAAGGTCGTGCGTGGCGCGGAGGGACGGATCGAGACCTTCGCGGCTGGGGCTTTTGAACGGGCCGTTGAAACTGCTGGCGGCCGTGACAAGGACGGTGGCCTCGGTCGCACCTTCGACGCGTATGGCTTCGGCGTCGGCGATGACTTTGCCATCGGTGCGAATGGTGAGGCGGGCTTCGAAGAACATGCCTTTGCCGTCGATGTCGGCGCCGTAGAGCACTTGGGCGGCGTGGGGTTTGCGAGAGCCGTCGGGATTGAAATTTTCGGGGTATTTGTGCTGGTCGCCCCATTGCTCGACGATCTTGAGATCGCGGCGGCCGACGTAGCCGGGGAGTTGGCCGCGGAAGATGAGTTCGCCGGCGGCGGTGGACGCCTTGGCCGTGGGGTGGACTGACGTGAACAAGGTTTTGAACGAAAGGGTGCCGGGTTTGTCGGTGCGCAGGCGGAGGGCGATGACCTGGTCGGGGGCGCTGGCGATGATCTCGCGGGTGAAGGTGGCGCCGTCGCGTTGGAAGCTCACGCCGGCGGTGGCGGTGGCGAGGTCGAGCCAACGGCGGTAGGCGGTGACGGGCCCGGTGCCGGCGAAGTCGAGCCAGAGATCGCCGAGCGGCTGGTAACACGGCTGGTTGCGGCCAAGCCAATGTTTGGAGACGTAGGCATCGGCCTCGGAGTTTTTGCCGGCCTTGATGAGCGCGGTGACGTGGCCGAAGTCCTTCGTGATGTTTACGGAGCGCAGATCGGACGGTGGCTCGCCGGAGGTGAGGGTGTCTTCGTTGAGCTGCAGCTGCTCGCGGAGGGGGCCGCCGTGAACCATGGCGGCGAGGCGACCGTTGCCGATGGGCAGGGCGTCGGTCCAGCGCTCGGAGGGCTGGTCATACCAAAGCGTGAGCGGGTCGCCGGGGGCGGCGAAGGCGGCGGGCGTGAGCGCGGTGGTGAGGGCGAGGAGGACGAAGGCGGTGGGGCGGCGGAAGGACATGAAGGGGAGGGGGCAGAGCGACACGAGCGGGCGGAGAACAGAGGGAAGATCGGCGGAGAACTGCGGAGTAGGAATCAAAAAGAGTTTTCAAACCGTTAGATGGGCGGGCTGCGACCTTGCCGCCGATGCTACGTCGCGCACTGGTATAGACCATGGTAACCGCGAAGCTTTTTGCCAATGGCCGTTCACAGACGGTGCGTCTGCCGAAGTCGTTCAGATTCTCCGGCAAAGAGGTTTCCGTGCGGCGGGAGGGCGACGCCGTGGTGTTGGAACCGATCAAAGGCGGCAAGTGGCCGCGGGATTTTTGGCGCAAGATTCGGATTGCAGATTCCGCATTTAAACGCGCCCCGCAGGGCGCGGCCCCCAAGCGGGCGGCCTCGACGCCGAATGAGCTTCTTGCTCAATACCGACACGTGCATCGCGGCGATGCGCGGAAATGAAGATGTGGTCAGCCGGCTCTCGCAGTTGTCGCCGGACGAATGCAAGGTTTCGACGGTGACGGTTTACGAGCTCGAAGTGGGTGTGGCCAAATGTCGTGAGCCGCAGAAAGAGCGGGCGAAGGTGACGCGGTTTTTGGCGAGCGTGCAGGTGCTGGCGTTGGATGCGGAGTCGGCGCGGCGGGCCGGTGAATTGCGTGCGGATTTGGAAAAACGCGGTGCGATGATCGGGCCTTATGATGTGCTGCTGGCGGGGCAGTGTCTCGTTCATCGGCTCACATTGATTTCGGGCAATTTGGCCGAGTTTAACCGAGTCCCCGGGTTGCAGGTCGAGGGCTGGTGATGATCGAGCAGCCGGCGGAAGGAATGCTGGTGAATTATGAGGTAATTTGTCCGGTTTTGGAATCGGCGGGTGATAGTGGGGTGACGCCATGAACGACGAATCCGAACTGCTCCGACGCTATGCCGATGAACGGGCGGAGAACGGGTTTGCGGAGATCGTGCGGCGGCACATCGGGCTCGTTTACCAGGCGGCGCTGCGGCAGACGGGGGGCATTTCGCTGGCGGAGGAGGTGACGCAGACTGTGTTCACGGATCTCGCGCGCAAGGCGGGAGCGTTGGCGGGACGGGCGTCGATCACGGGGTGGCTTTAAACGAGCACGCGGTTTGCGGCGACGAAGGCGCGGCTTTTGGGAAACCGATGGGTCAGGTATCAGCGGAGTAGCGGTTAACGAAACAGGTAGATTTCAAAAGAGCACGTTGCGCACGAAATTCGTCAGATGTTCGGAGGCTTTGGCGGGGTGACGCATGACGACGATAAGTTCGCGCGTGAAACGTTTCGGCGAGGCAAGGCGGCGCACGGTGCGTTTGCGACCGTAGAGGGCCAGGGCGCGGATCGGGACGAGGCCGATGCCCATACCGAGCGCGACGAGGTTGATGATTAGGTCGAAGCTATCGAGCTGCATGGTTGGCTCGACCCTCCAGCCCTGCTTTTTCATCCAGGTGCGCAGTTGCTGGCCGGTGTTCGAAGAATCGTCGATCAGCAGCCAATCCTGCTCCATCAGCCAGCGGTTGCGTTGCTGCGGCTTCAGGCTCGCGAATGCTGCGGCGGATTTGGCCGGTGCGATCAAGGTAAACGCATCCGCGAAGCGGTGGGTGACTTGCAGGGTGCGCGGCAGGCGGGACGGCGGACAGAGCACCGCCACGTCGAGTTCGTTGGCTTCCAGCTTGGAAAGCAGGTCCTCGCTCGCGCCGTAGGAAACGCGGTAGCCGACTTTGGGGGCGCGGCGGAGATTGGCGTGAAAAAATCCGGGCAGATAGGCCAGGCCGATGGACCGGGAGACGCCGACGCGGACGACTTTGCGCGCATCGGCGAAGTCTTCGCGCAGGCGCTGGAGCGAGTGCTCGACGTCACCGATCAAACGAAGGGCTTCCTGCTCGAGAAATTTGCCGGCGGGGGTGACGCGGACGCTTCGCGTGGTTCGTTCGAGGAGATTTATGCCCAGGCTTTCCTCCATGCCCTGCATCTGGCGGGTGATCGCGCTCTGGGTGAGGCCGGCGACCTCCGCCGCCTTGGTGAAGCTTTGGTGCTTCGCAACGAGATGGAAGAGGTGCAACTCGTAGAGATCGAAGGGGGCGGTTTTCAAATACTCATTCACTTCGAGCATCAATAGATGAGACTAATGAATTTCCGTGCAAACCAAGTCTGTGGCATAGTGGGGGAAATCTCATCAAAATCTATGGCTACAATCGCTGAACGACTGCTGCAAAACGCACCCGGGCTCTTCTACGTGGATTCTACATGCACGGATTGTGATCTGTGCCGCTCGATCGCTCCCGCTTACTTTACTCGCGACCATGAAACCGGATATTCCTTCGTGTATCGTCAGCCAGTCACGCCGGAGGAAATCGACGAAGCGGATGATGCTGTGCAGTCCTGTCCGACTGGATCGATCGGGAAAATCGGAGCGACTTGAGCGTTCGCCGCCGAGTGTTGGATCTATTCCACCGCGAAGATTTCTACGGGTTCGGCGCGGCCTTTGACGGGGACGGTGCCGAGGGGGCGGGTGCGGATCGGCGCGGCCGACACGGGGAAGGGGGCGCGGGAGTCGTAGTTGGGCGCGGGGGTCGCCGGGTCTTTTTGACTCCGCGCGGCGAGCGTCGCGGCAGTCGTGATGATCGAGGTGCGATACTCCGGGTTGCGCGTGAGGGACTCGATGCGGGCGGCCACATTTACCCCGTCGCCGATCACGGAGTAGTTGAGGCGGCGGGAGCTGCCGATGTTGCCGGCGACGACGCGGGCGGTGTTGATACCGATGCCGATGCCGAGGGGTGGCTTGCCCTCGGCGGCGAGTTCGGCGTTGAAGGCGACGAGGGCGCGTTGCATCGCGAGGGCGGCGGCGAGGGCGCGGTCGGCGTCGTCGCCGTGGGCGACCGGCGCACCGAAGAGGGCCATGATCGCGTCGCCGATGTATTTGTCGATGACGCCGCCGTGGGCCTCGAGCGCGGCGCTCATGCGGTCGAGGTAGCGGTTGAGCAGGGCGAGGAGCTCGGGGGCGGAGAGTTGCTCGCTGAGGGTGGTGAAGCCGCGGAGATCGGCGAAGAGGACGGTGACCTGGCGTTCTTCGCCGCCGAGGGTGGCGCCGTCGCGGAGGAGTTGGGCGGCGATTTCGGGGGAGACGTTTTTGTCGAGGAGATCGCGGACGCGGTCGCGTTCGTCGAGGCCGCGGGCCATAGCGTCGAAGGCTTCGGAGAGGCGGCCGAGTTCGTCGGCGCGGTAAGAGGTGTTGCGGACGGTGTAGTCGCCGCGGGCGATGCGTTGGGTGTGGCCGACGAGAGCGAGCACGGGGCGGCTGACGCTGCGGGCGAGGCCGACGGCGGCGAGAGCGGCGAGGGCGAGGGCGGCGAGGGAGATGTTCAGCAGATAATTCTCGAGTTCGGCGGCGGGGGCGAGTTCGGGGCTGAGCGGACGTTGGAGGACGAGGGTGACGGGTTTCTCGCCGAGGAGTTCCTGGGGTTTGAAGAGGCTGACGTAGCGGTCGGCGGGGAGATCGACGACGACGGTGCGCGCACCGAGGCTTGCGGCCGGGGCGAGGAGGGCGGCGGCAGGGTCGGGCAACGTCGTCGCCAACACGCGCGGTTGGTCGGGCACTTCGGTGGAGACGAAGGTGACTTCGAGATTGGTGGCGTCCTTGATTTTTTGCGCGAAGGCGCGGTCGATGGGGAAGGCAAGACCCAACCAGCCGAAGATTTCGGGCTCGGGCGCGTAGATCGGCACGACGACGAGGACGTGCAGTTCGCTGTTCTGGTAAGAGAAGCCGCTCGCACGTGAGGTGTCGGCCTGGATCGCTTGGGTAATGAGTTCGCGGAAGGGGTCGCGGTTTTTGTCGGACATCGGGCCTTCGCTGTTGGCGCGGAGGGTGCGTTCCAGGTCGAAGGCGGCAACGACGCTCGCTCCGGCGCGCATGGAGAAGCTGCGCAGCAAGGAGGCGGCGGTGCGCGGATCGAACTCCTCGGCGAGAAGCACTTGTTTGCTCACGTAGTCTCCCAGCATGACCCGAGAGCTGCCTACGAGGTAATCGATACGTTGGCGGATGGCTTCGTCGAATACGCGGGCGCCGAGTTCGAGGTTGGCCTTGGCCTGGCGGAGAGCGTTGGCGGTGTTGGCGCGGGAGACGAGAATGTAGGTCGTCGTGAGTGCGGCGAAAAGCAGGCCGAGGACGAGGGCGAGGACGCGCGTGCTAAAGTGGCGGAAGCGAAAAGGATTCACGGGCGGGAAAGGACTCGGCGCGCGGCGGCGAAATCAGAACGGGCGAACGAGCGCGGCGGAAACGACCCGGTTGAAATACGTTACGTTGCCGTGCCCGGTCTCGCGGTATTCGGCGGAGAGCACGAGGGCGAGTTTGCGACCGATGAGACGCGAGGCCTCGAACTCGAGCGCTTCGGTGCGGGCGTCGAGGTAGTAGGCGATCCACGGGACGTCGCGGTCAAATGTGGTCACGAAGGTGATCGGTTTGCCGAGCTTGACGAGGTCGGGTCGGGGCGGGGCCGAGTAGGAGAGGATGGTGCCGAAGCGGCGGCGGGCGCCAAGCGTGAGCTGCCAATCGGAACCGAGCTGGTGGGAAACGCGGGCGAAGAGTTCGCGGGCCGTGACGTCGAAGGCGAGGGCGTTGGCGTCGTTGCGCAGCCATTGATGGCCGAGTTCCACGCGCGTCAGTTGGGCGAAGCGTTGGCGATAGGCGAGGGTGGCCGTGCCGAAGCGGCTGGTGCGGCCGGACTCGCGGGCGGCGACGGCGTCACCGCTGAATTCGGCGCGGAGCGTGGGCGCGGCGGCACCGAGGCCGAACTTGTGTTGCCAGGCGACCTGCAGGCCGAGGGCAGTGCGGTCGAGGCCGTCGTAGCGGGGCCAAGATTCGGCGGTGAGGCGACCGGTGAGGAGCAGGGCGTCGTCGCGGGACAGGGCGATGCGATGGGTGCGGGCGGCGGCGAGCTGAAATTGAAAGGCGGGCAAAATATCGGCGGCGACTTCGGTGTTGGTGGCGTTGTCGTGCCATGCGATGCGCGTGGTGAAGTCGGAGGTGGCGGCGTGGGCGGCCGGGGCGGTGGCGAGGCTCGCGATGGCGAGAGCGGAAGCGGTCAGAAGCGCGGCGACCGTGCGGAGTCCGAAGGGGCGCGAACGAAGGAGACGGGATGCGACCGTGGTCATGCCGATTCAGTTAAAATCCCGACTCGAATCCACGGGCAAGATGCCCGTGCCACTGCGGATACCATGACCAAGGGATCGAGAGCCGTCGGCATCATTTGTAGCTGCCACCGACGGCGTCGGGGGCGCGGCGGAGCCGGCGGTCGGCTTTGAGGACGACGGAGATGGTCTGGAGCGGAGCTTCGCCGGTGGCGATGGTGAGGTCGCGGCGCGTGTCGGAGGCGAGGCGGGGATGCCAGATCTCAAGCCGGTATTTCCCCGGGGCGAGGCCGGAGAGGGTGACGGCGCCGTCGGCCGGAGTTTTGGCAAAAAAGGGCGTCGCGACGACGACGACGTAAGAGGCCATCCAATCGTGAATGTTGCACCCGAGCGCCACGACGCCGGGTTGGTCAAAGAGCACGGAAGGCTTGGCTTCTGCGCCGAACAACGGGATGTCGAAGCGTTTGGTTTTGGAGAGCGAGTAGACGTGGTGTTGGACCTTGTCGCGGTTGGTGAAGAGGACTCGGGTGCCGACAACGACCGGGGTGACGTAGGGGGAAAACTCTTCGCCCTCTTGGGTGATAACGACCGGCTCGGCGGGCGGGGTGAGAGTCGGCGCGGGAGCATCGAGCGGAATGAGCCACGCGACGGCATCGGCGACGGGAGCGCCTTTGGCGTCGCGGGTGAGAATGCGCACGACGCTTTCGGCGCGGGCCAGAGGGATGGATCCGAGCAGGGCGGCGGTGAGCAGGAATCGGAGCGTGGGCATGGGGAGTTGGGAAGAAGGAGAGGCGGGGAGAAGAAGAGAAGGAGAGACGGAGGGAGCGAGAGACAGGGGAGGGGCGGGTTAGAATCGGTGGGTGACGCCGAGAGAGGTGATATCGGTTTTGTAGCGGACTTGGGCTTGGTTTTTCACGCGGGAACCGGTGACGCGGAGATCCAGCGTGGTGTAGTCGGTGAGCGCGTAAGCGAGAGCAAAGGCGGAGGTATCGGCGCGGCCCTCGATGCGATAGGAGAACCAGCCCGGGCCATAACTGTCGGTGATGGAAAACGGGCGGGCGTTGTAGGATTGGGCGATGACCGGGCCGAAGCCGCCGTTGAGGGCTTGATTGAAGATGGCGTTGGAAGCCTCGGCCACGAGCTGGCCGTTGAGGCGCGAAAAGGCGGCGCTGAGCTGCCAGCGATCGGTGAAATCCCACGTGAGCCGGGCGGTGGCGATGCGGTGGCGGACGTCGAAGGTGGGCGTGCCGGCGTCGTGCTGACTCCAGTCGTAACCGGCGGAGGCGCGGAAAGAGGGAGAAAGCCGTTGCGAGAACTGGAGCCCGGCTTCGGTGGTCCAGCCGGTGGAACCGCGCAGGCGGGCGTCGCGGTAGGCGAGGCCGACATGGGAACGAAGCGTGGGCGCGTAGGGACCCATACCGAATTTGCGCTGAAGATCGAGCCGGGGGCCCAAGGTGAGGGTGTTGTTCAACGCGAAATCGCGGACGGTGCGCGTCTCGGCGTGGGCGCTCGCGAGCAGGAGCCAGTTGCGGGCGAAGGCGCGGGGGTAGGTGGCGTCGAGATTGGATTCGAGCAGGACGGAGTCCCTCCAGTTGGCCGGAAACGAGGCGCGCGAGATGTTCTCCGCCCAGCCCGCGCGGCCGGATGCGGTCCAGCGGAGATCGGCGCGAAGACTCGGCGCGAGCGCGGCGAAAGAGAGCAGGGCGGCGGCGAACGTGGCGGTGATTGAGGGGCGAAGAAAACTCATCAGAGCAGGGGGCGCAGATAGGACCAGACGGTGGTGGCCAGGATTTTGTGGCCGGCGGTGTTGGGGTGGATGGCGTCGGCTTGGTTGAAGTCGGATCGACCGCCCACGCCTTCGAGTAAGAAGGGCAAGAGGGTGAGGTTATTCCGGGTGGCGAGTTTGGGATACATCGCGGCGAACGCGCGGGCGTAATCTTCACCCATGCTCGGAGGCATCATCATGCCGGCGAGAATGATTTTGGCGTCGGGGTAGCGGGTGCGCACGCGGTCGATGATGAATTGGAGGTTTTTCTCGGAAACGGTGGGGTCGATGCCGCGCAGCCCATCGTTGGCGCCGAGCGCGAGCAGGAAGATATCGACGGGTTGGCGGAGGATCCAATCGAGGCGGCGCGCCCCGCCGGCGGTGGTTTCACCGCTGAGACCGGCATTGACGACCCGCCAGCGCACGGTGGGCGCGGTTCCGTTCGCGCCGGTGCTGGACGGGGAGGTTAAGGCGTCGAGCTTCTCCTGCAGGAGGGCGGGGTAGGCGTCGGTCGCGGCGCTTTCGAGTCCGTAGCCGGCGGTGAGGCTGTCGCCGAAGCAGACCAAAGTTTTGGTGACGGGCTCGGCGGCGGGGAGTGAAAGCGAGGGAAGGCAGATCGAGGCGAAACACACCCAAGCGGGCAAAGAGCGGGAAAGGGCGAAAAGGAAACGGGACATGGGCTCGATTTTGGAGGATTCGTGTGTTTCGTGGTCGGACCAATGAGTGTTGAATCCATCTTGAAAGTCGAGCGGCTCACCAAGGATTACCGGACGGCGGCGGGGCCGTTGACGGTCTTGAAGGAGGTCAGTTTCGACCTCGTCGCGGGGGCGAGCCTTGCGATCGTGGGGCCGAGCGGCAGCGGCAAGACGACGTTGCTCGGGCTCTGCGCCGGGCTCGACCGCGCGTCGGGCGGCACGGTAACCTTGGCCGGCAGCGAGCTGGGCGCGCTCGACGAGGATGGTCGCGCGCGGGTGCGGAACGCGCACGTGGGGTTTGTGTTTCAGAATTTCCAACTCATCCCGACGCTCACGGCGCTGGAAAACGTGCTCGTGCCGCTGGAACTGCGCGGCGAGGGCGGCGCGGCGGTCGAGGCGGAGGCGGCGGCGTTGCTCGGGCGTGTGGGGCTGGGCGCGCGATGCGACCACTATCCGGTGCAGCTTTCGGGGGGCGAACAGCAGCGGGTGGCGTTGGCCCGGGCGTTTATGAACCGGCCGAAGATTTTGTTTTGCGACGAGCCGACGGGGAACCTCGACGGCGACACGGCGGCGGCGATGGTGGAGTTGGTCTTCGGGTTGAACCGGGAGAAGGGCACGACGCTGGTGCTGGTGACGCATGATCTCGATCTGGCAAAGAAATGCGGCCGGATCATCCGGCTGAGGAGCGGTGCGGTGGTGAGCGATGAGACCGTGTTGCCCGCGAATCACGCGAATGAACGCGAATCGGGAGAGCCGAAATCATGACCGACCTGATTTATCCTGAAGAGAGCTACAAAATCATCGGTGCCTGCTTTGAAGTCTACAACGACAAGGGCTGCGGATTTCTCGAGCCCGTTTACCAGGAATGCATGGAGATCGAGCTTGGATTGCAGAAGATTCCCTCGAGACCCCAAGTGGCGCTGCCGTTGACCTACAAAGGGGTGAGCCTGAAGCAAAGCTATCGTCCGGATTTTGAATGCTACGGGAAAATCATTCTGGAGCTAAAGGCCGTCGAACGCCTGACTGACGAGCATGTCGCGCAGGTCTTGAATTACCTGAACGCGACCGGCTACGCGCTAGGCCTGTTGGTGAACTTTGGCGGCAACCCGAAGCTGGAATACCGCCGTATCGTGCGCACCCGCCAATGAAACCTTCGCCTTCATCTGCATTCGCGTCGATTAGCGCAATTCGCGGGCCCTTCCTATGACTTTCATTCTCAAAATGGCGTGGCGGGATTCGCGGGCTTCGCGGAAACGGCTGCTGCTCTTCTCGCTTTCCGTCGTGCTCGGGATCGCCGCGCTCGTCGCCATCGGCTCGTTTACGGTCAACCTCAAGCAGGCGATCGACGACCAGGCCAAGGGGCTGCTCGGCGCCGACCTCGTGGTGTCGTCGCGCACGGAATTCTCGGCGCCGGTGCTCGAACACCTCGCCGCGCTCGGGGGCGAACGGTCGCGCACGCGGGAGTTTTCCTCGATGCTCGTGTTTCAGTCGGCGAGCGACGCCACGCGGCTCGTGCAGGTGCGCGCGGTCGAGGCGAATTTCCCGTTTTTCGGCGAATTTGAAGCGGCGCCGGCCGACGCGCCCGCCGTGTTGCGCACGGGGAAACAGGTCGTGATTTTGGAGGAGACGTTGCTCACGCAGTTCGGCGTGAAGGTTGGCGATCCGGTAAAGCTCGGGCAGGCCGTGTTCACGATCGCCGGGGCTTTGAAGAAAGTGCCGGGCGAGACGGCGGCGATTTCGACGTTTGCGCCGCGCGCGTTCATTCCGATCGGCACGCTCGAGGCCACGGGTCTGGCGGACCGGGAGAGCATCACGCGGCACCGCGTGCTCGTGAAACTTCCCGAGGGGCGCGATGCGGAAATCATCGAGCGCGAAATGCGTGCGCGGTTTTTAGGGGAACGCCTCCAGTATTCCACCGTCGCCGAGCGAAAACGAAATCTCGGGGCGGCGCTGACCAATATCGAAGGCTTCCTGAATCTCGTGGGCTTCGTCGCGCTGTTTCTCGGGGCGATCGGGGTCGCGAGCGCGATTCACGTCTACGTGCGGCAGAAGATCAACACGGTCGCCGTCCTGCGGTGTCTGGGCGCGAGCGCGTGGCAGAGTTTTTCGGTCTACGTCGTGCAAGGCCTCGCGCTTGGAGTTTTCGGCGCGGTGTTGGGCGCGGGACTCGGTCTCGGGCTGCAACTGCTGTTGCCGGTGTTGCTCAAGGGCATGCTGCCGTTCGATGTGAATTTCTTCATTTCCTGGGCGGCGGTCGGGCGCGGCATGGGGGCGGGGTTGGTGATCTGTTTCCTGTTTACGTTGCTGCCGCTGCTGGCGGTGCGGCGGGTGTCGCCGTTGGTGGCGCTGCGCTCGGCGTTCATCGAACGCACGGGCGCGGCGACCGATCCGTGGCGGTTGATTTTGGGCGCGGTGATCATCGCGGCGGTGACGACGTTTGCGACGTGGCAGACGCGGGACTGGAAGATCGGGGTCGGCTTCACGGTGGCGCTCGGGGTGGGCTTCGGGGTGCTCGCGGGCCTGGCGCAGCTCGTCGCGTGGGCCGCGCGGAAATTTGTCCCGCGGGGCCTGCCGTATGTGGTGCGGCAGGGCATCGCGAATCTGCACCGGCCCAACAACCGCACCGTGCTGCTGCTGCTGGCGCTCGGGCTCGGGACGTTTCTGATTCTCACGCTCTACCTCACGCGCACGACGCTGCTCAACCAGATCGATCTCGCCGGTGAAGGCTCGCGGCCGAACCTCGTTTTTTTCGACATCCAGGACGACCAGATCGAGCCCTTCACGGCGCTCGCCGCGAAGAACGGTGCGCCGCTCATGCAGGCCGCGCCGATCGTCACGATGAAGATCGCGTCGCTCAAGGGGCGACCCCTCGAAGAGATCATGCGCAACCGACAGCAACCGGCCGAACCGCCGACGGCGGAACCGGGCGAAGCTGGCCCGCCTCGGGGAGGCGAGAATCGCCGTGGTGGACCTCGGGTCTCGCGCGGGATGTTGAACCGCGAGTATCGCTCGACCTACCGCTCGAAGATCACGGGCTCGGAGCGCGTGGTGGCCGGGACTTTTGAAGGCAAGGTCGCGCCGGGCGTGGCGGTGGTGCCGATCTCGGTGGAAGAAGGGTTGCTGCGCGATTTGCAAATCGGGCTCGGCGACGAGATCGAGTGGGACGTGCAGGGCGTGCCGTTGCGCACGAAAGTGACGAGCGTGCGCGCGGTGGAGTGGCGGCGGCTGGAGTCGAATTTTTTCGTGGTCTTCCCCGAGGGCGCGATCGAGGCGGCGCCGAAGACCTTTGTGGCGGCCCTGCGCACGGCGAAGCCGGAAGACTCGGCGCGGATCCAGCGCGAGATGGTCGCGGCATTTCCCAATGTGTCCGCGATCGACCTCGCGCTGATCTTGCAGGCGCTTGACGGAATTTTTTCGAAGGTGGCGTTTGTGATCCAGTTCATGGCGCTCTTCACGGTGTTGACCGGGGTGATTGTGCTGGTGGGAGCGGTGCTCAACGGCCGTTACCAACGTGTGCGTGAGACGGTGTTGCTCCGCACGCTGGGTGCGACGCGCCGGCAACTCGTGCAGATCCAACTCGTGGAATACGCGATCCTCGGCGTGCTCGCGGCGGTGGTCGGCGGCGCCCTGTCCATCGGGGGCAACGCGCTGGTCGCGCATTTTGTTTTCAAGATGACGCCGGCCACGCCGCCGCTGCTGATCCTCGGCGCGGTGGCAACGGCGGCGGCCGTGACGGTGGTCACCGGCCTGCTCACGAGCCGCGGTGTGACGGATCACCCGCCGTTGGAGATCTTGCGGCAGGAGACGTAGGCGGGAAGCGGGACGGCTGAGAGCGGATAGTTGGGAGCGGAGAGCCCGATCAAGGGCGCTTGATCGTGGTCGCGGCGACGTGCTCGAGGTTGAGGTGCTGCAATTGCTCGATCACGCCCGCGAGTTTTTCTCCGGTGGGTGTGAGCCGATACTCGACGTGCAGCGAAACGGCCGAGTGGTCGGCGCGGGTGGCGAGACCGTAGGCGAGCAGTTTGCGGAGACGCTCGTTCAGAATCTTGGTCGAGATGCCCGGAATGTAGCGCTCGAGCTGGCCGGGGCGGTTCACGCCGCGATGCAGTGCGCCGACGACGGCGGCGGACCACTTGCAGCCCACGACATCCTCAAGACTGCGGTAGGTGGAACGCTCACGGAGGCTGAGAGGTTTCGATTTCATCGCGCGAGTATGCGCCGGGCGGCCCGGCCGTCGAGTGGGCACAAAACGGTGCCTCCCTCCCAAATCGTGCCCTCTGTGAGCCGAGGGGCGGTTCGGTTAGGGTGGTTGCGTCCGAGGCACGACGCGTCGGGCAAAATCAAAACCAACCATAGGAGAAATCACACCATGAGTAAAATCACCGCTACGTTCTATCACGCCGGCTGCCCCGTCTGTTTCGACGCCGAGACGGCCGTCACCCGTTATCTCGATCCAACGAAGCTCAATCTGGAGATCGTGCACCTCGGCACGGCGAAGGGGCGCGTGGCCGAAGCCGAAGCGGCGGGCGTCAAGTCGGTGCCGGCGCTCGTGCTCGGCGGGCAGACGCTGCACCTCAACTTTGGGGCGCCTCTGAGCGCGCTGAAGTGAGGCCGAAGCCCGACGCGATCAAGAACTTCACACGGTAGCGTCGGGTCCTCTGGGCCCGACCGGTTTGGCCGGCGGTTTTCGTTGTAGCCGCGCCCGGAGGTCGCGGAGCTACCTCGGATTTACAGCTCGGGGGCTTCGAGGTCGGCTCGCGTCGAACGGGCCGAATTACAGACTCGTCCGCTCGCGGAAGAGCTGGGCTTGGCGGCGGGAGAACTCGACCTCGGGGCCGCCGCGCAGGCGGACTTTGACGCTGCCGCTGAACCACGGCTCGACCTTTTCGATGAACGAGAGGTTCACGAGCTGCGAGCGGTTGGCGCGCAGGAAGAGCGAGGCGGGGAGGCGGGCCTCCATCGCGCCCAGCGTGCGGTAGAGCAGCGGGCGATCCTCGCCGAAGTAGAGGCGGGTGTGGTTGCCGTCGGCTTCGAGCAGGCGGAGTGAGCGGACGGGGATAAACCAGCAGCGGTCGCCTTCGCGCACGAACACGGAATCGTCGTCGCGGAGCGGCGCGGTGGGTTCGTCGGGGCGCTCGTCGGGATCGGTTGCGGGCGACACGGGCGCGAGGCGCGCGCGGACTTTGGCGACGGCGGTGGCGAGACGTTGGGGATGCACCGGCTTCATGAGGTAATCGAGCGCGTTGACCTCGAAGGCACGAAGGGCGAAGGCGTCGAAGGCCGTCACAAAAATGAGCTGCGGATGGGGCGGCGGGAGGGTCGCGAGAAAGTCAAAACCGGTGCGGCCGGGCATCTCGATGTCGAGGAAGAGGAGGTCGGGGCGGAGCTTGGGGACGAGCTTGAGGGCTTCGGTGACGTTGGCGGCCTCGCCGACGACCTCGATGTCGGGAAACGCCGCGAGCAGGCCGCGAAGTTCTTCGCGGGCGAGCCGTTCGTCGTCTATGAGGACGGCTTTCATGGAGCGGAGGCGCGCGCGGTCGCGGCGAGCGGGGGTAGGCGCACCTCGGCGACGACGAGGTCGGGGGCGGCTTGCGCGAGCGTGAGGGTGGCGCGGGGGCCGAAGAGGAGAGCGAGTCGGGATCGGGCGTTTTTCAAGCCAAGGCCGGTGGAAACGGACGCACCGTCGATCGTGCCCGGGTTGAGGACGCGGAGGTGGAGGAAGCCGTTTTTCACGACGGCATCGAGGGTGATCGCGCCGCCGGCCTCGCGCGTGGCGATGCCGAACTTGACGGCGTTCTCGACCAAGGTCTGCACGAGGAAAGGAGGCGTGGGCCAGACCAAGGCGGCGGACTCGATGGTGCGATGCACGGTGAGGCGGTCTTCGAAGCGGAGACGTTCGAGGGCGAGGTAGTTGTCCACCGTCTCGAGTTCGCGGGCGAGCGGGATGGTCTCCTCGTGACCGGAGTTGAGTGAGGCGCGCAGCAGATCGGCGAGGAGCGTGAGGGCCTCGCGGGGCTGCGCGAGATTCTGCGGGATGAGGGCGCGCAAAATATTGAGACTGTTGAAGAGAAAATGCGGGTTGAGCTGGGCTTTGAGGGCGCGGAGCTCGGCGTCTTTGACGGCGGCGTCGAGGCGGAGGCGGTCGAGTTGCGTGGTCTGGTATTGGCGGTAGTAGCGCAGGCCGAAATAGAAGCCGGACCAAATGAGGAGCAGCGGCGTGGTCAGAGTGAGCGTGTCGACGAAGAGTAGCATCTCGTGGTCACGCGCGGATACGTGGTCGAGAGATTCAGAATCGGGCACGCCGGCGACGAACCAGAAAAGCAACCCGGCCTGCCCAAGTGCAGCGGCCATTATCCATGGGACGATCCGGAGCAGCAGAGCGGTCCACGAACGAGGACGGAGCAGATGGAAAAGGAACGTGATCCGCAGGAGGTGCGTCAGCCCGATGCTGGAGGTTGTCAGGATGAGCGCATAGATGATTTCGTAGCGGATGGTGACGGTGCGGAGCGGCAACGGGATGATCCAGAGAGTCAAAATCCCGCCCCAGCCGATGAGTTGGCAAAGCCAGTAAGCGCGCGTGCCGAGCCAACGCCGGCGGCGGGGATGCGTCGCCGGCGAGGTGGGCAGGTGCAACGTGGGAACCATAACTGACACCAGATTGGCCATTGGCGGGAGCGGGCGGCGAGCGCGGAGTGGGCGGGATTACGGCAATGCGGGGAGCAGCACTTCCGCGCGCCGGAGCGTGGCGGATTTGTCGTCGATGAGGGCGTTGGCGGCACGGGCGGCGGGCGTATCGGTTTCGGACTCCTCGGCGCGTTGCGCGGCGGCGAGACTTTGCCAGGTGATGACCAAGGTGTAGGTGCCCTTTTCATCGACGAGCAATTGGCGCGAGACGAAGCCGGGTTCGCGTTTCATTTCCTCTTCGGTGGCGCGGATCGCGGCCACGAGCGCGGCGCGGGTGACGCGGGGTTTCGTGCGAAACGTGATCTGTTCGACGACGGGCGCCGCCGCCGCATCGCAGGCGGAAGCGACGAGAGCGGACAAGGCGAGGCAGTAGAGTTTACGGGATGGTTTCATGAAGAATCGGGCCGGCTTATCCGTCGGAGCGGTTGTTGGCCGCGGCATCGGAAGCGACGAGGATGACGAGTGCGGCGAGAATTGTGGCCAAGGTGATCATGGGAGAGAGGCAAGGGTTGGAGCGGGGGCGGCCCAGTCGCCGCCGAGAGTTTGGACAAGCCCGATCAGCGCGCGGGCCTCGGCGAGCCGGGCGCGGGTGAGCTCGGTGGCGGCGACGAGCACGTCGGTTTCGGCCGCGAGCACGGCGAGGCGGTCGGTGCGGCCGGCGGCGCGACGGGCATCGGCGAGTTTGGCGAGAGCGTCGCGGGTCTGCTGTTCGGCCTCGGCGGCGCGAAGGCCGGTTTGCGCGGACTCGACGGCGGCGACGGCATCGGCGGTTTCCTGAAACACCCGGACGACGAGCGCGGCGTAGGATTCGGTGGCGAGGGTGAGTTCGGCGCGGGCGGCATCGGTGCGGGCGGCGCGGCGGCCGCCGTCGAGCAGCGGGACGCTGATCTGGGCGGCGATGAAGCTGCCGAGCGAGCCGGTGCGGAGGAGTTCACGCAGGCTGGAGCCGTTGAAGAGACTCTCGGCCGAGAGCGCGAGGGCGGGGAGGGCGGCGGCCCGGGCCTCGCCGACGCGGGCCTGTTGCGCGGAGAGGCGGGCAGCGGCGGCGCGCAGATCGGGACGACGGGCGAGCACGGCGGTGGTGAGACCGGCGGGCAACGGGTTGGCGGGCGCGGCGCCGAGCGCGGGAGCGACGAGCGGCGGGGCGGCCTCGGGGCGGAGGCCGCGGAGGGCGGCGAGGTGATGGAGCAGACGGGCGCGTTGTTCGGCGAGGGTGGCGGCCTCGCGGTCGAGGGCGGCGAGTTGGAAGCGTTGTTCGGCGGCGGGCGTGGCATCGGCGAGGCCGGCGGAGGCGCGGGCGGCCAGGAGCGCGAGCAGAGCGCGGGCGTTTTCGAGGCGGGCGGCGAGCAGTTCGGACTCGCGGGTGTTGGCCCGGAGGGCGAACCACGAGGCGGCGACCTCGCCGGTGAGCGTGAGCTGGAGCGCGGCGGCGTCCTCGGCGGAGGCGCGAACCTCGGCGGCGCCGGCGTCGACTCCGCGGGCGAGACGGCCCCAGAGGTCGACCTCGTAGTTTAACCGGGGCCCGAGCGAGAGCGCGGTGGCGGCGGATTTGAGCGTGGGGTCGGCGGCGCGTTCGGTGCGGGAGTAGGCGCGGCGCTCGGCTCCGGCACCGAGGGAGAGGGACGGACGGCGCTCGGCGCGGGCGGAGTTGAGCGCGGCGCGGGCGACTCCGAGACGGGCGGCGGCGATCTTCAGGTCGGGGTTGGCGGCGAGGGTTTCTTGCAGCAGGGCGTCGAGTTGGGGGTCGTTGAAGCCGCGCCACCACGCGAGGTCGGGCGCGCCAAGCGTGGGCGCAGGCCGGGGCGTTTCGGCGGCGAAGACACCGACGCCGAGCAGGACGAAGAGGAGAATCGGGCGGGTGGCGGTGATCATGGCTTGATGCGGACGAGGACGCGTTGACCGATGCGGAGGGATTGGTCGTCGAGGGAGACGACGCATTCGACGACACGTTGGTCGAGCCGTTCGCCGGGTTCGCCGGTGGGCGTTTTGGTGCCGAAGACCTGGCCGATGCGGAGGATCTTGCCGGCGATGACGCGGGCTTCGTCGGCCTCGGGGACGATCTCGGCCGGGAGACCGGCGCGGACTTTTTCGACAAAACGTTCGTCGAGATCGGCGCGGACGAGGCGGGGCGAATCGGGCGCGAAGAGGAAGAGCGGGGTGACGTTGAGCGTGCTCACGCCGTCGCCGAGGCGGGCAAAGCGCTTGACGATCCAGCCGTCGAGGGGGGCGCGGACGAGGCGTTGCTCGACCTCATATTCGCCGGCGCGGAGCCGGGCTTCGGCGGTGGCGGCGGCGGCTTCGGCGGCGGCGAGTTCGGCGCGCAGCAGGGCGGCTTGGTCGCGGGCCTGGTCGAGGTCCGCCGGAGCGACGGATTCCGTGGCGAGGAGCGGCGAGAGGCGGGCGACCTCGCGGTCGGCGGCGATGAGGCGCACGCGGAGCGCGGGGAGGGCGGCGCGGGCTTGCGCGAGCTCGGCCTGGGCGACCGCGAGGGCGAGGCGCGCGGGTTGGTCGTCTATGGTGGCAAGGAGGTCGCCGGAGCGGACGCGTTGCCCTTCCTCGACGGCGACGGATTTCACAAGACCGTCGCGGCTGGCCGCGAGGCGGATAAGGCCGCCCTCGATATCGATCCGGCCCTTGGCGTAAACGAGCGCGGGTTGGGTCGAAACCGAAGCGGCGGACGGTGCGGAGGGAGCGGAAGGAGTTTCGCGGGCGCAGCCGGCGAAAAGGAGCGCGGCGAACCACGGCATCAGGCGGTAGGTGGTGGAAGCGGGTTTCATGGCCACCAGATTTAGGTGCGACCGGGAAATACACAGCGCCGGCATGGTGAGCGGTCGTTTCACCGGACGAACTGCGGATGGATGAGCATTTTCTCGGGGCGAGATTCAGGCTGGCGGCCCAACCGGGGCGGTTGGACGATGAAGTTCACATGAGTTCGCAGTCAGCGCGTCCCCGAATCCGCCCGTTTGATCCCCGCTCGATACCCGGTGAACTCGCGGGGCTGCGCGATCTGGGGCCGCGGTCGGCGGCGATGTTGACGGCTGCGGGGGTGCGGACGCGCGACGAGCTGGCCCGGCTCGGCGCGATCGGGGCGTGCGCGCGGGTGCAGGCGACCGGGAAACGGGTTTCGCTCAATCTCGCGTATGCGATCGAGGGCGCGCTGACGGACTGCGACTGGCGGGCGTTGCCGCATTAGTTCCGCCGGAAATTGGCGGTGGAGTTTCGGAGGCTGCGAAGCGAGGCACCGAAAACGGCGGACCGACAAAAATCCTCCTGACATACCGTTGTCAGCAACGTCGGGTAGCTTCTCCGGGTATGAAATTTCCATCATTCATGTTCCTGTTTCCGTTCACGCTCGCCTTCGCCCAGGAGTCGCAGGCTGCATCCGATGTGCCGGCCGCTCCCGCGATGGCGCTGGAGATCGCCGAATTCCGGCTGAATCCCGGAGCGAAAGAGGCCGAGTTTCTCGCGGCCTCGGAGGGACTGGACGGATTTCTGCGGAGCTGCCCGGGGTTCATCAGCCGTCAACTGGTGCGGCACGACAACGGCGGGTTGGCGGACGTTGTCCGCTGGTCGACGCGGGCGGCCGCGGAAACGGCGATGCAGACGGCGGGCAACGACGCGCGCGCGGCGGCTTACTTCCGGTTTATCGCCGCCGACTCGGTCGTGATGCGGCACGCTGCGGTTTTGCGATCGAGCCGGCGCTGAACGCGGCCTCGTTCGCGTCGGGTCCGGTGGCGCCCGGGCGCGGGACGGTGACGACCGCGGTGGCCGCGCCTCAGCGCACGGGAGCCAGCGGCAGGTGGATCTCGGTGCGCAGGCGGGAGGGAGGCGTGCGTTGGGGGTGATCCAAATAGACCTCAAAACTAGGCGACTCGGCCAACGTTTCGCCGCACGACGGGAGCCAGGCGCCGTAGATCTGGCGGTAGGTATCGGGCAGCTCCGCGTGCGGCCCCCGGTGCAGAAAGACCGCGTGCCGCCCGCCGGGGAGAACTTGGGTGGCGAGCTCTCCCCGGGTCGGCAGGGGCAAGCGGAGCCGGAGACAGGCATCGTAGCGGAGCTGCTCGGGGGCGGTGATGTCGGGATCGTCGTGACAGACCCCGATCAGCTCGGCGGGAAACTGCAGGAAAAACCGCCATGAGACGGTGCCCATCAGCGCCGCCCATGCGGCCGGGGCCGCTTCGGGGTAGGGGCCGTGACGGCGCACGAACCAGACGTCGGCGGGTCGCCGCTCGGCGATGCGCACGGGCCGGATCGGCGCGGGTGCGGGTGACGCCACCGGCACCGGCAACGGCGGCCGGGCGGACGCGCGCCATGCGGCGGGGCTCAAAGAGAACGTGCGGGCGAAGGCGCGGGAGAAGGCCGCCGGGCTTTCGTAGCCTACGGCCAGGCCGACGGCGGTAACCGCCTGATCGGTGTGGCGCAGCAGCAACGCCGCCCGCTCGATGCGGATGCGGCGCTGGTATTCCCCGACGGGCTCACCCGTGACGGCGCGAAAGACGCGGTGGAAATGAAAGGGCGAAAGCTCAGCGATTCGGGCCAGCTCGGCCAGGTCGGGCGGATCGGCGAGGTGCTGTTCGAGGTGCGCCCGCACCCGGTCAAGCCGCCGGTGATAATCATCGAGCGTCGTTCCGCGCACGGTCATGCCGTGCGGATAAACTTGGCGCGTTTCGCGGTGTCAACGCGGCGGTGGCGGTTCCGTGACGGCGGCGAGTTCTTTCAGGTAGGTTTCCAAAAAAACCTGCGGGTCGAAGAACAGCCGCGCCATCAGGCGGAGCCAAGGGTTGGCCACGGCGGAAGTTTCCTCGACGTGAAGCCGGGTGCGTCCATCCGGCAGGGGTTCAAGCCGACCGGTCCATCGGCCCTCGGCCGGGCCGGAGAAAGCGAGCGACCACTCGACGCCTTCCAGCCGTCGCGTGGTTTCAAACCGGATGGCCGGGCCCCGGTGCGGTTGCTCGACCCAGCGCTCGCGGCCCGGGGAGGATTCCAAAACCTTTACGGAGGCGAGCCCGGCGCGCCATTTCGGCTGGCCGGCGAGGTCGAACCAACGCGCC
Organism: Opitutus sp. GAS368; assembly: GCA_943373185.1. Taxonomy (GTDB): domain Bacteria; phylum Verrucomicrobiota; class Verrucomicrobiia; order Opitutales; family Opitutaceae; genus Tous-C4FEB. Next base: position 9,088 of record CALSBN010000031.1, on the reverse strand, counting down.
CAGATTGCGGCGGGGGGCGCGGCGACGATGCGTTCGGCCCGGGCGGTGCGCGTGCCCGGCAGGAGTAATCCGGCGAGGCCGAGCAGGATGACGAGCAGAAGAACCGAGGCGGCGACGATGAGGAGGATTTTCATGTCGGCCATTCTGGCCGAGATGCGGGGCGGACGCTTTGCCGATCTTGCTCTTTTTGGAGTTCAGGCCGGGGCGGCTCCCGCCAGTTGGGCGCGCGTGTCGGAAACGATGCGGCCGTCTTCGAGGTGAATGATGCGGTCCGCGTGGGCGTGGAGGCGCGGGTCGTGGGTGACGCAAAGGACGGTGGCGCCGCGCTCGCGGGCAATGTGGTGAAGCAGATCGATGACGATGCGACCGTTGGTGCCGTCGAGGGCGCTGGTCGGTTCGTCGGCGAAAACCAGCTGCGGGTTTTTCACGAGGGCGCGGGCTATGGCGGTGCGTTGTTTCTCGCCGCCGGAGAGAGCGGTGGGGCGAAGATGGCTGCGCTCGGCCAGGCCGACGTCGGCGAGGGCGGCGAGCGCGCGGGTGCGGGCTTCGGCGGCGCGGACGCGCATGAACGTAAGCGGGAGCAGCACCTGCTCGAAAGCGGTGAGGGCGGGGAAGAGATTGAAGCCCTGAAAAATGAAGCCGCAGTGGGCGAGGCGGAAGGCGTCGCGGGCCCGCTCATCGAGCGTGCCGAGATCTTGGTCGAGCAGGGACGCGTGGCCGGCGTCGGGCGTGAGCAGGCCGCTGAGGGCGGCGAGCAGCGTGCTCTTGCCGGAGCCGGAGGGACCGGTGCAGAGCGTGAGTTCGCCGGGGAAGATTTCGACCGACAGATCGCGCAGGACTTCGATGCGGGCGGCGCCGTTGCCGTAGGATTTGCCCAAGCGGTGACCGATAATGGTTGGAGCGGAACTCATGGTGGAACTATCGCAGGAGCGTGGCGGGCTCGGATTGGGAAAGGACGCGCAGGGCGAGGGCGCCGGAAGCGACGGCGATGGAAAACATGAAAACGGACGTGCCGGCGAAGGCCCACCACGGGGCGGCGACCAAGACGTGGTTCGCGGTGGCGAGCTGGACGACCGCGGCCGCGATGAGCGAAGTGATGGTGATGCCCGCAACGCCGACCCAGGCGGACTGTTCGAGGACGACGAGGCGAAGCGATCGGACCGAGACTCCGAGCGCCCGGAGCGTGGCGTATTCGCGGATCGAGGTTTGGACGACGGCCTTCAACGTCTGGCTCGTGATCACGATGCCGATCAGCAGGCCGATGCCGCCGGAGAAGACAAAGCCGAGGCCGAGACCGGTTTCGAGCAACCAGTAGAGTTGGGAAATTCTGGAAAAATCCGCGGCGGTCCAGAGGGAGTAGGGTGCGTTGGTGCGGAGCGGCGTCAGTTCATCGCGGACGCGGTCCGCAGCGGCGGGATCGCGCAGCTTGACGAGAAAGTAGGCGACGGTCTCGGAATCGCCCGGGTCGCCGGGGGCAACGGCGCGGGCCGTGGCGAGGGAAGTGACGATGTTGGCCCCGCCGATGGAGTTGAGGCCGCGGGTCAGGCCGACGACTTTCACGCGGCGCCCGTTGAGTTCGAGGGTGTCGCCGACGCGGGTGCGAAGATTGGCCAGATTGGAGATATCGACGAGAACGGTATCGGGTTCGTCGAGGGCGCGACGGTCGGCGGCGGTGAGCGCGTGCGCGAGGGCAAGAGCACCGGGCCGCGGGTCGATCCCGACCACGGTGGCGAGCGCGGCCGAGCCGTCGGCCCGGCGCAGATCGCCGCCGCTCCAGAGGTAGGATTCAACGGTCAGGACATCGGGATGGGAGCGCAGGAAGACCTCGTTGCGCGCGGAGAGGTTGCGGGCGAGGTCGACGCTCTTGGTCTCGGGGTAACCAACCCAGAGATCGGCGGCCGAACGATCGATGTAGACGGACACCGTGCGGAAAATCCCGAGCAGCAAAACCAGTTGCATGAGGACGAGCAGGCCGGCGAAACCGACGGCCAGCACGGCGGGGAGGAAGCGGCGCCATTCCCGGGCGAGCGTTAGGCGGGCGAGCGAAATCATGGACGACGCGAAATGAGCGGATTACGGTGGAGTCGCGGTCGGGTCAGAATGCCACGTTGAGCCCGAGCTCGTAGTTAGTTCCGCCACCGTCGGACTTGATCTTGAGTTTGCGGGCCTCGTATTCGAATTCGCTCTGGAAGATCGAACCGATGCTGGCCGTGACACCGAAACTCGGACCCGCCTGCCACGTGGCCTTGAGCGCGGTGCCGACGGCAAAATAATCGAGGGTGGTGCGGGATAGGTTGGGCTTGCCGGCCGCACCGGGCAGCGGGTCGACTTCGACATAGTAGGCGCCGCCCCGGCCGGTCGCGACGAGGCCGAGACTGAATGACTCGGAGAAGTGGTAAGTGACGCCGGTCTCGGGGATACCGACCGCTACCGTCCATTGTGGGCTGGGCGTCCAGCTTACGCCGACCACGGGAAAGAACTGGGTGGTGCCTTGGGCGAGCGACGAGTAGGCGGCGCCGCCGGTAAACGAGAGCGTCGGGCTGGTTTTGTAGGTGGCGGCGGCGAAAACTTCCACGCCGAAGCCCTTTGACTTGAAGCCGCCCGTGCCCGCAGTGGCGGAAACGAACGATGTGCCGAGCATCGCAGACCAGCGGTCGTTGATCGGCTGACTGTAGTTGAAGCCGAGGCTCAGACTTTGGAGGCGCTTGGGCAGCGGAAGAGCGGCGTTATTGCCCTTTTCGAATTTCAGGCTTTCGCGGGAGTAGCTTAGGCTGGTTTCGAGGGCGGACTCTTGCCCAAACGGAATCACCTGCGACACGCCGAACGAGTAGTTCGTCGACGAAACCTCGTTGTATTTGGTGTTTCCCGACTTGAACTTGTTCTTTCCGATCCCGCCGAAGGAGCCGTTGAACGACAGGCCGATACCTTGCTCCTGCGGTGTGGGCGCCGGAGCGGGAGCAGAGTTTTGGGCGTAGCCGGAACGGGCGACGACCAGGGCGACAAGACCCGCGACAAGGAGAGATGATTTTTTGTTCATGCGCCGGCAACGTGGCGGCAACGGGCGGGGAAATCAGCGTCGACACAACGAGCGGGCGATTCGCCGGACGAACGGCGCGGGGCCCGTAGAATTTGCTCGGAGCGGGGGCGGTGGCTCCGCAATTTTGGCCGATATGCCCGCTGTTGTTTCCTTTCACTACACGCTCCGCGATCCCTCCGGCCGGGTGCTGGACACCTCGATGGGGGCGCAGGCCGTTACCTACCTCGAAGGCGCGGGGCAGATCATCGACGGACTCGATGAACAGCTCCGGGGTGCGGCGGCGGGATTGAAGACCCGCGTGGTGGTGCCGGCGGCCAAGGCCTACGGCGAGCGCGATCCCGACCAGGTGCAGCCGGTGAAACGCAGCCAGTTGCCCGTCGAGGGCGAGCTGACTGTGGGCGATCAGTTTAAGACCGGTGATGACCCCCATGCGCCGACGGTCACGGTGGTCTCGATCGACGGCGACGAAGTCTTGCTCGACGCGAATCATCCGTTGGCCGGGGTCGATCTGACCTTCGACGTCGAGGTGCTCAGCACCCGCGAGGCGACGCCGGAGGAACTGCGCCACGGTCACGCGCATGGGGCCGACGGGACGTGCGGACATTGAGCGGGCAAGCGCGCCGCCGATCGCGCGGACGCGGAGCATATCGCCGGTGGTGTCGGCTGATCAACGGGGCGCGTTTTGGCGGTTGCGGATGGTCGGCCCCGGTGTTCTCTGGCGGCTCCATTTTTCATGAAAACCCTTGGCATTGATATCGGCGGCTCGGCTCTCAAAGGCGCGGTGGTGGACACTGCCACCGGCAAACTTGTATCGGAGCGGTTTCGCATCGATACGCCCGACAACCTCAATCCCGACGAGATGGCGGGCGCGGTCGAGGCGATGGTGGAGAATTTCTCGTGGAAGGGGCCGATCGGCATCGGCTTTCCCGGCGTGATTCAGGATGCGACGATTTGGACGTCGGCCAATCTCCACAAAAAGTTTATCGGCTGTGACGGTGCGGCTCTCTTTGGCAAAGCGACCGGCAGTCCGGTCGCGCTCATCAACGACGCGGCGGCGGCGGGTGTGGCCGAAATGCATTTCGGCGCGGGACGCGGATTTATGGGCAAGACCCTGCTGCTGACGCTGGGCACGGGCGTGGGTTCATGCTTTGCCTACCAGGGCGTGGTGACGGCGATGGAGCTGGGTCATTTTCCTTGGGGCAAACAAGGCAAGTCGGCGGAGCGCTATGTCGCGGCCTCGGTGCGCGAGCGGAAAGATCTCTCGTGGAAAAAATGGGGCGGGGCGCTCGGCGAGTATGTCGGCGTGCTGGAGAAGCTGCTTTGGCCGGAGCTGATCATCATCGGCGGCGGCGTGAGCGCAGACCACGAGAAGTTTTTCAAATTCATCAAACCGCGCGCGAAGCTGGTGCCGGCGGAGTTTTTCAACAACGCTGGCATCGTGGGCGCGGCGTTATGGGCGGCGGAGAAGAAGTAAATGTTCGACCGGCCCGCGGGAAAATCGCTTCCCAAGTTCGCGCCGGGTGAACTAGCGTCGTGCGTTGATTTTCATGCTGTCTGTCGCCCCGAAACTCCGTCCGGTCCTTGATCCCGATTTTCTCCCCGCGGCCCTTTGGCAGCGCGCTTACCGTGCCCTGGTGGCCGCCGACCCGGGCGCGCGGCCGTTCGCCCTCGTGCTCGTGCGGAACGACGGCGCGGTCTTCCGGCATGAGAGTCGTGTGCTCTCCGCCGGACACCCGGCGGCGGCGCTGACGTCGCTTTACGCCGAGCGTCTCCTGAAGTTTTTGCTGTGGATGAAGGGCGGCCCGCGGGTGCTTGTGGCGGGCGCGGACGAAGTCGCGCGGGAGTTGGCGAAGACTTATTCGGCAGAGGGCGCCCGGGCTTTTGATTGCGATTTCATGGGGGGAAAGATTTTCGGCCGGCCGTTTTCGGTCGAGGCGGCGTCGTGGGGAGCATTGCCGGCGAGCGTCGAGACCAGCGTGCCGATGGGGCGAAATCTCGGGGGATGCCGGATCGGCTTCGACTTGGGCGGCAGCGACCGGAAGGCGGCGGCGCTGATCGACGGCCGGGTCGTGTTTTCGGAAGAGATCGCCTGGGACCCGTATTTTCAAAAGGACCCCGGCTATCACCTCGAAGGCGTGCATGATTCGTTGAAACGGGCGGCGGCGCATCTGCCGCGGGTTGATGCGATCGGCGGCAGCGCGGCGGGCGTGTATGTGAACAACGAGGTGCGCGCGGCATCGTTGTTTCGCGGAGTGTCGGCGGAGGATTTCGAGCACCAGGTGCGGCGGATGTTTTTTACGCTGCGGGAACGGTGGGGCGGCGTGCCGTTTGAGGTGGTCAACGACGGCGATGTCACGGCGTTGGCCGGCTCGATGTCGATGGGCGACAACGCGGTCCTCGGAGTTTCGATGGGCACGAGCCAGGCCGGCGGTTATGTGACGCCCGCGGGCAACATCACGCCGTGGCTCAACGAGCTGGCGTTTGCACCGGTGGACTACCGGCCGGATGCGCCGCGCGACGAGTGGTCGGGCGACATCGGCTGCGGGGTGCAATATTTCTCCCAACAAGGAGTGGGCCGGCTGGCGAAAAAGGCGGGCTTCGATTTTCCGGCCACGCTGGCATTGCCGGAACAGTTGATCGCGGTGCAGGACGCGATGAAGGCGGGCGACCCGCGGGCCCGGGCGATCTACGAAACCATCGGTGTGTGTTTCGGCTATGCGATCGCGCACTATGCCGATTTTTATGAGGTGCGGAACCTGCTCGTGCTGGGTCGCGTGACGTCGGGTGAAGGCGGCGAAGTGATTTTGGAGCGCGCCGGCGCGGTGTTGCAGGCGGAGTTTCCCGAACTGGCGGCGACGATCCGGTTGCGCACACCGGACGAGCAGAACAAGCGCCACGGTCAGGCGACGGCGGCGGCGAGCCTGCCGGCGTTGGGCGCGGCGGGCTGAGGTCGGCCGTTCGTCGCGGAAAACCGTCGGTTCGTCGCAAATTCTGCATATCCGCTTGAAGGCGGGCGGGACGCGGCCCGATACCAGCCGGTTTCTATGGCTCTGCACAACCGCTGGATTCGCGTCGCCCTGGTGGCCACCATTTGGGCGTTTGTCGGGTTCGTGCTGTCGCTGGAGCTGTATTTCAACAGCCGGGCGCGGATGAGCGCACAGGAGACGATCGATTTCTGGGAGCTGGCGGTGCCGCAATTCGCCCGCGCGGCGATGTGGGCAAGCCTAGCGCCGTTGATCCTGAAACTTCGTGAAAAAGTGCCGCTCAACCGTGGGCGTTGGGTCGGCGGTGTAACTTTTCACCTCCTGCTGAGTTTTACGGTCATGGCGGTCTATTATCTTGGGCGCATCCAATCCTATTTTGTTTTTTGGCCGGAGGAGTCTGGCGGCGAGGACTTCTGGGCGCATGCGACCAAGGGATTTTACGGGCGCAACATCATCGACATGGCTTATTATTGGGGCGTCCTGGCCTTCGGTTACAGCCTTGAGATTTACCAGAAATACAAGAGCGAGGAACTCCGCAGCGCGCAGCTGGAAGCCCGGCTGATCGAGACGGAGCTGAAGGCCCTGCGCGAACAACTGCGCCCGCATTTTTTGTTCAACACCATGAACACGATCGCCGTGCTGGTGCGGGAGCAAAAGAACGACGCGGCGGTGACGCTCATCGCGCGCCTGAGCACGTTGCTCCGGATGTCGCTCGACCAAAGCCGCGCGCATGAAGTCACGTTGCGCGAGGAACTCGATTTTCTCGAGCGTTACGTCGAGATCCAGAAGGAGCGATTCTCCGACCGGCTCGAAGTGAACATCGCGGTCGATCCCGAGGCGTTGGGGGCGCGGATTCCCAATCTGCTGCTCCAGCCGATCGTCGAGAACGCCATCTTGCACGGCATCGCGCCGAAGCGCACGCCGGGGCGCGTGGATGTGCTCGCGCATGTGGAAGGCAACCGGCTGCACCTCGAAGTGCGGGACGACGGGGTGGGTCTGCCGGCCGCGCAGTCGGCCAAGGCGGGCATCGGGCTCGCGAATACCCGCACGCGCCTCGAAAAAATTTACGGAACCCAGCACCGCCTCGAGCTGACGAGCGAACCCGGACACGGCGTGACCGTGAAAATCGAAATTCCCTGCCGCCGATGAGCACCCAGACCCTGTTGCCTCCCGCTAACCCGTCCGCCCGTTCGGCCCGCTACCGCGCGGTGATCATCGACGACGAACCGGCGGCCCGACGTGGTGTGCGCCTGTTGCTGAGCCGCGACGCGGAAATCGAAATCGTCGGCGAGGCGGGCACGGGCGATGAAGCGGCGGCGTTGATGGCCCGCGAGCGGCCCGATGTGGCGTTTCTCGACGTGCAGATGCCCGGCGGCGACGGCTTCGACGCGCTGGCGAAGATCGATCCCGCCCATACGCCGGCGATCGTTTTCGTGACGGCCTATGACGAACACGCGCTGCGGGCCTTTGAGATCAACGCGGTGGATTATCTGTTGAAACCGTTCGACGATCTGCGTTTTGGCGCGGCCTTGCAGCGGGTGAAAGCGGCGGCGCGGCGGCGGCGCGACGAGGCGATGGACACCCGGCTTTCGAAGTTGATGAACTACCTCGAACACGATCCGGCGCGCGCGGCGGAGACCGGTGAACGGGCGGAGTCGAAGGCGCACGACCGGATTTTGGTGAAGTCGTCGGGCGAGATATTCTTTTTGAAGGCCGAGGAGATCGACTGGATCGAGGCCGAAGGCGACTACATGAAATTCCATGTGGCCGGCCGGGCGCATCTGATGCGCGAGACGATGGCGCGACTCGAAGCGCGGCTCGACGGCCGGCGATTCATCCGCATCCACCGTTCGACCATCGTGAACATCGACCGCGTGCGAAAGCTGAGCCCTTCGTTTGCCGGCGAATATGCGGTGGTCCTGACGGACGGCACCAAACTGCGGCTGAGCCGCGGCTATCACGAGCGGGTCGCGGCGGTGGTAAAAGCCGGGCTTTAAGTTAGGCGCGGCCTCGGCGGCGGTTGTCGCGGGCACTATCGGGATCGTGCGCGGTGACTTCAGTCACGGTGGAGACGATGACTTCCGCCCGATGAAAGTGACCCCGCGCCTCGGGCATGATGAGCGGCATGAAATCAACCGCCCGCCCGTCGCTTGTCGTCCGCACCGCCGCTGCCGGCCCCTCGGAAAACGCGCACAACACAGGAACCCCGTCGTTGGTCGCAGAAATCTTTCGGTTCGTCGCTTTCCGGAAACTTTCGTGCAACCGCGACGCTTCTGGGGGCATGAAACGCATTCTCTCGCTCGCCGCTCCTTGGATCTTGGGTGTCACGGTTGTCTTCGCCGGTGAACGCGCCGACCTCACCAACGCCCGCCGCGCGCAGGCCGTGCTCGGGGCGGACGTGTGGTCGCAAGTCATTCGGATCGAGAATTCGGGCAGCACGGAAAAATATGCGCGCACCGTGCATGCCTTGGTCTTCGAGGTCGCGGGGATTTTGTGGTTCTACCACGACAGCGAAGGCACCCAGAGTTTTTCCCTGCATCGGGGCCGGCTTGAGGCGGAGAAGGCCGACTTTGCGCCTTTGCTGGCGGACATCCACACGGGGTTTACCCGGTGGACGGTGATGACGACGACGGAGCCGGTGGCGGTCGGCGCGCCGGGAACGTTGTTGAACGGGTGTTTCGTGGAGAGCATCGCCAACCTGCGTCACCGCGTGATCGGCGGCGGGGTGGCTAACCGGCCGAAGTTGTTGTCCTACTTCTACGGGTCGGCGCGCATTCGCCCGGGCCACACGGTGCTCACGTTTGAAACCGATGACGGCGTCGTCGTGATCGATCCGGTGGAGCCGAGCCGGCTGCGGGTTTTTTCAAACGAGTTGGCGAAAAGCGCCACGGCGCTGAGCACGGCGTTGCTCGGCCGGATGGTGTCGAAGGCGCTCTTTGTGCCGGTCGGAGATTTTGCGGCCGAGATGGCGGCGCGATACTCGGGCGCTTCGGTGACGGCGACGATTGGCCTGCCGTCGGGGTTGAACTGACGGGGGCTTTGGGTGCGGTCCGCGGCCGGCCAGACT
>CALSBN010000030.1:0-30932 GCA_943373185.1 Opitutus sp. GAS368 | reverse complement strand
GTCGTGTAGGTTTTGTTGCTCGCCGCCAGCTTCATGAAAACGTCCACGGGCACGATTTCGACCGGGCCGTCGAGTTGCTTGGTGATTTCGACGAGGCTGTTCACGTCGTTCGACTCGCGCACGTGCACGAGCAGGAAATACGGCCGCTTGGCGTTGATCGCGATCAGCTCGTTCAGATCGGCTGCCACCTCGTCGCGCGGGCGCCGGGGGTCGATGTAGTAGTCGTAGGAAATCATTGCGCGGGTGTCGCGGAGGTCGCGCGTGCGCGCCGGGCCGTAACCGTTGATGAAGCCGATCACATCGGGAAACGCGGCGTAGTAGCGGTCCACCGTCTCCTTGGTGAGATCGGCGTTGCCCACGTTTCCGTCGGCGGCGGAGTTGTCCATGATCTCCAAAACATGCTCGTCGAGCACCGCCATGAGCGCGCGGGCCTCGGCCATGAGCGGGCCGAATTTGTCCGCCGGGATGTGATTCGGATACATGTAGCCCGGACCGGATAGACCGCCGATGAAGTAATCGTTCTTCGTCGCGCTCTCGTGGAAATACTCCAGCGCCGCCGGGGAGAATTTCGACCAGTTCATCGTCACCTGCCAGCCGAAGGGCAGCTTGCCTCGCCCCGGCTTGGTCCACACGCCGATGCCGATGCTGTCGGACTGCACGAAGCTCAGATAAACTTTCTTCTCGGCCACCAGTTTGGCGTCCTTCGCGACCTGATGGTTGTTGGTGAACTTGAATCCCGGTGTGAACGTGAACTGGCAGTTGAAGCTGAGATTCGGCAGATTGTGCAGGCCCTCCATCTTCAGCCCGAAGCTCGACAGCAACGTCGTGTGCTGCTCCTCCGTATCTTTGCCGTAGGAGTGCCAGCCGAACACCGTGCCGAGCGGAGTCATCTCGGAAAACAGCTTCTTCCCCAGCGCAACTTCTTCGGGGTGCCGGCCGGGATTCGCCGAGAGATCGTGGAAGAACATCTTCTGCCGCACGCCCCAGTCCGCCATCGCCGGCATCCGCACCGCGCCCACATGGCCGCCCATGAGCATGATCGCATCGTGGGTGCAACGCGCCCAGTAGCGCTTGTAGGCATCAGTATAGATCTGGGCGTCGGTCTGGCCGGTGTAACGGCCGCGCAGGTCGTCGATCTGCTTGAGCCCCCGCGCCTCCACTTGGGCAACTTGCGCCGCCGTCACGATCAAGGCGTCCTCCAGCCCCGCGATTGTGAACGCCACGTTCATCGTCGCCGAAACCGCCGGATCCCAGATCACGTAGCCCTTGGCGTGCTTCGCAAAGAGCGCGAGCGCCTCATCCGCCGTCTTCACCTCGGTGAAGACGACGCCGTGCTTGCGTTGGTAAAATTCGAACAGCGGCTCGGTGATCTCCCACTGGAAATCTTTCGGGTGAACGATGTAGAGCTGCGGCGCGGCGCGGTTCGCAAGACCCTGCAAGCTCACGAGCATCGCTTTTTCCGGCATCCCTTTGGCGACGAGCCAATCGCCGTCGAAGCGCATGACCCACGCGGCCCGGCCAACCGGTTGCGCCGAAAAACCTGCGGCGGTGAATGAAAGGAAGCCGACCAGAATGAAGAGCAGACGGTGCATGATTTATTTCTCCCCGGTGATTTTGGTGAAACGATATACGAGCGGTTTCGCCCGGGTGCTGTGCAGTTCGATCAGCAGCAACTCCCGATCGCCTTCCACCAGGCGCAGCTCTTGGTAAATCCGCATCGGGAAAACTCCCTGCGAGCTCTCGATCTGCGGCGTCGCCTCGACCCGCAAGGTCCGCCCGCCGTCGAGCCATTCGGCGCGCACCGGAGTCAGCGCGCCGCGCACGGGATAGAGCGCCATGTGCCGCTGCTCGACGCGGAAAAAATCCTTAACCTCGGTCGGCTTGGCCGTGTCCACCGGGTTGGTCGCGGTGAGCTTCGTCGCGCGCCACTGCATATCGTGCCGCAGATCGACCCGCGTGCCGTCGAGCGCGACGACCAAGTCCCAGGTCGTCCACCCGTCGAGCGCGGCGCTGCGCTTGGGATCCATCCGCCAGTGACCCGCCAGCGCCGGATTCGCCGCCCAGGCCGCCCAAGGCAGCACGCACATCAACGCCAACACCCGCAATGAAGTGAATTTCATGACGCCGCCATCAACACCCCGCCCTGTCCGGAAGACTAGGTGAAAGAAAATGAAAATTTAGCCCGCTGCGTGGCCATCCTGTCGCGTTCCGGTTGCAGAACCGACCGCGGGTCGGTTGTCGGTGGCGAATAAGCCCGACCGGCGGTCGGGCCTACAGTTTGAGCAATTTCAGAGTCAAAGGCCCGACGGGGTTTAACTGCCCGATTCGCCCGCCGCCTTCACCTCGCCCACCACCGTGAACTCTTCGCGGTCGTGATACAGGTGACGGATCATAAAGCCCGGCGCGTAGCGCGGCAGCGGCGAATCCGGGGCGCGCAGCTCCCGCAGCAACGCCACCGAATCGACGTGCCCAAACTTCAGGTTGAACACAAACCGCCGGCACCACCCGCGCGCCAGCCACGGCTCGATCAGGTTCTTCATCACATGGTGCGGCTCTTCCAACAGGTCGCAGAGCATCCAATCGTAAGCCTTGCCCGCCTCGAAATTGAAATGAAACGCATCGTCGGTGCAGTGCTCGATCAACGGGTTGTTCAAGGCGCCGCCTTTGAGCGGGCCGTTGTCCACCGCCACCACCGAGGCGCCGCGCTTGGCCGCGCTGTAGCTCCAGCCGCCCGGCGCCGCGCCGAGGTCCGCCACCGTTTCGCCTGCCTGCGGCTCGGCGCCGAGCACCACAAAAGCCTCTTCCACTTTCAAATAACTCCGCGACGGCGCCGCATCGTCGTCGGCCATGCGGCGCTGGCCGTGCATAAACGCGTCGCGCGCCACGAAGACGCGCCCGAAATCCGTAAACCACACAAACAGCCCGCGCGCCTCGCCCCGCCCCCGCGGCAGATCGGCCACCGCGAGCTTCGACACCCGCGCGAGGCGTTTCTTAAGCTGCTCGTGGAATTCCTTTTCGACGCCGCTCATCCGGCGCCCGAGTCCCACCAACTCGGCCGGCCCGCCCATCACGCACGGCCAGGCCGCATCGACGCGTTCGCCGCGCAGACTCGTCAGGAAGAACTCGATCAGTTTACCCGCGAGGGCATTCACCGACTCGCCCTTGAGTTCGACCGCGCCGCGCATCGTGACATGGGGAAACGCCAGCCCGCCTACATCCCCGCCATCGGAAGCGACCGCCCAACCGGGTCCGTGTTCGCCCACGACCACGCCCGCGTCCGCGAGTTCACGCACGAGCACCGATTCAAATCCTGCCTGACAGGTCAGCAACATGAGTCCGCGAAAGTGCGCGCGTATCCGGGCGTGGCGACAAGAAAGCGCTCCGCCAAGTGGATCGAACTACGTTACCCACTACGGTGCGTCCACGGCGGCGGGGTGCAGGGCAGTTTAGAAAGTCGCGCGCACGCCCGTCGCCCAGATCGCTCCGGTTTCGACCCAGCGCGTGCGCAGGTCGGAGCGGCCGCGGTAGGTGCCGCCATCCTGATTGAACACGTTGCGGGCGTTGACGAAGAAATCCATGTTGCGGGCGAAGACCCACGTAAAATCCATCGTGTGCGAAAGGCTTTCGCGCACGTGGTTCGGCCAACCGTTACTCGCGGTGACAACTTCGGTGCGATAGCCCGGGCGCCAGTTCGTATTCCACTGAAGACGGAAATCGCGATAGGGGATAAACCAGCTCAGGTTGGCGATATTGGTCGGGCGAAAGAAATTCTCATAAATGTCGTAACGGATGCGCGTGTAGTTGGCGTTGAGGCGCACTCGGCTCAGCGGACCGGGCAGAAAACTCAGCTCGCGGGTGAACGAGAATTCGAGCGAGCTCATGTGCGCCTTGCCGACGTTGTCCACCGAGTTGATCTCCCAATCCTCGGGCGATACCGAAACGGGCAGCAGTTCGCCGTTCCATGAGCCGCCGGAGGGCACGAGGTAAGTGCGACTGCGGATCAGATCCTTGAAATCACGGCGGAACCCAGACACCGACAAGAGACCCACGCCCTTGGTGTAATACTCGAGAGACACGTTGAGCGTCTTCGAAAGCTCGGGCACAAGGTCGGCGTTACCGGCGTTGGCTCGATTGGGGGTCGGATTGTTCGGATCGTCATTGGTCACCACAAGACCGCCGATGAGGCGGTTCATGTCGGGCCGCGAAATCGCCTGGTTCCATGAGCTTTTGAGCACGAGGTTCTCGTTAAACCGGTAGGTCGTGTGCAGGTAGCGAAGCCAGGTGCCGTAATCCTGCGTGGCATACTTGCGTCCGCCGCCATATCGGGTCTGCAGATACTCGGCACTGGTGCGATCCACGACGATCGGCGGGAGCGGGTTGATCGTGCCGTAGATGCGGCGGTCGGTCTCGCGTTGGCCGATGTCGGACGGACCGGCAGCGCGGCCCCGCGTGCGCTCGTAACGCACGCCGGGCGCGATCGTGAGGCGCGGCCCGAAGCGCAGGACGGTCTGCTGATAGAGGCCGTCGATCTGCTCTTGGGCATCGCGGGCATTCTGAAGTTTGAAGCCGACTCTCTGCGCGGCCGAAGGCGGCGTCCACGCGTTGGGATTGGCCTGGTAGATTTTGTAGGCAGCCCAGCGGTCGATATTGGCCATACCGTCGACGTTGCCGCCGAAATCAAAGTTCATGCGGTAGTTTTTCTCGGCGAACGCTGCGAGCGACTCGTCGGCGGAAGCGGCCACGCCGTCGACACCGCGGAAAGCCGCCGCGTAGTTGTTCACCGGCCGGTCGCTGTTGTTGACCCACTCGCTGATGTGCAGACCCCACTTGAAGATCGTCGGCACCCGCGCCTGGAGAGTGTATTGAAAATCGGACTTGAACAGATAGCGCTGGTCCTCGCCCTGGCGGTCGTTCATGCGCGCGCCGAAGCCGTTGGGGTGATTCGCCAAATTGCGGTAATCGGGACCGGAAGTCTGAGTGATGAAAAGTGCGGGATCGGCGGAGCCCTTGCGATCAAAGCGCAGCCCGAGGTTGCCGAGCGTGCCCGGCTCGACGGACCAGAAGAAACCAAACTGCTGATCTTTATACCACGTCATCGAACGGGACATGCTGCCGGCGAAATCCGCGCGGAACGCTCCCTTCTTATAGTAGCCAGCAAGGCCAAAATTGGCGGTCGAGCCGTATTTGTTGGTCGCGCCGCCGCCCTGATTCACCGCCACGCCGCCTACCGTGGCCGTCTGGCTGTTCAGCGAATACTCAGCGCCCGGCACGACCGGGCCCGCCACCGCGGTGCCCGTGCCGTCGGGATCAGGCGAGTTGGCGGTGGTATTGAAGTTGAAGTTCAGATCGCGGCTGAAAAATTTCGCGTGATAACGGTTGTATTCGGCACGGGCAGACATCCAGAAGTTGCTCGAGAACTTGTAGTCGAGCCGGACGTTCGAATTATAGCGGATCGTCGGCTTCGGCGAATCGCGAAAACTGAAACTCGTCACGCGTGGGATCTCGGTGGCGTTGTTCGTCCGGTCCGTATCGAAGGCGTAGTTGACGACCTCGGCTTTCTGCTCGGCGAAGGTGTAGGAATAGTTGTAGCCGGCGCGCACACCGAGGCGTTTGCCGAGAAACACATCGCTGTAATCGAGGCCCCAATTCGGCTGGACCCGGTAGTGATCCTCATCGTCCCAGCCGGGCTGCTTCTTCCATGGCTGACCGCTCATGGAGTTGAATGCAAATCCGGCGCGAAGCCCGATCAGGCGGCCCGCTCGGTCGAAGGCGCCCCGGCTACGAAGGTTCACGACCCCGGCCAGCGCACTGCCGGGATTCTCCGGCTGCGGCGTGCGGCTGAGTTCAACGGTTTCAATACCGTTGATCGACATCTGCTCGAACTCGAACGCACGGTTGGCCGTGGCGCCGCTTGCCGCCGCCATACCCGAACTCGCCAAGGGCGCACCATCGAGCGTGACCGACGTGTATTTGGGGTCGAGACCGCCGAGGCTCACCGATCGCGCATCGGCCTCGACGTAGTCGACAAGCACACCGGGCAGGTATTTCAAAAACTCGCCCACGTTGCCCTCGGAGATGGAACCGAACGTATCGGTCGCTAGCACCTGTTTCGATTCGATGGAATTCTTTTGCTCCATGATCGCCTTGGCGTTGCCCTCGCGCTCGGTCGCGACGACGAACTTGCCTAGCTGGACGATACTTTTGTCGTAGTTGACGCTGGTCAGAGAGACGTCGATCCGCACGGTTACGCCCGGCACGATGCTCACGGTCTCCTCTTTTACATCGAGCCCCTCGAACGCGAACCGCACTCGCTGCAAGCCGGCCGGGACATTCTGGAGCGTGTAGTTGCCGCCGTCTTCCGCGACGGTGCGCAGCGGGGTGCCGACAACTGTGATGATCGCGTTGCGCAGATACTCGCCGGTGCCGGCGTTGAGCACGCGGCCGGAGATCGCGCCGGCGTCCGCCGCTTGCGCGCGCAACGCGGCCGGGAGGATTGCCGCGCAGATCGCCGAGCCAACAAGCAGCGACGCGACGAAACGGACCAACACATGGACACGGAAACGGGGTATACGGGAGTTCATGGAGCTTGGGAGTGCCGAACTCAGCCGCCTGCCCAACGAGACGGGCGGCCGAATTCAGAAACAGGCGGTCGGGATGCCTCCCGCATCCGCCGGTCGCAATACGAACGCCAACCGGACAGTCCGTTCCTCCCCGCTCAGAGCCGGTGCAGATGAAACCCGCCGTCCACGTCGAAGCACGCCCCGGTCGAGAACGGGAACCGGTCTTCGGCGATCGCCCGCACGGCGCGGCCGATATCCTCGGGCTTGCCCCAACGCCGGATCGGCGTGATGCCGCGCTCGTCGGTGATGATGAGCTTGTCGTATTTCTCCTTCACGCCGCCGGTCATGTCGGTGGCGATCACGCCCGGGCGGATTTCGTAGACGTTGATGCCGTCGTTCGCGAGCCGGTCGGCAAAGAGCTTGGTCATCATCGCGAGCCCGGCCTTTACCATGCAGTAGTCGCCGCGGTTGATCGACGCCGTGTAGACGGAGATCGACGTGATGTTGACGATCCGGCCCCGGAAACCTTCGGCGTCGGGGGCCTGCTTGAGCATCTGCTTGGCGACGAGTTGGGTGAGGAAAAACGGGCCCTTGAGATTGATCTCGTAGAGGCGGTCGAAGCTCTCCTCGCCACAATCGAGCAGATCGGCGCGGACTTTGGGCGCGACGCCGGCGTTGTTCACAAGCAGGTCGATGCGGCCAAATTTTTCCATGGTCTCCGCCACCAGCCGTTCGCGGTCGGCCGCCACGGCGACATCGCCCTGCAGGATAAAGCCGTCGCCACCCGCGGCCTTGACGAGCGCGAGCGCCTCGGCGGCGGCTTCGGCGTTGCCGGCGTAATTGATCGCCACCCGGGCGCCGGTGCGGGCGAGTTCGATGGCGATACCACGGCCGATGCCGCGGGAGGCACCGGTGACGAGAGCGGTTTTAGAGATCATGTGCCCGCGAGCGAAGCCAAGGACCCCGGCGTGGCAAGCCAGCACACCGATCGCTAGAACGTGCTGCGGAGCAGCCGGTCGAAAACAACGTGCGCCCGGTCGATAAAGGGCTTTGCGTCCCGCAGGTTGACGCCGGCTTTCCGGTAAACCTCTTCGGTTTCGAGCCAGTAGCACGTCTCGCCCGGCAAACCGTAGCCGATTTTGTCCGCCATGTTGGCCGCGAGGTTGAGCAAATGGGTCAGCGGCAAATGTCGCCCTGCCGGGGCGTAGTGTTCACCGATGGCCTTCACCGTCTCGGTCGGAAAACGCCAGGAATTCATGATCGTTTTCGCCGCTTCGCCGTTGGTCATGCCGAAAACATTGCGCTCCCAATCGGCCACGCCGTTGGCGCCGACCTCATGGGCAAATCGGGCGCCGGGCGCGTGGGTGCGCGCGAAACGGTCAAGCCCCAGCTTTCCGATCGAGCGCAGCAATCCGATGGTGTAGGCGGTCGGCGGGTCTTCTCCGGCCGGCTTGGCGAGCTGCTCCATCAAGAGCGCGGTGAACAACGCATTCTCGCGCAGCCGCCGGCTGGGAATTCCGTAGGCCACCAGCCCATCTTCGCCGAATTGATCCAAAACGGCGACCCCCACCAAACGGTGAATCTCCTGAAAGCCGGCCAGATTGACCGCCGTCTCGACCGAGGCCACCGGCTCCGACTGGGCGAGCGCCGCACTGTTCGCCAATCGGATCAAACGCGCCGTCAGCGCCGAATCCCGCTTGAGCTGCTGGGCGACATCTTTCAGCTCCACATCGGGATTTTTCAGCAAAACCCCGAGATCGGCGAGAATCTGCGGCGTCGACGGGAAAGACTGGGCAATACCCAGCAGGCTTTCCGGCGTGATCGAAAGAGTTTCCATGGTCAAAACATCGGACGCACCCGCCGTTGCTTGAGGGAAAGATCTACCCTGGGCAAAAACACTTACCGCCGAGCTCGCCCGGGCCCTACCATGCCGGCCCGTGAGCCGGGAAAAAATCGCCCGACGAGGCCTGCGAGTGCCCGACGACGCGGGACTCCGTGCGCTGGAAATGCGGTCCCTACCAGAGCCCGAGATTCACAGTCATCACCTCGGTTACGGTTGAGGAGCCGTTGACGAGTTCCAGCGTGTTTTCACCGGCGCGCAGCAGGGCCGGGTCAAAGCGATACGTGCGGCTTGCTTCCGGTGCCGCCCGACGACCCGGCAGATCCCCAGGTCCGATAAATTCAACGAAGAGCTCGGGACTCTTTTGCTGCGGCAACCATTCGAGCGGTCGCCCATTGAGCTTCACTTCAAAGTCGCTCGCCGCATGCGGCACACCGGTCACCAAAATCCGCGCCCGGCTTGCCGGCAAGGCCGCCGGCGGCACCGGGAGGGGCAGTTGCACCACGCCGCCGGCCGGCAACTTCGCGGGCAGCAGGCCCGGCAGCTCGTAGGCCCGGCGAAAGCGCGTCGTCGGCACGGAGAAAAGCAACGGTTTGCGCGCGGCCGTCGCCGGAGCTTCCAAGCCGAGCAACCAGTCGTAAGGCACCGCCCCGACTTTTTCGATCCAGCAGGGGAAATTGAAGATATTGATCCCGTCGGCGCCCGACGCGTAGAGCCCCGTGACGGCCGCCCGCAACGACTGCGGGCTGTGGCGCTGGGCCCCGTGTTCGAGATCAAAGCCGCCGTAGATCGGCACGGCGTGGGCACCCAGAGCCGTTCGCATCTCCTCGATGGGTTGAAAGAAATCCGTGTTCAAAAAATGCGACGTCGAGATCGCATCCACGAGGCCGCGCCGGGCCCACGTCACGACATCGAGCCCGAGCTCCCGCCCGCCCGCGACCGAGGTCGGCACGCGCACGATCAAGGCGCGACCCTTGGCCCGGCAGAGTGCGCGCACATCGGCCACAAAGCCCGTGATCGAATCGCGCTTCGCCCAGACTTGCTCGCGGGTGCCCGAGAGGTGCCGCGGGAAACGCATCCAATCGAGCTGCATGCCGTCGAATTCGTAGCTCTCCAGCAGCTCGTTGATGATCGCCAGCATAAAAGCCCGCACCTCGGGCCGGCTGTAATCAAGCGCCCAGTTGCGCCAGTCGGTGTCGCCCCGGGCCACCGCCGCCGGGTCCACGATCACGTCGGGATGCGCCCGCCGAACTTTCGGGAGATTCCACTCGTCCGCCGCCGTCGGATCATGCACGTCGTTCATCCGCACGGTCACATAGGTCTCTTTGCCCGAGGCGCGGAGTTTCCCGAGAAAGTAGCCGAACGGGTCACGGCCGGCCGCGTGTTCCACGGCCAGCTGTTTGTGCCGGGGATCGGTCTCGCCGACTTTCGTCGGATAATAGTAACGGCCGGCGCCGGGGCAGAGCAGATAAGTGGTCACGTTGGGCGGACACGCCGCGACCACTTCGTCGATGTCCCGCCGGAAGTCGGGCGACAACGTGCCAAACGTGCTGTTGCCGTCGTTATCCAACAAAATCCGTTTTGGGGCCGCCGCCCCGGAGGTCAGAACCGTCGTGGCCAAAAGGATGAAAAACGAAAACGGACGTGTGAAGAGTTTCATGGGGTGAAATCGAATTAGCTGCGCCAACGACCGGGGCGAGCCGAAACCCCTTTCATTTTTTCGCCGCTTTGTTCTCCTAGAAGCCACTCCCAAAAAACATGAAACCCGTCACCCGTCGCGATTTCCTCAAAGTCACCTCCGCCGCCAGCCTTGCCGCTGCCGCCGGCTCCTCGCTGGCCTTCGCCGCTCCCGCGGCGGCGTCCCCTGCCGTCAATCCGTTTGGACGCACCGGCCGCCCCCGCCTGTTGCTCAGTCTTGCCGCCTATTCCTTCCGCGAAAATTTCCCGATCTCGCGCGGACAGCCCAATCTCAAGGTCCCCGCCGGCCGGGCGACCGACATGTTTAAGTTCATCGACTATTGCGCGGCCCACGGCTGCGCCGGCGCGGAGCTCACCAGCTATTTTTTCGCCGAGGAGAGCGACGCCTATCTGCTGAAGGTGCGCCGCCACGCTTTCCTGCGCGGCGTGGCCATCAGCGGCACCGCCATCGGCAACAATTTCTCCCACCCCGTCGGCCCGAAGCGCGATCAGGAGATCGCGTTGACCAAAAAATGGATCGACCGCGCCGCCCTGCTCGGCGCACCGCACATCCGCGTGTTTGCCGGCGTCACAAAGGAGCTCGCCCGCGACGCGGCCGATAAACTCGTCATCACCGCCCTCGAAGAATGCTGCGACTACGCCGGCAAACGCGGCGTGTTTCTCGGGCTGGAGAATCACGACTCCATCGGCAGCGCCGCCACGTTGCTCCCCATGGTGAAAGCCGTGCAGAGCCCGTGGATCGGCGTGAATCTCGACTCGGGCAACTTCCGCACCGCGGATCCCTACCAAGACTTCGCCGCCTGCGTGCCCTACGCGCTCAACGTGCAGTTCAAGGTCGAGCTCAAGGGCAACACCGACACCGCCCGCCCCGCCGACTTGAAACGCTTCAGCCAACTGCTCCGCGACGGCGGCTACCAAGGTTGGGTCGCCCTCGAATACGAAGCCAAGGAAGACTCCGCCGTCGCCGTGCCTCGCTACCTGCGCGAGATGCGCGAGATCTTCGCGGCGGTCTGAGCCTTTCCCAAGGCCCCCGGCCGGACGAGAGCCATCGCGGCTTCGATTCCGGCGGCCTCGAAAAAACGTCAAAGAGCTGCTTGACTATTCCGGAACGTTCGTTCTTTTAAAGGACGTGTCCCGCGCCAAAGAGTTCGATGAAGCCGAAGTGCTCGACCACGCCGTCGAGCTCTTCCGGGCGCGCGGCTTCCAGTCCACGTCGTTTACCGACCTCACGGGAGAACTCGGAGTCAGCCGCCAGAGCCTCTACGACACCTATGGCGACAAGCAGACTCTGTTTCACGCCGCGCTGAAGCGTTACCGCGAACGTTCGCTCGATTACCTCGGCCGCCACTTCGCTTCGACCGGCCCGATCCGCCCGCTCCTCCTCCAGTTTTTCGAGGGCGCGATCAACGGCTCTTGCTCGAAGGGAAACCCGGGTTGTCTGATGGCCAACTCGATGGTCGAAATGGCCCCGCACGATCCCGCCATCCGTGCGCTTGCTCTCGCCCACGCCCGCGATGTCGAGGGGCTCATCGCCGCCCGGCTGAGCGTCGCCCAGCGCGAACGCGACCTGGGCCGCGACAAAGACCCGGCCGCCCTCGCCCGCTTTCTCTACCACACGGTGCTGGGCTTGTCCGTCGCCGCCCGCGCCCTCGGCGAGCGCGACACCCTGCTTGGCAGCGCCCGCCTCGCCTTGCTCGCCCTCGACTGATTTTTTCGCGTCAATTATAGAACGTTTGTTCTACTAAAAATTTCTCCCATGAAAAACGAAACCATCCTCATCACGGGTGGCACGACCGGCATCGGTCTCGCCACCGCCCAACACCTGCAAGCCCAAGGCGCGCGGGTCATCGTCACCGGCCGCAATCCGGAAACGCTCGCCGCCGCCCGCACGGCCCTCGGGGCGAACGCCGTCGCCCTTGCCTCCGACTCCGCCTCGCTCGCCGATGCCCAAGGTCTTGGCTCCGCCATCCAACAGCACGCCGCCAAGCTCGACGGCGTCTTCCTCAATGCCGGGATCGGCCAGTTCGGCCCGATCGAGGCGATGACCCCGCAACACTTCGACGACATGTTCAACGTCAACGTGCGCGGCGTTTTTTTCCAACTCCAGTCGCTCCTGCCGCTCCTCGCGAACCCGAGTTCCGTCGTGTTGAACGCCTCCGTCGTCGCCCAACTCGGTCTCCCCCATACAAGCATCTACTCCGCCACCAAGGCCGCCGTCATCTCCCTCGGCAAGACCCTCGCCGCCGAACTCGCCCCGCGCGGCATCCGCCTCAACACGATCAGCCCCGGCCCGATCACGACGCCGATCTACGGCAAGCTCGGCTTCCCCGCCGATGCCCAGAAAGGCTTCGAAGACTCCATGGCGGCGCAGGCGTTGTTGAAGCGCTTCGGCACCGCCGACGAAGTGGCCAAGCTCGCCCACTTCCTCCTTTCGGGCGACTCCAGCTACATCACCGGTGCCGAATTTCTGATCGACGGCGGATTGCGCCTGACCTGATCACGCTCTCTTCACCGGCATGCTCGCCACCGTCTTGCTCTTTGCGGCGCTCAGCCTCATCGCCGCCACCGATGACGGGCCAGGGGCGTGACCACCTACCGGAGTCAATCTGTCGTCGAAGTCCGCCGAGCCTTTTCCAGCCCGCCGCATGGCGGGCTTTTTTGTCGGCGGTCGCTCGCCGGCGAAGAAAAAATCTCGTCGTCGGGACCGGCACCCGACCACCCTCACTCCATGAACCTCCCCGTCGTTGCCCAAAAATCCCCTATCCCCGTCGCCGTCGAAGCCGGAAAAACCTACTACTGGTGCTCGTGCGGCCTCAGCAAAAGCCAGCCGTTCTGCGACGGCAGCCACAAAGGCTCGGGCTTCTCGCCCACACCCTACACCGCCGAAAAGACCGGCACCGTTTATTTCTGCGGCTGCAAGCACAGCAGAAACGGGGCGCTCTGCGACGGCAGTCACAAGCAACTCTGAGTCATTGCGGGCAACGCGGCCCGGCCGCGCAAGTCGCGCTTGAGAAACCCTCCGACCCGGCGAACGGTCTGAATCATGCACGCCATTGTTCGCCTCACTTGCCCTGCTTTCCGGGTATTGTTCGCGCTCGCAACCGCCGCTCCGCTCTGCGTCGCGGCCGCCGACGCTACGAAGGCTCCTGTCGCGCCTCTACCCGCCAAAACGAGCTCGCCCTACACGAAGGGCCCGAAAACCCGCGACGGCATCGGCGTCTACTACTTCGGCCGTGAGATCGCGCACTACATGACCCATCACGGCGCCCCTTGGCTGGAGCGGGGCGAACGCGAAATCGAGGAACGCCCCGACTTGGTGATGAAGGCCCTCGCGCTCAAACCCGGCGAAATCGTGGCCGACCTTGGCTGCGGCACCGGTTACTTCAGTTGGCGCATGGCGCAGGCCGTCGCGCCCGCCGGCACCGTCTACGGCGTCGAGATTCAGCCGGAGATGCTCGCGCTGCTCGACGTGCTGATGAAACAACGCGGCGTCGCCAACGTCGTCGGCGTGCTGGGCACCGCCGAAGACCCGAAGCTCCCCCAACCCGTTGATCTCGCGATCCTCGTCGATGTGTATCACGAGTGCAGTCGCCCCGCCGAATACATCGCCGCCGTTTGCCGCAGCCTGAAACCAGGCGGGCGCCTCGTCTTCGTCGAATACCGCGGCGAAGACCCCGAAGTGCCCATTAAGCCCCTCCACAAAATGACCGAGGCGCAGGTGAAATTGGAAATGTCGGGGCAACCGCTCGACTACGTCGAGACCGTCCACTCGCTCCCGCGCCAGCACCTGATCATTTTCAAGAAACGCGCCGCACCTTGAATTTGGCCGCGGCGGCAAACCTCCCCGGAAACGCGCGGTCAAAACACGATCACCCTGACCTCTCTCTTATGAAAACCATCGCGCTGATCCTTACTTGCTCCGGCCTTGTATTTATCCTCGCCGGTTGCGGTAAGCCCCCGGCACCGAACGCCGAGCCCACCGCAGCCGAGAAAGCCGAATTGGCCGTGAAGAACGCCGTGGCCGCGGCCACCGCCAAGACCAAGGAAGTCGCGCGGGAGGTAAAGGACTTGGCGGCCGAAAAGATCGTCGAGTGGCACCTCACGCCGGAGGAAATCAAGGCCGAGCTCGAACGCACAGGCCGCGTGGTTCGGACAAAAGCCAACGCCGCCGTCGCCAAGTCCGGTGAGGCGATCGACAACGCCCGCGTCGTCGCCGTCATCAAGTCGAAATTGGTCGGCGACCGGCAACTTTCCGCCCGCGAGATCGGCGTCGAAGCCAAACAAGGCACCGTGACGCTGACCGGCACCGTGGCCTCCGCCGAACTCATCGGCCAGACCGTCTCGCTCGCTTTGGAAACCGAAGGCGTCACCGAAGTCGTGTCCTTGCTGACGGTCTCCCCTGCTCCCTAAGAAAGCGCCTGCCGGACTTGGATTCAGCTCAGTCCCCTGGAGCCGCGAAGCCCCCGTCGCGTGCCGTGGCCAGCTCTCAATTTTCTTTCGTTTCGCTCCTACGCAGAGTTGCGCAACGGTTTCTTTCTCATTCCATCTTCGACCGATGACTTACTCCCCACGCCTCCGTCTGCCCCTCGCCGCCACCCTCCTCGCTCTCACTGCCTTGCCGCTCGCCGCGCAAGGCATCCGTGAACGCACCGGCACCATCGCCGAGCGCTACACCGCCCTCTGCGCCAGTTGCCACGGCCAAAACATGGAGGGCGGCTCGGCCCCTTCGATGCTCGACGACGTGTGGGCCTACGGCGGTGACGACGCGAGCCTCGCCCGCAGCATCCGCAACGGCTTTCCCGAAAAAGGCATGCCCGCCTGGGGCGCCGCGATCGACGACAAGGAGATCCGCGCCATGGTGATTTATATGCGCGAAAAGCGCGCCAAGTATCAGCGCGACAAGACCGACTTCACCAAGCCCGTCGAGTCGATCACCGCGACCAGCCAACTCCATCCGTTTCGCGTCGATACTTGGGTCGCGAAACTCGACCAGCCCTACTCGCTCGCCTTCCTTCCCGACGGTCGCTCCCTCGTCACCGAAAAGCGCGGCGACCTGCGCTTGATCGAGAAGGGCCAGCTCGTGAGCAAACCCGTCGCCGGCTTGCCCGCCGTCGACAACAGCGGCCAAGCCGGCCTCTACGACGTCGTCCTCCATCCCAACTACGCCAAGAACGGCTGGATTTACCTCGCCTACGCCGACCTTCAGACCAGCGCCGACGGCAAGTCCGTCAGTCTCACCCGCGTGATCCGCGGCAAACTCAAAGACGGCGCCCTCGTTGATCAAGAGACCGTGTTCAAAGGTCCGCTCGAGTATCACCGCCCCGCCGGCGGCGTTCACTTTGGCGGCCGCATCGCTTTCGACCGCGCCGGTTTTCTGTTCTTCACCATCGGCGAACGCGGCGACGGCAAAAATTCCCAAGACCTCGCCCGGCCCACCGGCAAAGTTCACCGCATCCATGACGACGGCCGCATCCCCGCCGACAATCCGTTCGTGAAGGACGCCAAAGCCGCACCCACCGTCTGGAGCTACGGCCACCGCAACCCGCAGGGCCTCGCCTTCCATCCCGTCACCGGCGAACTTTACGACGTCGAACACGGCCCGCGCGGCGGCGACGAGCTCAACCTCGTCAAGAAGGGCGTCAACTACGGCTGGCCGGTCATCACCTACGGCATGAATTACAACGGGACCGCCATGACCGACCTCACCGCCAAGGAAGGCATGGAGCAGCCGCTCACGTATTGGGTGCCCTCGATCGCTCCGTGCGGCGCCAATTTCTACACCGGTGATCTGTTCCCGAAGTGGAAAAACCACCTCTTCATCGCCACCCTCGCCGCCGAAGAACTGCACCGCATCGAACTCGTCGGTGGCAAAGTCGTCGCCCAAGAAGTTGTCTTCAAGGGCCTCGGCCGTATCCGCGACGTGGTCAGCGGTCCCGACGGCGCCCTCTACGTGCTCCTCCCCAACCGCATCGCCCGCGTCGCGCCCGCGCCGAAAGGCTAGGTAGCTCCCGCTACCCTTTCGGCACCACTCCGTGACCGGCCTTGATCCCGGCCACGGAGATCATTCCGCCCGTCACGGCGAATCCCCCGTCAAACGGGTTCGTTGCCATAAACCACGGCGTATCCAGATCGGCGAATTCAAACCCGCCGATCCCCGTCGCAAAACACGCCGAGACCGACATCGCCAGCATACTCTCGACGTTGCCGCCGATCATGAGGCCAAGGCCCGCCGCGCGCGCCGCCGTCGCCAGCTCCCAAGCCGCGATCACGCCGGACTTCATGAGCTTAATGTTCACCACCTGCGCCGCGCCCGCCGCCGCGATCCGCCGGGCGTCATCCGCCGTGCACGCCGTTTCGTCCGCCGCCACGCGCCAACCCGACTCGGCGATCAACGCCGCCGCACCGGCCAAGTCGTCTTTCGCCAGCCACTGCTCCAGCAGCGCCGGCGCAATGCCCGCCGCCTTGAGCCCGCGCACCAGTTCGCTCGCGGCGGCGCGGCTGATGCCGGCGTTTCCGTCTAGGATCAAAGGCGCATCCGGCGCCGCCGCGTGGATCGCCGTCACCCGCGCGAGATCGCCCGCCGGCCCGCCGGCCCCGCCCACTTTCACTTTGATCTGGCGAATGCCCCGCGCCCGGATCGCCCGCGCCGCGTCGGCCGCCTCGGCCACCGTGCCGGTTGTGACCGTCATGTCGGTCTCCAACGTCGTGCTGACGCCGCCGAAGAATTTCCACAACGGCTCGCCGCGCCGCTTGGTCACCGCATCGAGCAACGCCATCTCCAGCGCGCACTGCGCCGAACCGCAACCCGCCCCACCGCGCGCCGAAAACTCCGCCGCCAGCGCCCGCCACTCCGCCGCGTCGCGTCCCGGCAACCACGCTTGCGCCGTGCGCAGCACCGCGAGCGCCATCGCCTGCGTCTCGCCATTGTAGGGCGGCAGCGGCGCGGCTTCGCCGTAACCGCGCGTGCCGTCGGCCAGTTCAAGCGTCACGAGCACATTGTTCGCCATCGCCTGCGCGCCGCCGGAGATGCCAAACGGCACATGCAACGGAACATCAAGCGGCGCGACCGCGACGGCGCGAATGGAGGTGGCTGAAATCATCCACTCACGTTGCCCCGCTTTATCCCACCCGCCGATAATTTAATAACGCCCGTGGCGCCACCCCGTGCACCGCCTTGAACGCCCGGGAAAAATGATACGGGTCGTCAAAGCCCACGCGCGCCGCGACT
The DNA here is from genome assembly GCA_943373185.1 of Opitutus sp. GAS368. GTDB lineage: Bacteria > Verrucomicrobiota > Verrucomicrobiia > Opitutales > Opitutaceae > Tous-C4FEB. The sequence goes on along the minus strand of CALSBN010000030.1, from coordinate 13,606 downwards.
TCCTTGATGAGTCCGCCGTGCTCGATCAGATGCTCGGCCGCGATCGTCATCTTTCGGCGCAGCAAATACTGATACGGGCTCGTCCCTTGGAAGCGGCGAAACCACCGGCACACGCTCGACCCTTCGACTGACGCCAGCCGCGCGATTTCCTCCAACGCGCCCAACCGTTCCGCGTGCGCGTCGATCAGCGCCTTGCACCGCAAGAAGGCCGCCCGTGCCGGCTCGACCGTCGGCGATGCCTGCGTGGTCGTGGCCTCGATCTTCAACAACAGCAGTTCACCCAGCGCCGAGCAAATGCTGCCCGTGAGCGGACCCGCGTGTTGGCCTTCGCGGACCAAATCCTCCAGCACTCCCGTGATCTCCGCCGGCACCGCCAGCCGCCGCACCGTCCCCGGCGTGACGCCGCAGCGACTCAACCTCGCCCCGACCGCGCGTCCGGCCAGCGCCACGAAATATTTGACCATCGGATCGCTTGGCTCCGCCCGCAGTTCGCAGTGGGTGTCCGGCGCGTAGGCGAAGACCGAGCCCGCCCCCAGTTCATGCTCCCGGCCATCGAGCTTCACCCGCCCCCGGCCCGCCACCACACACTCGAGGCCGTGAAACGGAAAATGCCTCCGCGCCAGCGCGTAGTCGGGGTTGCAGTGCTCGCGCCCGCCCATGACCCACGCCAGACCCGGCAACTTGCCGGGGGCGAGGTTGAGAAAAAAATAGCGCCCACCCGTGACTTGTCGGGAAAGCAGCGCCGTCGCCTCATTGGGGCCAATTTTATCCATGTCTATGCCGGATCTATCCATTTCCTCAGGTGCGTTTCGAGCGCAATATCTCCATCTGCTCTCCGCCGATTTTCTCTAGCGTCTCAATTTTCATCACCTCTGCCCCCATGCCTAAAATCTCGAAACTGAAAACCGTTCTCCTCGTCGCCAACGGCGACCTGCGCAACTCCGCCAACGAAGTCTGCTGGCCCGCGCAACGCGCCATGGAGGAAAAGCTCACCGCCGCGGTCGCCTCGCTCGGCTACAAACTCGTCCGCGCGCACGCCTACAAGCCCGCGCAAAAACACGGCTTCATCAGCTCGCAAAAAGAGGGCATGGCCGTCTTCGCCGGACTCGACCCCGAAACCCCGCTCATCGTCGCCGAGGCCGTGTGGCAGTATTCCCATCACCTGCTCGCCGGGCTTATCTCCCATCGCGCTCCGATTCTCACCGTCGCCAATTGGTCCGGCACCTGGCCCGGCCTCGTCGGCATGTTGAATCTCAACGGCTCACTCACCAAGGCGGGCGCGAAGTATTCCACGCTCTGGAGCGACGATTTCTCCGACGAGTATTTTCTCACCGGCCTGAAATCGTGGCTCACTTCCGGCGTCGCAAAACACAAAACCACCCACGTCAAACCGCTCGCCCGCGCCGCCGTCCCGCCCAAGGCCCGCGCCCTCGCCAAAAAAATCGCCGACGATCTCCGCCGCAAAAAGTCGATCATGGGCATCTTCGACGAGGGCTGCATGGGCATGTATAACGCCATCATCCCCGATGAACTCCTCTTCGCGACCGGCGTTTACAAAGAACGTCTCTCGCAGTCCGCGCTCTACTACGGCGCGACGCAGGTCAGCGACGCCGAGGCCCAAGCCGTCTATTCGTGGCTCAAGAAGAAGGGCATGACGTTTCACCTCGGCACCGACGAGGCCACCGAACTCACCGAGGCGCAGGTGCTCTTGCAGTGCAAAACCTACGTCGCCGCCCTCCGCATCGCCGACGAGTTCGGCTGCGAGTCCATCGGTATCCAATACCAACAGGGCCTCAAAGATCTCCTCCCCGCGAGCGATCTCGTCGAGGGCATCCTCAATAACTCCGACCGCCCGCCCGTCAAAAACGCGGCCGGCAAAGTCATCCGCGCCGGCCAACCGCTCACCCATTTCAACGAGGTCGACGAATGCGCCGGCCTCGACGGGCTCTTCACGAACCGCGTGCACGCCGCCCTCGGACAGCCGGTCGAAAACACGCTGCACGATCTCCGTTGGGGCGCCCCCGACGCCAGCGGCACCACATCGGAATACGTCTGGGTCTTCCTCATTTCCGGCAGCGCCCCGCCCGCGCATCACATCGGCGGCTACAAAGGCACCGACTCTCTCCGGCAGCCGCCCATGTATTTCCGCTTCGGCGGCGGCACCGTGCGCGGCATCGCCAAGCCCGGCGAGATCGTCTGGAGCCGCATCTTCGTCGAAGGCGGCAAACTGAAAATGGATCTGGGCCGCGCCAAAGTCATCACGCTCCCGCAAGCCGAGACGGAACGCCGTTGGAAAGAAACCACGGTCCAATGGCCGATCATGCACGCGGTCACCTACGGCGTTTCCCGCGACCAGATGATGGCCCGCCACAAGGCCAACCACATCCAAGTAGCCTACGCCAATTCCGCCAAGGAAGCCGACCTCGCCCTTTACGCCAAAGCTGCCCTCGCCGCCGAACTCGGACTCGAAGTCAGCGTCTGTGGCACAAGGGCGGACGGGAAAGCGTTCTGACGTAGGGCGGGGTCTCCGACCCGCCCTTCCCACCAGACAAAAAACCGATCGGGGCAAAGCCCGATCAAGGTGGAGCCCGATGTCCCCATCGGGCTTCCCCATACATCCGGCTCCGTCGTGTCCTGAGCGTCCCGCCCCGGGTTCCGAACTCACGGGCGAGACGCCCGTGCCACTTTTCGAACCTCACGCCTGTCCCGCTGGCTTGACTCCGCCCCCGGTCCTGACCGCGCTTACCCGTTTCGGTCAGCGCAGCCGATCGTCGCTCGCCCCGTCCTCCCCCACCCATGCGTTTTCCTTTTCCACAACTCGTCCTCGCCGCTTTCGCCCTCTCGCCTTTCGCCAACGCCGTCGAGCCACCGCGCTTGCCGCGCGACCGGCTGCTGTTGTTTCGCGATGCTTCGGGTGCTTCAGTCCCGGTGCGAACCCCCGCCGATTGGCAGCAGCGCCGCGCGGAGATCGTGCGAGGCATGGAAACCGTGATGGGCTCCTATCCCGGCACCGCCTCGGCCAAACGCGTGCCGCTCGACGTGCGCGTCGAAGAGGAAATCGACCGCGGCACCTACGTCATCCGCCGCATCACCTACCAATCCGAACCCGGCAGCCGGACTCCGGCCTTTCTCTGTATTCCCAAAGCCGCTCTCGTCGCCGGCGCCGCCACCGCGCGCACGTTTCCCGCCGTTCTCTGCCTGCACCCCACCGACCAAACCGCCGGCGCCGGTGTCGTCGTCGGTCTCGGCGGTAAACCCAACCGCCAATACGCCAGCGAACTCGCCGCCCGCGGCTACGTCGCAATCGCTCCCCCCTACCCGCATCTCGCCAACTACGCGCCCGACCTCAAGGGCCTTGGCTACGTCAGTGGCACCATGAAGGCCATCTGGGACAACAGCCGCGCCCTCGACCTGTTAGAGTCGCTTCCGTTTGTGAAAACCTCCGCCGGCTTCGGCGCCATCGGGCACTCGCTCGGCGGCCACAACGCACTCTACACCGCCGTCTTCGAACCGCGCATCGCCGCCATCGTTTCAAGCTGCGGCTTCGATTCCTACCTCGATTACTACGGCGGCAACCCCGCTGTCTGGGCCCCGGAAAAAGGCTGGTGCCAAGAGCGCTACATGCCGCGCCTGCTCAACTACGCCGGCCGCCTCGCCGACATTCCGTTCGACTTCCACGAAATCCTCAGCGCCCTCGCCCCGCGGCCCGTCTTCGTGAGCGCGCCGCTGCGCGATTCCAATTTCCAGTGGCAGTCCGTCGACCGATGCATCGCCACCGCCCGCGACGTCTACAGTCTCCACAACGCTTCCGACCGCCTGACCGTCGCTCACCCCGACAGCGAGCACGACTTCCCCGACGCCCAACGCGAGACCGCCTATCGGCTCTTCGATTCAACGCTGAAATAATCCGGCCCGGTTTTGTTTTTTTTGCCGTCCCCCGGGTAAAGGTTTGCCCAGCGTCGTCGCATCGTTCCCCTCTTTTGCTCCCTTTTCCCCCATGAAGATTTCATCCCTCAGCCTGGTCGCCGGTCTCTTCGTCGCTTTCAGTCTCCCGGCCCAAACGCCGCTGCCCTCAGTCGCCGCCGACTTCCAACCCCTCGGTGCCAACTGGCAAATCGCTTCCGGCCTCGGCGGCGATCCGCGCATCGAAAAGAAACTCGTCGCCCTCCCGGGTGACGGCGTCCTCATCAACAACCCCACCAAGGAAAACCGCGCCCACCTCGTCACCGCCTGGGACCACGGCGATCTCGAGCTCGAACTCGATTTCCTGCTCACCCCCGGCTCCAACTCCGGCGTCTACCTCATGGGCCGCTACGAGATTCAACTCTTCGACAGCTGGGGCAAAAAAGTCCCGCAAGACACCGACTGCGGCGCCATCTATCACCGCTGGGACGCCGCGCGCGGCAAGGGCAAGGAGAGCTACGACGGCTTCGCGCCCCGCGCCAACGCCTCCCGCGCTCCCGGCCTTTGGCAAAATCTTCGGGTCGAATTTCGCGCCCCGCGGTTCGACGCCGACGGCAAAAAAATCGCCAACGCCAAATTCGTCCGGGTCCTCCTCAACGATTTTCTCATCCACGAAAACGTCGAGGTCACCGGCCCGACCCGCAGCGCACTCTTTGAAACCGGACCCGAGGCCGCCCGCGGTCCCATCATGATTCAGGGCGACCACGGCCCGGTCGCGATCCGCCGGCTCACCGCCCGCCGTTTCGACACTCCGCCCATCACCACCTCCGGCCTCACCTATGAACTCCGCACCGGTGAACAAAAGGGCCTCGGCGACACCTCCACGCCGCCGACTTCGACCGGCACGATGGACGCCCTCAGCCTTCTGCCCATGGAGAAATCCGGCAAGTCCGCCCTCGTGATCAAGGGCACCATCCGCCTCGCCCGCGCCGACACCTACACGTTCACCGCCGAGACCCGCAACCCCGCCCGCCTCCTCATCGCCGGCGAAACCGCGATCTCCCCGCTCGAGCTGGGCGGCGACGGCCGCACCGTCACGTTACCGGCCGGCAATCACCCGTTCCAACTCGACTACCGCCAAGCCCGCAGCGGCCGCCCGTCGCTCAAGATCGGCGTTCGCGGCCTCAGCCTCGCACCGCAATCCCTCACCTACGTCGACCCCGTTGCCAAAGCACCGGTCAAAAAAAACCTGATCATCGAACCCACCGACCGTCCGCGCCTTCAACGGGGCTTTGTTCCCTTCGAGCCCAAGAAACGCCTCTACGCCCTCAGCGTCGGCTCGCCCGGCGGCGCGCATTTCGCCTACGACCTCGAGGCCGGCACCCTCCTCCGCGCCTGGCGCGGTGCCTTCGTCGACGCGGTTGAAATGTGGGACGGCCGCGGCGAACACCAATTCGCCGACCCCGCCGGTCCCGCGCTCACCCTCAACGCCAAGCCCACGGTCGCCCTCCTCGAACGCTCGGCCTACGATTGGCCCGACGCCCCCGACGCGCTCTGGTCCTCCCAAGGCTACACGCTCGCGGCGGACGGCTTGCCGACGTTTCTCGGCAAACTCGGCGATCTCGTCATCCGCGATCGGATCACTCCCTCCGCCGACGGCCGCAGCCTCACCCGCACCCTCACGCTCGTCGGTCGCAACACCTCTTGGGAAACCCATGTGCTTCTCGCCGAGGCCGCGACCATCACCCCGCAACCCGACGGCCGCGGCTGGATCGTCGGCGACCGCGCCTACTACGTCGATCTGCCGAAGGACAGCGCCCTGAAGCCCACCGTCCGCACGCGCCAAGGCCGCCAGCAACTCACCGTCCCCATCTCCGGCGGCAAGGTCGACCGCACCCTCACGTATTCGCTCGTTTGGTAATTTTCCCCATGAAGCGCCCTCTTTCTCTCCCGCTCACGTTCTCGGTTCTCGCCGGCTTCGCCGTTCCGTTCCTCGCGTTCGCGCAGACCAACAACCCCTCCGCCGTCGAACGCTTTATCAAGCCTTCCGAAGCGCTCACCGCCGCCGAGAGTCGCTATTGGCAACGCACCCCGCTCCCCGTGCCCGACGACATCGTGCTCGAGGTCAGCGGTATCGTCGCCGTCGCCCCGGCGCGTCTGCTCGTCACCACCCGCCGCGGCGAGGTCTGGTGGATCGACGGCGCCTACGACGCCGAGCCCAAGCCGCGCTATTCCCTTTTTGCCCAAGGCCTCCACGAACCGCTCGGGATCATCGCGGCACCCAAGGGCGGGTTCTACGTCGCCCAGCGCCAGGAGCTCACCCGCCTCGCCGACACCGACGGTGACGGGCGCGCCGACGTGTTTGAAACCGTCGCGAAATTCCCCATCTCCGGCAGCTACCACGAATACGCCTTCGGCCCGGTGCTCGCGCCCAACGGCAACCTGCGCGTCACCCTCAACGTCGCCTTCGGCGGAGCCACGCAGGCCCCCGTGCCTTGGCGCGGCTGGATGGTCGAGATCACGCCCGACGGCCAGCTCTCGCCCATCGCCGCCGGCCTGCGCTCGCCCGCCGGATTCGCCGTCAGTTCTAAAGGCGCTTGGTTCACCACCGACAACCAGGGCGAGTGGGTCGGTTCCGGCAAAATCACCCACATCGAATCCGGCGACTTCATCGGCCATCCCGCCGGCCTCACGTGGTCCAAACTGCCCGGCTCGACCGTGTCGGTTCGCCCCGAGCAAATCTCCGACTTCGAACAACCCATGCACGTTGTCGCCAAGAAACTCCCCGGCTTGAAAGCCCCCGCCGTCTGGTTGCCGCACGCCGTGCACGGCATCTCCAACTCCGCCATGATCGAAGATCGCACCGGTGGAAAATTCGGGCCGTTCGGCGGCCAGTTTTTCATCGGCGACCAGGGCCAGAGCAAACTCATGCGCGTCTCCCTCGAGCAGGTGCAGGGCGTCTGGCAGGGCGCGGCCTACGCCTTCCGCGAGGGTTTCGACAGCGGCATTCTGCGCATGGAATTCGGCGAGAACGCCACGATGTTTGTCGGCGAAACCGCCCGCGGTTGGGGCTCCGTCGGCCCGAAACAATACGGCATCGAACGCGTGACGTGGACCGGCGCGACCCCGCTCGAGATCAAAGAAATCAAGGCCCAGCCCGATGGTTTTCTGCTCACGTTCACCGCGCCCGTCGACCGCGCGACCGCCGGGAATCCCGCGAGCTACAGCATCGCCGGTTTCACCTACAACTATCACGCCGCCTATGGCGCCGCGCCGATCGACCGCCTCGCGTGCCCCGTGCGCAAAGTGGTCGTCGCACCCGACGGTCTCAGCGTGCGCCTCGCCGCCGTCTGCCTGCGCGAGGGCTACATCCACGAAATCAAGGCCCACGGCGTGCGCGCCGCCACCGGGGGCGACGCCGTGCTCCACCCGACCGCTTACTACACGCTCAACCGGTTCGCTCCCGGCGACCGCATCATTCCCATTGAACCGAACGCCGCCGAGATTTGCGCCGCCGCCGTTACCGCCGTCGCCCTCGGCCACACCGCCAAACACCCGATCAAGCAGCCCACCGATTGGCCCAACAGCGAGGGTGATCAACAGTTCCTCCTCGGCACCCAGCCGGGCCTGAAGTTCGACCAGACCTTGCTCACCGTCAAAGCCGGCGCCCGCATCCGCCTTATCTTCAAAAACACCGACGACATGCTGCACAACTTCGTCCTCTGCGCTCCCGGCAAGGGCCAGGACGTGGGCACCGCCGCGCTCGCCCTCGGCATCGAAGGCGCCGCCAAGAGTTACGTCCCCGACACTGCCGATGTGCTCTACCACACGGCCCTCGTGCAACCCGAGACGAGCGACACGATCTTCTTCATCGCGCCGACCACTCCCGGCGACTACGATTACATCTGCAGCTTTCCCGGCCACGCCGCTCTGATGAAGGGCATCCTCCGCGTGGAAGCGAACTGAGTCGGGCGCGGTCTCCGACCCGCCCTCAATTTCCGCAGGTAGGGCCGCTCGCCAGCGAGCCGCCCCGAAAGGGGTGTGACTAAATTTGTGCCACGCGGACCGGCTGCCCGCAAATGCCCGGTAGCGGACGAGGTGACGAGGCCGTCCGCGCCGAGCTGGGTCACGTCGCCGCGCCCTCCTCCTTACGTCGTTGGCTACTTCTGGCCGCTCGCGGTTCTGGCACAGAATTAATCACGCCGCACCGAACCCCTTTCACTCATTTCCCCTTGCATCGTCCTTACTCCTTACATTGAAGTAAGGAAATGGAAACCACCGTCACCAGCAAGGGCCAGCTCACCCTTCCGCAGCCGATCCGCCATGCCCTCGGCATCGACGCCGGCACCGTCCTCGAGGTCGAGCTCGGTGCCGAGGGCAGCATCGTGCTCCGCAAAAAAGCCACCCCCGGTTTCTTCGACCAATTCGTCGGCCTGAAGGCCCGCAACGCTCCCTTCGCCAGCGGCGACGAGGCCCGTGCGGCCCTCCGCGTTGCCGAGGCCGAGCAGGCCCCTTACTCCCCCGGCCCTGCGCCTAAGGCCGCCACCACCCCGCGCAAACGCCGTTGAGCCATGGCCATCGCCCTCGACTCCAACATTCTCGTCGACGTTCTCGGCCAGCCCACCGAACACACCCCGCACGCCGTCGAAACGCTCAACGCCGCCCTCACCCGCGGCGCGCTCATCATCTGCCCCATCGTCGCCGCCGAGACCTCGCTTTACTTCGCCTCCGCCGACGAAACCGAGGACACTCTTAAGCGGATGCAGATACGTCTTTCACCTTTTGGCTGGCGCGATCTGCACCTCGCAGGCCGGATTTTTTTGGAATACCGGAAGCTCTCCGCCAAACCCCGGGAGCGCGTGGTCGCCGATTTTCTCGTCGCCGCCCATGCGTTTTTCCATGCCGACGAACTTATCACCCGCGACCGGGGATTCTATCGCCAGTATTTCCCCAAGCTGAAAATCACCCACGTCGGCCCCGACTCCAAATGAGTTCCTCCGCCCCCGCGTCGCTCCCCGCCGAACCCCGCCCCGGTCGCTACCGCCACTACAAAGGCCAAGACTACCAAGTCATCGCCCTGGCCCGTCACTCCGAGACCGAGGAACTCCTCGTCGTCTACAAACTGCTCTACGGCGACTTCAGCCTCTGGGTGCGCCCGCACGCGATGTTCACCTCCACAGTCGAGTTACCCGACGGCACCGTGACGCCGCGCTTCGCCTACGTGGGGCCGGAGTGAGCAGCACTACGGCCGACGTCACACCCTCGCTTTACAGCTCGTGAACGAAAACGAACTCGATCGCTGCCGGCGTCTGCTCGGCGTCAAACCCGGCGTCTCCCGCACCGAACTCGAACGGGCGTTCATGAACAAAAACCTGGAAATCATCCGGGAGAAAAATAACGCCTCTCCAAGCCTTCGCCGCGAACTTGAGGCCGAGCACGAGCAACTGCGCCAAGCCTACGCCGCTATTGGCGAAGACACCGACAAACCGCGGACCCGTGCCGAGCGCGAAAAACTCGCTGCAGCCCAACTCTCGCCCAGTGAAATCCTCGCCTTGGCCGCGAAAGCGCGGGGCAACGAACCCGAAACCCCTGCGCTTCTCTCGTTCGACAACTGGAAGGTAAACACTTTCGTGCCGCCGTTGCTGTTGGGCTTCGCGTGGCTGGTGAGTCAGAGTCCGTTCGCGTTTTTTCTGCAGGGGTTCCACATCTGGATTCACGAGCTTGGTCATGCGGTGCCGGCCTGGTTGTGCGGGAAAAAGGCGCTGCCACTCCCCATCGGTTTCACGCTCATCGAGCCCGACTACGCACCGTCCGTGCATTGGGGTCTCCTGGTGCTCTTCGGCATCTTGCTCGTCGCCGGCATCAAAGAGCGAAAAATCTGGGCCGTGATCGGGGCCGTGGCGTTGGCCGGACTGCAACACATCATGACGTGGCGGATGCCCGACTACCGGCAGGAATTCTGGTATGGCGCGTTCGGCGGCCTGGCCGGTGAATTCATCATCAGCTCGCTCTTCATGATGGCGTTCTACGTGCAACTGCCGGAGAAATTTCGCTGGGAGTGGTGCCGCTACCTCTTCTTTTTCCTCGGCGCCTTTACCCTCATGTCAACGTGGCTGCGTTGGATCGACGTCTATCGCGGCATCGAGGAAATCCCCTTCGGCTCCATGATCGCCGGAGAAGACGACCCCAACGGCGACATGGACGGGCTCCTCAACGAATACGGGTGGAGCAAATTCAAAATCCGCCGAACCTACTACCTCCTCGGCCAAGCGTGCTGGATCGTGCTCGCGCTCACGTGGGCGTTCTTCGCGCTGCGCACCAACCGTCTTTTCGGCCTCACATTTTCCGGCGTGCCTTCGGAAGAGCCCGAAGGCTCGAAATAATCCCCAGACTCGGCGCGTCATTCACCCCGCCGACCAGCTCCGGCCCAAACCTGCTCCAATACCGGCCGGATCACCCGGGTAAACTCGGCGTAGGCCGGCGGGTGAAAATGCAATTTGTCCTCTTTGTAGAGATCGAGCCGCGGATGGCCGGCCGCATCGACCAGCGCCGGGTTTACATCGACGAAGAACCGATGCGGTGTCGCGGCGCAATACGCGCGGGCCAGCGCATTGTAATGATCGACCTGCTCCCAGCGTCCCACCCGGTCCGGCGACCGCGTGCTTGAGACAAAAATGATCCGTGTCTGCGGCAAGGTCGCCTGCACCCGTTCCGAGAAGGCCCGAAACCGCGCAAAAATCGCCGCCGGATCCTCGGCCACCGCACCGGCCTTGAGGTCGTTGCTGCCGCAATAGTAAACGATGACTTTGGGCGCATACGGCGTGATCACTTGGTCAAACCGCGCGAGCTGGTCACCCGTGCGCGATCCGCCGAACGCCCGGTTCAACACCGGCAACGGCGCCATCTGCTCCGGCACGGTGGTCCACTGCCGAAAGATACTGCTGCCGACAAAAACAATGCCGCCGGGAGCGAAGGGAGTGACGCGGTCGTGTTCGGCGAAGGCGTCAAACGACGGTTGATACTGCTTCCAGCGTTTGGCGGCTTCCTCGGCCGGTGAAAGGATTTCCGCCGCCCAACCCAAAGTCACGGCGCAGCAAAGCGAGAGCAGGAGCAGGATTTTTTTCATACAAAAAAGCGGATGAAGAACTGACAGAACAGAGCACCGACCACCGTCATGGCAAAGCCCCAAAGCAGCATCCGCCGAAACAGGACCCGTTCGTTCTCTCCATCAGGCCGGGCGGCGATCGCGAGCGCGCCGATCGTCGAGAGCGGCGAGACATCGACGATCATGGCCCCCACCCCGATGCTCAGCGCGACTTGCAGCGGATCGCCGCCGCCCAGCTTCTCGACGAAGCCGGCCACGGCGGGAATGAACGCCGGATACACCACGCCCGAGGTCGAGCTGTAGGTCGAAATCAAGCCCGTGCAAAACGCCATCGCCCCATTGGCCGTGGCCGGCGTCGCCACGTTGGCGAGCAACGTCGTAAAAAGATCCATACCGCCCGTCTTTTCGAGCACGGCGATCAACACGCTGACCCCCGAAACCGTGACGATCACGGCCCACGGAATACTCGCAAACGCGCGCGTGTCGTCGAGCGCACCCGCCACGATCAGCACCGAAGCCGCGGCAAAGGCCGAGAGGCCGGGGTTGACCCGCAGCAACACGACCGCCGCGATCCAGCTCGCCAGCACCGCCAACGAGAACCACTGGGAGCCGGTAAGGGGCGGCGGCCGTTCGCCGACCGGGCCGCGGCCGGCGCGGAACAACCTGAGGCCGCCGAACAAAAAGTAAGCGGCCAGCGCCACGACGGTGTGGGCCACAAAGGCCACCGCGAACATCTGCCCGTCGTGTCCCGGGAGACCGGCTTTCTGCATTTGGGTATGCATAATCAGGCCCACCGAACTGATCGGGGACAGGTTTCCCGCGTTGGCACCGTTGGCGACCATCAGAGCCGTCAGAAATGCCGACACGCCGGCCCGATGCCCGATGCCCATCGCGAGCGGCACGATCAGCGCGGTCGCCGCGATCGCGCCCGGCCCGATCGACGAGAGCACCCCGGCCAGCAGAAAAAATACCACCGGCAACAACGCCGCGCGCCCGCCGCACAGCCGCACCGCCCGCCGGGCCAGCGCTTCCAACGTGCCGTTTCGCTGCACCACCCCGAACATCAACGTCACGCCCACAAGGGTGAGAAACAGGCTGGAAGGAAACGCCGCGAGCAGCGCCTCCGCTTTCCAGCCCGCGGCGAACACGGCAATCGGCCACGCCAACGCGACCGCGAGCACCCCGATGTTTACGCGCGCGGTCAGGCTGAAGCCGATCACAACGGCCAGCGCGAGCAACGACATGACGGCCGGGCTCATGGGGCGGGAAGGAGATGTTTCTGCACCTTGCCCAAAGCCGTGCGCGGCAGGGCCGGCACACGCACAAACTTCTTCGGCTGCTTGAACGAGGCGAACTGCGAACGCAACACCGCGACCGTCGCCGCCTCGTCGAACCCCGCATTATCGACCACCACGTAGGCCACGGGCACTTCGCCGCGCACCGCGTCGGGCACGCCGACGACCGTCGCCTCCCGCACCCCGGGCTGCTCGAGAATCAGCTCCTCGATCTCGCGGGGATAGATGTTAAAGCCGCCGGAGATGATCAGATCGCTGCGCCGGCCCCGCAGGGTAACGTAGCCGTCGGCGGCGCGCACCCCGATGTCGCCCGTGCGAAACCAACCGTCGCTCCACGCCGCCGCGGTCGCATCCTGCCGCCGCCAATAACCGGCGCACACGTTCGGACCTTTGACCCAGACCTCGCCCGTCGTGCCATCGGGGACCACGGCGTTGGCCTCGTCGCAGATGCGCACCGCCACGTGGGCCAGCGGCAGACCGACCGTGCCGGGGCGACGCTCGCCGGCGTAGGGGTTGCCGATGTTCATCAACGTCTCGGTCATCCCGTAGCGTTCGAGAATCACCGAGCCGTAGAGTTGCCTGAATTTCTCATGCACCTCGGCCGGCAACGGCGCCGACCCGGAAACCGCCAACCGCAGCCGTGAGCCGATGGCGCACGCCACCTCGGGCGGGAGCTCGAGCAGCCGGATGAACATCGCGGGCACGCCAAAAAAGAGCGACGGCCGATACTCGTCGAACCACTGGGCGGCCTTCGCGTGTTCGAAACGCTCGGTCAGCCGCAGGTGGCAACCGCTGAAGAGCCAGCAGTGCAGTCCGTTCGCCAATCCGTGCACGTGAAAGAGCGGCAGCGTCGCAAGGTAGCGGTCGGCCGACGTGATCGCCCAAGCGGTGACGAGCGTAAGCCCGTTGGTCGCAAAATTGCCCTGCGTGAGCACCGCGCCCTTCGAAGCGCCGGTCGTGCCTGAAGTATAGATGAGCGCCATCGGCGTATCCGCATCGGCCGGGATCGAAATCCGCGCACCCGGCTGCGCCGCAGCCTCGGCCGTCAACCCGTCCACTTCCCAAATCGCCACATCGCTGGGAATAAGCCCCGCCAACTCGCGCGAGGTCACCACCGCGGTGGGCGCAGCGTCACGCACGATGTGCGTCAGCTCGCGTTCCCGGTAGAGCACGTTGATCGGCACGATGATCAAACCGAGCTTGGTTCCGGCGAGCCAGAGATCGATCACCTCAATCCGGTTCTGCAAAAAAAACGCGAGCCGATCTCCGGCCTGCAAACCCCGCGCGCGCAAAAGATGGGCGA
>CALSBN010000029.1:0-30998 GCA_943373185.1 Opitutus sp. GAS368 | reverse complement strand
CTCGATAATCCCGTAAAGCCATTGCTCGTCTTCGCTGGCGGTGAACGTCCCTAGCACCAGCAGGGTCACCCAGCGACCGGTGCCCTCCTCGTGAAACTGAAGCAGAATGGCGGTGAGGGTGCCGGCCTGATTACGCAATGCAGACGGTTTCGCGCGTCCGGTCTGGTCCTGCTCATGGCCGTAGTAACCGCGGAGGTAGGTCAGCGTCGTCCGCTCCTTCTTGTTTTTTGCGCCACCGGCCGCGTTGTAGTGAATCCGCATGCGTGCCGGCGGAAAGGCGGTGATGATTGCGTCGGCCAACGTAGATTTGCCGGTGCCGTTCCGGCCGGTGATGCAAAGCCAGTCCCCGCGCAGGTCAGCGGCATGCACCACGTTTTCACCGAGAGTGCCCCAGTTCAAAACCTCCGCGCGCCAGAGCCGCAGACCCTTGCGTTTGCGGGCGCCGTTGGCACCGACTTCTTCCGGAAGCATGTCTTCAAGCAGATTCATGGGAGGGGCGGGATTGACGGCGGGCCAGATGTGACTTGATGCGGTCGAGGAATTCCTCCGCGGCAAGCGGGTTGAACTTCGCCCGAAGCAACCGGGTCAGCTCATATTCAGCTTCGTTGCCGTCGCCGGACTCGGCGACGCGTTTCACGAAGCCTAGTTCGGCGAGGTCGGTGAGGAATCCCGTCGCCGCCTTGCGATCGGCCGAGTCGTTGTTGGTGGCGGGAAAAAACTCCGCCACCAGTTCCCGGATTTGCCGCAAATTCCGGCGAACGCGCGTCACGCTGGGATCATCCTTAATGGCCCGGTCCAGTTCCTGCCGCAGGAAGAATCCGTAGATCGTGGCTCCCAACGAGAGCTGACGCCGTCGGACAATCCTGGGCAGATCGCGAAGCTCGTCTTCCGGCAACTGTTCAAGGTAAGCGTAACCCTCCACCGGGTCGACAATCACCCGTAGTCCAATCTGACGAAAGAAACCGTTGAGGTCGTTCTTTCCGTGGCTGACCCGGCGCCACCGCTCGCCCTCGTGTTCGAACACGGGACTCTGAAGCAAATTCACGGCGGCGACCTGCCAATCCGGTGTTTGGAGGAAAGGTGCTGTCTCGGTGTTCATGGTGAAAGGGAGTCGATGGAAACGAAGAAAATGTCGGGGCAAACGACTTCCCGGCCGTGTTTGTTGGCCCAGCGGAACACCTGCTCGTCCATCACCTGCGCGTCGTCGCCCAGGAGTTTGCCCAGGTGGATATAGCCCAGCAGGTCGAGGAGGCCCTCCCGCGGCGGGTGCACCTCCACGACGGTGGAAAGTAGCACACCGGTGCCGCGGCCCGGGCGCGCCAAGCAATCCCTCAAATTCGCGATCAACCGTTTGAAATCGATGATTCCGGCCTCCGCGATCTGCTCAGCTGCTTTCTTCAGGTCAGACGGAGACGCCGTCCGGAAATCTGTATCAACGATGACCGGTTCTGCCGGTTCATACAGGGGGCGGTCGACGGGGAGACAAACGGCGACCGACTCATCGACTTCAATTCCGGGCAGGTCCTGCAGTTCCTCAGGATGCCCCAGCAACAGGAGCCTGATTTCGCCCATGCGAGCAGCCATGATTCTCCGGGTCTCGATGTCTTCCCGGTCAAGGGCTCGGCGAAGCTGACGGGTCAACTGCCGGTTGGCATCAAGGACCACCTGACCTTGCTCGCGCAGCGAGTCCAACAACGACTCCAGCATTCTCCGGCCCCGCATGGCCTCCGGCAGTTCAGGGGTGGAATAGATGGTTTCAACCATGGCGATGAACTCTTCCCGCTCGCTGGAGGCCACCATTCGCCAGAAGCCATAGAACGATTCCCCCATCGGCGTTTTGCGCAGGGCATCCTCTCCATCGAGAGCCAGCCGCAATACGTCACCCCGCCGGCTGGAAGTGGACCCATGCTGCCTTGCAATATCGCGCGCCAGTTCGGTGAACCGTTCCCGCAGCACCGAAAAATCCCCCACGAGGTCCTGGCTCGCACGTTCCAATCTTTGAAGCGTCTCAAGAACATACCGGACATCGGCCCGTTGGTTCTCGGGCTGCCGATAGATCTCATCGATTTGCCGGTCGATGTCGGCCCGCTGGGCTTGGAGACTGTCTAAACGCTTTTGCCAGTCGCCGCTCGCGCGAGCGGCCAAGTCCCGCAGATCCCGCATGATCGCCTGCAAACCGTATTCGGTGCCGACGAAATCCCGCTGCCTTTGATCCTCAATCCAAGTAAGCAGTCGGTCCGCGTCCGAAGTCAGCTCGTAGATTGGCTCCGTCCGTTCGGGCAGTTCCCGTTTTCGGAGGAATTGTTGCTTTACATAAAACGCAATGCGTTCTGCCGGCTTCCACCCCGGATGGTTCTCCTGGTCCGCTTCAAAGTTAGCTTCCATCCATCGGGCCAGAACGGTGCGCAGCTCACTTTCAGCCACCACTACCGAACCCAGCCCGCGGAAGGCATAGTGAAGAAACGCAATGTCGTCGACGAATCGATCCCCGCGAATCAGTCGGATCGCGGCGGAGTGCTCGGCAAACCGACGAAGCTCAGCCAAGGCAAGGCCCATAATTCGACTGGAAGCAAATGAGTCGTTAAAGTCAATGCGTAGTTAATAACGACTAATAATCCTCTGAAGCGAAAGAGGGGCGGTCGGCACGACCGCCCCTCGCGTTGTTATCGAAGCAGCTGACTTACTTCGTGCGCGGGCCGTTGTTACGGCCGCCACCGGACGGCTTGCCCGGATTTCCGCTGGGCCAGCCTGGGTTACCTTTGCTCATGTTACCTCCTTTCCGATTACTGTGGTTGTGATCCTTCGCATCATTCGTGCGAAGAAAGGCGGGGGCGCGGGTTCCGGTGCATCGTCCCGGACTGCGCAGTCAGATTCCTTCAACACCGTCTCCGGCGGCCGGGAAAGATGCACCAAACCCCGAAACGGTTCTGTAACGCGCCTCCAAGGAGAGGCCACGGGCACCAACATGCCTCTGGTTGCGCGGGCAGTTTTCATCGAACACCTCCCTCTGAGCGTCCGAGCTCGTGGCGAATTCGCCCTGGGTTGGGGCTGCGGAAAAGATGCAGCACGCGTTTTCCGTGGCGCCGAGCGAGTCCGAGAATGTCCCGTGCGTGCTGGTGCCGGACGAGTCCAGTTAGGACCACCACGAGGCAGGTCTCGGAACGCTGAATCGACGGACTAAACCTAGCTGCGCTGGGATCGCTCTCGCGCGTAGGAATCCAAGCGACGGTTACGCCGACAAGGGAATCCCGAAGACGCTTGAGCGCGTCAGGGCGGGCGTTGCCGCCGACAATCACAATCGTTCTTGGCGAAGTCATCCTGATGGAATTCTTGACGCATGGCTCGGAGATGTGCCTGCGGCCGAACTTTGGCCGCGCGAGTAAAGCCCAAGCGCAGGCTTGGGTGTAACACGCCGATCCCGAAGCAAACGCCGGGTTGGATCAGCCGTGGTTCTCCGCGGTCGGTTCGCCGTGGAGGTAACAGAGGCGAAAGCCGACTTTCTTGTTTTTGTATTTGCCGGTGCTTCTTGCGGAAAACTTTCCGCGGACCGGTGGGTAGTAAGCGGAGCAAAGCGAAGCCCGGGTAAAGGTGTTCACCGCCGCAGCTTCCTCGTTGAGCCATTCTCCAAAATCCTCGGAAACCAAAAATCGTAGCCCTGTCCGTCCGGCCTCCCACCTCATCACAGTGGGATCGAACTCAATGCGCTTTGCCTGAAAATCGCCCCCGCCTTCAGGCCAATATGATCGGAGCAGTGGTTTAACCTCATTGTCTCGACCGGACGTGGCAGGAACCGAACCAATCTCCTGTTGAATCACCGCGAGATATTCCGCCTCCGTCGGAAGACGCACGGGGAGGTTCTTCGTCTTGCTGATCCACGCGGCAAACGCGTTGGCGTCATACCATGTCACGGCCGCAGGCAGCGACCTGTCGGCGTCAGAGTTGACCGGCTCCCATCGGTCCACTTCCGGATTGGCCCTGCTGTAGCCTGCGTAGTCGGGGTTGTCGTCGATGAAGGCCGCGAACTGCGCGATCGAAATGAGATTCGATACGTTCAGCCGCCGATCATTGATTTCCAACGTGGAAAAGCCTTCGCGTCTCGGGGCGGACTTTCTCGGCGGCAGGTAGATTCCGAGCGCCGTGAGATGCCGTTTGAGCAACTCATCCTCGTTGGGGAGGTTGTCCCTGCTGCCGCCGTCCGCGTAATGTCGCTCCTCCGACATGTGCTGATCGCACTCCAACCAACCGGAGTATTCATAGTAGAGCCAGCGCCCGAAATGATAAGTGTCATGCGATTTCGGAACGTCGGCGTTTTTGAGATAGGGCGCGAAGGGATTGTGGTTGAACGCCGTGTCTCGCATACCCGGAAAAACGAAATCGTAGGAGCCGGCCGAACCCCGCAGAAACACGAGTCGCTCGTTAAACGGAAGGACGTCAACCCATCCCGCCGAGAGGCCATCGATCCACTTCCTGAAGATCCGACCGGCCTCGTTGGCGCAGGACATGAATCGCTTGAAGTCCTCCGGTCGGCACGTCGGCGGGCGATAGGTGCGGGCCGCAACTGCGCTTTCGCTCGCCGGCTGGCCTCGATATTCGAAGAGCACGTCGCCAAGCAGATTGTCGGCCGCCGCCCTCACAAAAAACTCATTGGCCGCCACGGCGGACTCAAGCCAGAGGGCGCCTTCTCCGGGTGCCCGCTTCTCCACCTCCTCGACTTGCGCCTCGACCTCATCAAACCGGAGGCCGTCACGCAGCACCTCCCGTCCTTCATTCCACGGATTCACACGGAACCAACGGTCGTTGACGGCAAACCAGTCCATATCGTGCCCGGTGAAGATGCGGCTGGGTAGATTTTCACCGAGTTGGGCGAAACGATCCGCCAACTGTCGCGGCTCCAGTTTCACCAACGCCATGTCGGGATTCGGACGGATCAAATCCGCCCTGACCCGCAACGCATGACGATCCATGAATGCACGAAGCTGGTGCTGCCCCTCGCGCACGTATTCGCCAAAGCCGCCCGAAAATCCAAGCGCCTGAACAAGGTGATTCAGCGCCGTAGTGTGGCCGATTTTCTCGCGGTCCCGGAATTCGTTTCGCGCGGCCCGGGCGGACGCCTTTAGCGCTTCGACGGTAATCTCGGTCAACGGCGCAACGTGGTATTGTTCGAAGCGAAGAAACTTCGCTGGGGGAATGCTGCTGATAGGATGGCTCATGGTCCGACGGTTCTGATTATGGTTCTCCCCGGGTGAACTGATTCAGAACTCGAACTGGCCACTAACACCTAACGAGCAATCTCGGCAATTTGTCCGCAACACCGGGGTGTTTATGCGTCCACAGGCCGCCGAAGCCGACCAAGACGAAAATCAAGCCGCCGCTTTTTGCAACTACAACCTCGGGACATCCGGCCGCAATTGCGGCGACTCGCATCAATCTCCTGTGCGGCATCGAACCCAGCCTCAGCCGAACCAGAATCGCCGACTCACAAGCCCGAGTTTCTAAAGCGGCTGTGCGACGGCGTGCCCGTGCCTCATAAGACCAACCCGGATAGCGGGTGGTGGCAGCGTTCACCGCTAAGTCTACGTCTAAACCCGAGTGCCCCCCAATCACTCCCGCTGGAATTTTTTCAGCCAGCGGGAATTCTCGTAGAGCGTCGAGTGACTGATCCGTTGGTCGGGGTGATCGAACGCCTCGCGAAGGTAGTCTCGTATGGTGGCGTAAACCTGCGGCGGCATCCGCTGGTTGAGGGTCACCTTGTTGATCATGGAGAGATCGATCGGAATCTCAAAGAACGCGTCCTTGGAAGCGCCCTCCCAAATCACGCGGAATTCGTCCTCACAGCGATACGGCCAGCGTTTGATAAAAGGCATGTCGTCGACTGGAATCTCCGCATCTTTGAGTTCGTTTAAGCGCAGATACTTTACGCAGCGGAACCTCACGTCTTTGACCTCTCTAAGGCGGCTGATCAACCGCTGGGCATCGAACTCGATGCAGCATCCGCTGATGCCATCGGCGAATGCCTTCCACTGGTGAATGGTCTCGTCGCCCCACGAAAAGCAGATCGCGAACAAGCGTGCCGCGTCCTTGCGGCGCTTGTATTCCAGCATCACACCGGAGTCGTTTTTATCCTCCCATGACTTGGGATCGAGCAACACAAGGCGCTGGCGTTTGAGCAAATCGAGCAGGACGGGCAGCGTGGTGTAGCGGCTGAGTTTTTCGAGCTCGTCGATCTGCGGGGGATTGGCAACATGCGCTTTCATGCGGGTTGGCGGCGAGAGTCCTGCGATTGGCGTCCCCTTTGGCAGCTACCGCGCCTTCCGCTCAATCATCAGCCGGGTCTTTTCGAGTTCCTCGGCCAAGGCCTTCTCATCTGGCAGCGCCAGCTTGTATTCCCGGGCCAGCACCTTGTTGGGCAAACCCTCCAACGCATACTTGGCCAGCGCATCGTCCGGCTTGGAGCAGAGGATCAATCCCACCGGTGGATTCTCGCCCTCCTGCATCCAGTGCTCCTTCGCATAGTTCAGATACATGTGCATCTGCCCGGCGTCGGCGTGGGTCAGCTTGCCAATTTTCAAATCGATGACGATCAGGGCGCGAAGCTTCCGATGAAAAAACAGGAGGTCGACGCGATACCACTCCTCCCCGATGCGTAGCCGGCGTTGCCGGCCGACGAAGGCAAAGTTCCCTCCGAGTTCGAGCAGAAATTTTTCCAGATGCCGCAGCAGCGCCTCCTCCAGGTCCGACTCGGAGTATTCGTCCTTCAGATTGAGGAATTCGAGGACGAGAGGATCTTTGACCTCCTCCTCGGCACTGACCTGGTCCTCGGGCCGCGGCTTCGCGCCCTTGGTGAGCATGGCGGACTTATCGCGCGACAACGCGGTGCGCTCATAAAACACCGTGGCGATTTGGCGATCCAGCTGCCGCACCGACCATCCGCCGCGCAGGGCCTCCGTTTCGTAGAAGCGACGGGCGGCCTCCTCCTTAACCGCCATCAGGCGCACATAGTGCGACCACGGCAGCCGAAATTCGGGCCGACCGACCGTGGCCAATTGGCCAGACACTGTCTGGCCAATTTCGGGGCCTTCAGCCGAAGGCGATAGGCCAGACGGTGTCTGGCCTATCGGCCACAGCAGATAAAATGTCCGAGCGCTCTTTAGATTGCTCAGGGAAAAACCGCGGCCAAACCGGGTCGTGAGGTCACTCGCCAAGCGCGCGAGCAGTTCGTCGCCGTAGCCCGCACGCTTCCTTCCGCCCTGGTCATGCTCGAAAATCCGCCGCCCCACTTCCCAATAGGTCGCGGTCATCACGGTGTTCACCGCACGCGCTGAAACGCGCCGCGCGTCCTCCAGCAGGCGGCTCAATTCCGCGACCAAGCCCTCGTAGTTGGAGGCGGATATAGGTTTTGCAGGCGGCATCGGAGTGAGGTCCAGAGTCGAGTTTTTCAGAGCGGGATCAACGCCGTTCTGGCAGTCCCCAGGAGGAGACACCTCGTCCAGCGGATTGTCGGGTTCGGTCATACGGCTATGCTTTTAGTTCAATTCGCTCAGGGCAGTCCCGCCCGTGGTGAGATCCAGCAGCAACTGCACGACGGCCCGTTTCCCGCAGCTATCCAGCCGCACGAAATTCCCCGCGAAGTCCACCTCGGCCCCATCGCGGAGATTGGCAAGGATTTCCCAGGCGGCTGTTTCGCCCGATGAAGCACCCGCATGCCCGCGCGCCATGCGCCGCAGCGTGACCAACGCCTCTTTGCTGGCCGCTGTCATGCCGCGATCCCCGAACGTGGCGCCTGACCCGCAGCGACGCTGTTAGCCGTTGCGACACTCGGCCCGCTCCCTCCGACGGCCGGCACGGCCGGCCACGTCACGCCGGTGATCTGCGTCGCCGCATACCTCGCCGAGTCGTTCCGCAGGCGCTGCCAGCAGCCCATGGACGGCGTCCAGTGAAACCCATAAGTCCGCAATTTCGCAATGGTGCCCTCAGGCGGTTTCACGTCGTGGTAAATCCGCACGCGACATTCCTCGGCGTTATCCTCCACCCGTCCGCCGGCAAACGGCAACGTGACCGAAGCGCGTCCGCTCTCGTCCGCGAGCCCCTTCAACCGCGCCTGCATGCGTCGGATGTTCGCGCCATTGTTGGTGAGCGCATAGTCCGGAAAACCCACCCGCCCGGCAAAGTCGGGCTTGAGCAGTTCCTTTGCGCTGTGCTCCCGCTGACCGCATTCCGCGACCAACCGCGCGACCTTTTCGTCGTCGGTGAGCTGCCGGTTGCGGACAATGACATTTGCGGCCTTCATGGTAACCTGCAGCTTTTCGGCCGCCGCGATCTTGGTCTGCAAGTGCTGCACTGCGTCCGGGTCTTCGGCCCGGACTATGGAGGGAGTCGGTGAATTCATAATCTGAGTGATGGTCCGCTCCGCTGGCGCGGATAGCGTGTCAGGTTGAGAACCGGCCGAGCCAGCATAGGCCGTTGGGCCGCGATCCGGCCCGGGCTTTCCACAATGCGCAGGCGTCGCCGCCGCGCCTTCTCCAGCAAATCATCCGTCGGATCTTCGCCGGGAAACGCGATGACCGTCCGGGCGAGTTCGACGAGCGAAGTGTTGCGCTCCTCCGGCGTGGCGGGGCCTTCGTGCATCCAGTTCGCCGTGACCTTCAAAACCGAAATACCCCGACGTTCCGCCCAGGCCTCGACCTGGTCGGCCACGCCGGCGCTCCCGTCCGTGTAGATCGTCTTCGCGCCACGCGCGCGCATCGTCCCCTCGATCAACAAAAAGTCGTCCGCACTCAGCACGTAGTGCCGCCCTCCGGTGACAATGACGCCCAACGCGCGCGCACTCATGGCCAGCGATAGCCCAATCGTTCGTTGCGATTCAGCGGCAAGCCTTGCCCCAACGGAGCCTGATACGGCCGCAGGACAGGACGTTCGACCGCGAGCCGTTCGCGCACCCAGCCCCGCGCCTCCGCCACCCGGGCCAGCGCCGCGCGCACAGCCTCGTGCGCGGGCGTGTCTTTGAGACAATCGAAGTTCGCCGCCACTTTGAGCGAGAACTCCGCCTGACCGAGGTGGTCGTCGAGGTGCGACCGAGTGGACGGATCGACGGGCATCGGACTAAGCCGCGATCTTCGCGCCCGCCGCCGGGGGCGGAGTCGCCGGCGCCTGGGCCGGGTTGGCGAATTCCCGCCGCGTCTGCCGGTCCTTTTCCCGCAGCGCCGCGTTCACGAAGGCCTTGTCCTTGAAGTAAGGATTCACGCCTTCCAAATCGCGGTCGATGCGCGCCTTCGCCTCCGCCGTCTGTGCGTTGTAGAACGACTGGGCCTGCGGGAGCTGCTTCTGGATGAGCCGCATCTCGTTCTCGTGCTTCTGCTGGTCGCGATAAAGAAAGGTCTCGATCGCGCGCTCGGGGTTTTCCTTCACGAGCCGCGTGTAATACGTGACGTCGTCGGGGTTCGCCTTCTTGTGCGCCTCGATCTTCTTCTTCACCTCGGGATTATCCCGGAAGACGAGCGGCTTCAGTTTAGTTTCGGTTTTTTCTTTTTGGTCGATGGCCATATGCGTCTGGGTTTAGGCCGCCTCTTGATGTGCTGGCGGTGTCGGCACCGGGCGGGAGTCCCGCCCGAAGGGTTCGGAAAGCACGGGGTTGAACGGCGGCTCCGTCGGTCCTTGCACGAGGCGCAACGCGAGGTCGAACTGGCCACAGATGTCGGCGGCTTCGTGCCGGGCGAGCGCGAACGCCATGAGGCTGTTCGGTTCAATCTTGGGATTTGCGCCGGTGAATCGGCCATTCAGTTGGTCAGCGGCCGAAGCGAATTCGGCGTAGACGGTCTCGGGCAGGTGGATGGTCAGGGTGATCATATTTTTTCTGGGTTGGATTTGGGTGGATGACTTGACCGGCCCTGAACTCCGGAGGGTCGGGACCGGAACGAAGCGCCGCTCGTCCCGGGAGCCGGAGGCTCGGCGAAGGCGGACGGGCGGCGGTGCGAAGTGAAGGCCCCGACCTTCCGGGGCGTGGCCGGACCTGCCGCCGGGGCGACGGTCGGCGGGCCGTGGCTTGGGACGGCCCGCTGTCCGTCGCGGGCCGGTGCAACGACAAAGCGGAGTCCAATCGCGACCCGCGTCAGGCGCCGGTCCCGTGCGTAGCCTTCAGCGAGGATCTCGACGGACTCGACAATTACGCCCGGCTGGTCGGCTAGTTCCGCCACAAGGGCGCGGTAGACGGCCCATTCTTCGATCCGCGGAGCCAAGCGCTGCACCGTGGCCTGCGCGCGAGGTTCGCCCGGCTCCCACGTCCAACGCCACCGCGAGCCATGCCGTTGTTCCAAGGCAGCCAGCTTTTCCGGCGTCCATGCGATGCGGGTGAGCCCACGCTGTTGCTCGCGGAGCCGATCTCGCAGGACGTCATCGTTGCCACGCAGTCGCTCCTGCTCGCCGACGAGCGCGGTGAACTCCGCCGCGTGCGCCGACTCCGCCGGACGCGGGTGGAACGCGAACCACCCAACGGCCGCGAACAGAACGACACTGCCCACGAAGGCGAACCAGACTCGCCGGGAAATCCTCCTCGTCCGGTTCACAACCGAAATCCTCCGGTTAGGGTGAACGCGCCGGTCGCAGCCGCTTTCACGGACGCCGTCCACGGCGCGCTCGCCGGCGCCAGACGCGAGCGCCAGTCCTCGACCACGGTCGGAGACGTTCCCGCAGCGACCCAGCCGTCAATCGCCACTGTCCGGCCGGTGATGCGCAGCGACGTAAGCGTAATTGACGCCGGGACCGTCGTGGCGACCGCTTCGAGCAATGCGCCGCAGGGCGGACCCGCCGCGCCGCCCTCCAGCGAGCGACGCAGCGCGGCGATTTCGGCGGCGTTCTCTCGCAACTGCGCCACGTCCGTGCGCAATGCCGTCAGCTTGGTCTGTTGATCCCGCGCGGCCTCACGATCTGCGAGCGCAGCGCGGGCCACTCCGACTCCCGACCACGCAGCCGCGAGGAAAAACGCGATGCTCGCTGCGATCAGGAAGCGCTGTGCGGTGAAGATCGGGGAACGCGGCAACAGTTGTGCGGGGTGATAGCGGGGAAATACACCGGGACGCGCCAAGGCCTCGTTGAGCGTGATCTGCTCGACGCCGGGGTAACCCTCGGCACTCACGAATGAGCCCAGGGCGGTGGCCGTCGCGGCATCCGCGCAGACAAGCAGCACCGGTTCTTCCGGGCTTTGAGTCAGCAGCTCCGCCAGCCATTCGCCTACCTCGGCGACGGCCGTCTCGCCAAGCCAGACCGGCGCAGAACGAACGCCGTTGGCCGGATGGCGGTAGGCGACGGCCCGCTGTGCCTGGACCGCGACGACCGTGACCGCGCCTGAATCGCTCCACTCCTTCGGGAGGGCATGGAGGAAGGTCGCCATCGGCCACGCGGATTCAACGGCCACGCCCCGCCGCGCCAGTTCGGTGGCGAGCGTAATGAGTCCAGGAGTGCTCTCGAAATGGAGGAGCGTCGCGAAGTCACCGCCCATTGGCAGCACGTGCTCATGACTCCACGCACACTGCGGATTGCACAGCGCCGGGAATTCCCCGGCGAGCGCCGCCGCCAGCGTCGCCCGGTCGCCCTGCGGACACGCCACGGGCTCGGTCTCGAGCGCATCCGGCTGAAAAATCAGCCGGATGCGGACGGGCTTCGGCTCGTTCGCATAGTGGGCCACCAGCACTTCGACGGCGCCGCCGAGATCGGCGAACTCCGCCGAAACACCGGTGCCGGCGAACCACCAGCGGTCGCCCCAGAGTAGAACCGTGCGCGGCTCAGATGGACGTGAGATAAACATAGACGTCCGTGATTCCGTTGGCGGGAGCGGCATAGGCGACGACGCCACTGTCAGAGGCGGCGCCCTCGACGGGCGCGAGCTGCGCTCCGTTCATGGCGACGGCCAGTTCGTAGGCGTCCTTCGCGGGACACGCCGGGATGACGAGGTAGGCGACCACGTAGTTCGCGCTGAGGTTCGTGGTCCCATCGAGCCGGAAGTTGGCGCCAAGGGCGGCGGAAGGCGCGAGGGCCGGATTGGCCGTGCGGGCCTCAGCCCGGGTGACGTTGGACCAGTTTCGTTGCGGCGCCGCGTCCGGTGTCATCACGAAGCCAAGCGCCGCTTGATTCCACGACACTTCATTGCCGGTGCCCGTCGAGGCGAAGGCCTGCGTGCCCATCCGCAGCGCCAGCGGCTTCTCAATTTTTCCCGTCGCGAGCAGAACGGTGTCGAGCCGCGCGGCGTTGCCTTTCGCGACATCGGTGGCGCCGGTGAGCGCTGCGCCCGAGGTCGGGATGCCGGTGCCTTCGGTGCGGGGCAGACTGCCGTTGCCGCCGGCCATCGCGAGATAGTCGGTCAGCGCGGTCTTGAGCGTATCGACGGTCTTCTCGACCTGCTGAATCCGCGCGTTGCGCAGAGCATCGAAGCCTTTCGGCAACAACAGCCCGACGAGGACGCTGACCACGGCGAGGACGAGAACGAGTTCGAGCAGGGAGTAACCCTGCGTAAGCAGACGTTTGTTTTTGGTATTCTTCATATGTTCTTGGGTTATGGGCCGGGTGGCCCGGTGAAAAAATCAGAGGACGCGGGCGACCTGCTCGATGGTGGTGAGTCCCCGTGCCGCCGCAGTGAGCCCGTGCTGCCACAGCGTGACGGTGCCCTCGCGGTCGCGCACCGCGGCCAGATCGCCGAGGGGCGCATTCGCCGCGATCAGTGGTAAATACTTCTCGGCAGAGATGACCTCGTGAATCGCCAGCCGCCCTTGGAAGCCCCGACCGCGACATGCGGGACACCCCACCGCCCGGCGGAATTCCGCATCGGGCATCCGGTGCACCTCGCGCAAGCGCGCATTCTCCGGGTGCGGTTCCTTGCACTCGGCGCAAAGCCGGCGAACCAATCTTTGCGCCGCTACCAGTCGTAGCGACGCGGCCAACAAAAAACTCTCCACGCCGAGATCCCGCAGACGCGGAATGGCCGCGAGCGCATCGTTCGTGTGCAACGTCGAGAGCACGAGATGGCCGGTGAGTGCCGCGCGAATCGCAAGTTGGGCGGTCTCGGCATCCCGCGTTTCACCGACCAGCAAAATATCGGGATTCTGCCGCAGGAGGGCGCGCAGCGAGGTCGCGAATGTGAGGCCAATCTTTTCGCGAATCTCCGTCTGCCGGATGCCCGGGAATTCATATTCCACCGGGTCTTCCAGCGTGTGGATGACGCGCCCCTCGTGATCGAGGGCATGGAGCGCGGCGTGCAGAGTCGTGGTCTTTCCCGACCCCGTCGGACCAGTGAGGTAAATCAATCCCGCCGGACCTGCCAGCGCTGCGCGCAACGCGTCCGCCTGGGGCTCAGCGAGGCCCAACTGTGCGAAGTCCTGTCCCGGCATCGTCTGATCCAACAGCCGGATGACGAGGCTCTCGCCATGCACCGTCGGCAGCGTGCTAAGCCGGAGGTGGAAGCGCCGTCCGCGTTCCTTGAGCACAGCCCGGCCATCCTGCGGCAGGCGTTTTTCCGTGATGTCCATGCCGCCGAAAATCTTGCCCCTCGCGAGCAGCGCCTCGCGCTGCGCGACCGGCAGCCGGGCATGGCTGTGCATTTCGCCGTCGAGCCGGAAGCGCACGAACAGACCATCCTCCTTGGGCTCGAAGTGAATGTCGCTCGCGCCTTCACCCGCCGCCGCGCGCAGGATCGCGTCGAAAGCGCGCGTCGGGTCAACGCCAGGTTCGACCATGGCGGTCGCCGAGGGATTTCGGCCGCGTAGATTCTGGAGAAAATCGAGCATGGTCAGCGGACGAGCCGGGGCGTGAGGAAGATCACGAGTTCGGTCCGGGCGCGGAGGTTTGCACGGCTGCGGAATGCAGCCCCGACGACGGGGATTTTCCCGAGAATCGGGACCCGGCGCTCGGTTTCACCCGTCTCCTCCGAAATGAGTCCGCCGATGATCGCGGTTTCACCGTCGCGCAGCCGCACGATGGTCGAAGCCTGCTTCACCTCGGTGACCGGCGCGGTCTGCCGTCCGTCGGGGCTCGTGACGATGGCCTGCAACCGCGTGATGGCCGGCAGCACGTCGAGCGTGATCGTCTTGTCGCCGTCGATCTGCGGGGTAACCGCGAGGATCGTCCCGATGGTGATCGTCGAGACCGAGAAGTTCTCCTGCGTCTGATTGAACGCAGTCGTTGCGCCGGGCTGCTGGAGCGTGGTCGTCTGCTGCAACCGGAAGAACGGGCGGTCCTCGCCCACCTTGATAAAGGCCGTCTGATTGTTGAGTGCGCGCAGGCGTGGCTGTGCGACGGTCTTCACCTCGCCTTGTTGCTTCAGCGCTTGGATGACCGCGGAGGCTCGTCCGAATCCCAGGGTCGCCGCGAAGGTATTGGCGCCCAGCACGGTGCCACCGACTCCAGCGACATCGAGTGGCGCGCGCGCCTGCACCCGCACGCCTTCGAGTGAGGTTGCAGCCTGATCCCAGTCGACGCCGAGTTTCTGCTCGTCGCGCAAGGTCACCTCGACAAGCCGGGCCTCGATCTCGACCTGCTGCGTGATCCGGCGGTTCACCAACTCGATGAAAGCCCGAATGGACTCATGCCGCTTCACTGGTGCCGTGATTTGCGCCACGCCGCTGAAGCGATTGAGGACCAGACTGTCGCCGTCCTTCACCATGCTGCGCAGCTCGGCCTCCAAGGTTGTCCAGAAGGTGTTTTGGTTCTCCTGCGAGATGGAAACCTGAGTCGCGTCGGACCCCGTGTTACCGTTCGCGAGCGCTTGCTGCGCCGAAAGCGGGTTGGAGCCGGTCAGGCTTCCACTGCCTCCCGGAGCGCCGCCAAGCGTGATCGACGCGCTGCCGGAACCGCTGCGTGTGAGCTGCGGATAGTCGATCGCATAGAGCACCGTTTTCCTCTGCCGCACAAAGATGCCCGATGGCGTTTCTTCGAAATAGAGCCCGGCCGGCTCCACGAGTGTGGTCAGCGCACCGCGCACCGTGCCGCCGGAAAAATCGACGGTGACCTCGCCGGAAATGCCAGGTTCGACGTGGATGGTGGCCTTACCCGTGCGGGCCAGCGCGCGAAGCGCGGACGGCAACGGGGTCTTCTCGAAACGGAGCGGACCAACGGGCAGGTCGAGGGGCGACGGCTCGGCCGCCACCGCGTATACGAACAAGAGAGCGAAGCAAAAAAGGATTTTCATGGATGGGATCGGTCAGGGTTTCTCGAGGACGAAGGGAGGAGCCTCGCGCGTGGTGGCGTCGCGCAGGAGAGTGCGTGACTGGCCGCGATACTTGAGCGTGGCCGCGGCAATCACGTTGAAGCTCTGGTTGACGGGTGCGGCGGGGAGGAAGAAGGCGTCGCCCGGCTGGCTCGCCTGAATCGTGACGGGGCCGGCCCCGGTAACCTCGACGGAGTTGCCGGTCAGAGTGGCCGGACCGCTGAGGAGGGAAAAGCTGACCGGCAGACCGGAGGTTGCATTCGCCACCAGCGTGAACGGCGGAGACGCCAGTCCGTGATCGCCCGGTGGATCGAACGTGATCGTCTGAGCCGCCTTGGCGGCAAAGTTAGCCTGAACCATCTTCGCCCGGTCCATCGTAACGGCGACGGAAGTCGCCAGACCGCTCGCATCTCCCGTCCAGCCGGTGAAACGGTGAGTGGTATCCGGCGTTGCGGCCACGGTCACGACGGTGCCAGCCGCATACGTGCCGCCGGGAGTGACCGTGCCACCGCTCACTGCGGTCGTCGTCAGCGAGAAACTGGTCGGCGCGAAGTTCGCGATCAGGTTCGTCGCGCTGGTAACGGTGAACGACAGAGGATTGGCCGCACTCGAAAGGTCCCCGCTCCAACCGGTGAAGGTATGCGTCGCGTCGGGTGTCGCGGTCAGAGTGGCGACGTTCCCCATCGGATAACTGCCGCCGCCGGTGATAGTGCCGGCGCCGACCGGTGATGCCACCGCGGTGACGGCAAAGGTCCGGAGCGCAAAGTTCGCGACCACATTGTAGTTCTGGGCGCCGACGGTGAAGACGACGGGATTGGCCGAGCTGGTGAGATCGCCCGTCCATCCGGCAAAAACATGCGTAGCGTCCGGGACCGCGACCAAGGTGGCGGACGTCCCTTCCATATAGATTCCCGCGCCCGTGACTGATCCGGCTCCGACCGGCGCGGTCGAGGTCATCACCGTGCGATTCACCCCGAGCACGGTCAGGTCCGCGAACGACATGCGCGTGGTTGAGGAACCCGGACCGTATTCGATCACAAATCGGTAGTTGCCCGGCGACAGACCTGAAACGGTGGAGGAGCCGGTCACCGCCGCGGGATATACGTTCACGCCATTAAGCCCCGGCTGATAGCCATGCACCCACCGAAACCCAGTCCCCGTCGTGGTCCAATTCAGGGTCGACGATTGATTGGAGTAGATGACCGTCGGGCTGGCAGTGAGGGAGCCATAGAGACCGTCGCTCGTCGTCACGCTGATCGTGGCGGTCCGCGTGATCGGTCCACCCGGCCCCTCCGCTATGAGGGTCCACGTGGTCTGGCCGGGATTCAGCCCGCCCACATTCACGGTGAGGTTGGCCGAGTTTTCATACGGCGTTCCGGTGATGCCGTAGCCCGCCACGCGAACAGTCGTCGCATTGGCCGTGGTCCACGTCACAGTGGCAGTGCCGCCCCAGGCCATGCTCCCCGGCGACACATTGATGGAGCCCGAGACATTTGGTCCGCCGGTTACAGTGACCGTCGCGGTCTGGGTCACGGGACCGCCCGGTCCGTGCGCCGTGAGCGTGTAAGTGTAAGAACCCGCCGCCAGTCCACTCACGGTCTGGCTGCCGCTGCTCGCCGTGCTGTTCAGGCCGCTGCCGGAAACGCTCACTGAGATCGCGTTCGCCGTGCTCCACGTGAGGGTCGCCGATCCCGGTGCCGTCGTGGCGGTCGGACTCGCGCTGATCGAACCGGAAACGGCCGGCGGCGCCGTCACCGTTACCGTTTGGGAAATCGTCGCCGAACTAAGTCCGGCGGCATCCATTGCCTGGGCCGTGTAGACGACAGTCAAAGGCCCCGAGTCAGTGCTGGGGTTGCCGGAGTCATTGTCGGTCCCGTTTCCGCCACCAGCGAAGGCATACGCCACGCCGTTCCGCCATACATTCACGTTGGTCAGGTTGCCGTCCGGGTCGTGGCCGTGCGCCGAGACGGTGTAGCTCTGACCGCTCGCCACCGTCCCCGGCGTGGTATTCCACGCGACCGTCGGCGCCGAATTGGGTGCGGCGGAGACCGTCACTGTGGCGGTGTCGCTCGCGGGGCCATTCGGTCCTTGGGCGGTGATGGTGTAAGTGTGAACGCCTGCCGAGAGTCCGCTGACAGACTGGCTTCCCGCCGTGACTGCACTGCTGAGTCCTGGCCCGGACACTGCGACCGCCGTGGCATTCGCACTCGACCAGGTGATCGTGGCAGCAGCGGGTGCCGCGGCACTGCTGGGAGTGGCGCTGATCGACGCGCTGACCGCCGCCGCCGCGGTCACCGTGATCGTCACCGATTGCGTGACCGGTCCGCCCGGACCTTGGGCTGTGATCGTGTAGGTATGGCTGCCGGCTGGCAGTCCGGACACCGCTTGGCTGCCGCTCGCGGCCGAACTGGTAAGGCCGTTACCGCTGACCGATACTGCCGTGGCATTGACGCTGGACCAAGTGATGGTGGTCGAACCCGGCGCGGTCGCAGCGGTCGGGCTTGCGCTGATGGACGCTGCCACCGCCGCTGGAGCGCTGATCGTCACCGTCTGCGAAATCGTGCCGGAGCGGGCACCGTTGGAGTCCACGGCGTCGGCCGTGTAGGTGACGGTCAACGGTCCGGTGTCCGTGCTGGGGTTGCCGGAGTCGCCATCGGTGCCATTGCCGCCACCGGCAAACGCATAGGCCACACCGTTCCGCCAAACGTTTACCTCCGTGAGATTGCCGTCCGGATCGTGACCATGGGCAGAGACCGTGTAACTCTGGCCGCTCGCGACTGTGCCGGGAGTCGTATTCCACGAAATGGTCGGCGGCGTGTTGGCCGGTGGACCAACTGTGAACGTCGCGCTTTGAGTGACCGGACCTCCGGCACCCTGTGCGGTCACCGTGTAAGTATGCGTGCCGACGGGCAGGCCGCTCACGGTCTGACTGCCACTCGTGGCCGAGCTGGTGAGGCCATTGCCCGAGACCGAAACCGCCGTGGCGTTGGCGCTCGACCAAGAGATTGTCGTTGAAGCGGGCGCGGTCCCGGTGGCCGGGCTGGCCGAGATCGAAGCCGACACGGTCGGCGGTGCGTTGATCGTGACGTTCTGAGAGATCGTGCCGGAGCGTGCGCCGTTGGAATCCACCGCGTCGGCCGTGTAGGTGACACTCTGTGGCCCCGTGTCCGCGCTGGAGTTGCCGGAGTCGCCATCCGTGCCATTGCCGCCACCGGCAAAGGCAAAGGCTGAGCCGTTTTTCCAGATGTTGACCTCGGTGAGATTGCCGTCGGCGTCGTGACCGTGGGCGGAAATCGTGTAACTTTGGCCGCTCGCGATTGTGCCGGGAGTCGTATTCCACGAAATGGTCGGCAGCGTGTTGGCGGGTGGACCAACTGTGAACGTCGCGCTTTGAGTGACCGGACCGCCGGCACCCTGTGCGATCACCGTGTAAGTATGCGTGCCGACGGGCAGGCCGCTCACGGCCTGACTGCCACTCGTGGCCGAGCTGGTGAGGCCGTTGCCCGAGACCGAAACCGCCGTGGCGTTGGCGCTCGACCACGAGATCGTCGTTGAACCGGGTGCGGTCCCGGTGGCCGGGCTGGCCGAGATCGAAGCCGATACGGTCGGCGGTGCGTTGATCGTGACGCTCTGCGAGATGGTGCCGGAGCGTGCGCCGTTGGAATCCACCGCGTCGGCCGTGTAGGTGACACTCTGTGGCCCGGTGTCCGTGCTGGAGTTGCCGGAGTCGCCATCCGTGCCATTGCCGCCACCGGCAAAGGCAAACGCTGAGCCGCTTTTCCAGATGTTGACCTCGGTGAGATTGCCGTCGGCGTCGTGGCCGTGAGCGGAAATCGTGTAGCTCTGACCGCTTGCGACCGTGCCAGGAGTCGAAGTCCACGTGATGGTGGGCGCCGTGTTAGCCGGCGGATTGACCGTCACGGTGGCGGCCTGCGTGACGGGACCACCGGGGCCTTGCGCGGTGATCGTAAACGTGTGGGAACCCGTCGACAGGCCGCCGACGGCTTGGCTGCCACTCGCCGATGAACTCGCCAAGCCCGTGCCGGCCACCGACACGGCGGTCGCGTTGGCACTCGACCAGGTCACGGTCACTGAGCCCGGGGCCGTCGCACTCGAGGGACTGACACTGATCGAGGCGGACACCGACGGCGGCGCACCGATGGATACCGTCTGCGAGATCGTGCCGGAGCTCACACCGTTGGAATCGACGGCGTTGGCGGTGAAGGTGATGGTGGCCGGTCCGATGTCCGACGTGGAATTGCCGGAGTCGCCATCGGTGCCGTTGCCGCCGCCGGCGAACGCGAAGCCGACCCCGTTCTTCCAGATATTCACCTGGGTGAGGTTGCCGTCGACGTCGTGCCCGTGGGCAGTCACGGTGTAGCTCTGCCCGCTGGCCACGGAACCCGGTGTCGCGGTCCATGCGATCGTTGGCGCGGAGTTAGCGGCGGTGATCGTTACCGTTTGAGAGATCGTCGCGGACGTTGCCCCGTCCGAATCGACGGCGTTGGCGGTAAACGTGATCGTCGTGGGGCCACCGTCGGATGTCGAATTACCCGAGTCACCGTCGGTCCCGTTCCCGCCTCCGGCGAAGGCAAAGCCGACGCCGTTTTTCCAGATATTCACCTGCGTCAGATTGCCATCGGCGTCGTGGCCATGCGCCGTGACGGAATAGCTTTGTCCGCTTCCTACGGTTCCCGGCGTCGCGGTCCATGTGATCGTCGGCGCGTTGTTCGCGGTGCCAATGTCGATATAGGAGGTCAGTCGCCGGCCCCAGCCGCCGTAACCGACACCGTTGGGTGGATTGTGCGGCCAGATATACCAATCCGATGCGCTGTCCCCATAGACAAAGTTGTCGATAGAGCCACCGTCGGATGCCCAATAGGACCAACGGCCGGTTTCGTTGAAGGTGATCGTCGTCGCGGCATAGCCATCGGGGGCGTTGAACCCCCAGTGGTCAGTGTTGCTGTAGACTTGGCCCGAGGGGCTGACGATCCAGGTGCGGTTCCAAAGTTCGATGCGCTCGTTGACCCCGGCGTCAACCCGTTCGCGCACGGTGGTGTGTCCGGAATACACCGCGACGGTCGAACCGAACGCAGCGGAGCTGACCGCCTGCGCGCGGGCAGACGTAGAGAGGGCAGCGAGCGCAAACAGACAGAAGATGAACGAAAAGAGATGCTTCATTGGACGGTGACGGTCGCGTTCTCCCGCAGGTGGAAGCGCAACGCCTCCACGCCGGGCCACGCGGTGCCGCGGTTGATGGTGATGAGCCGGCCGCCGAGGATCTCCTGCGTGCTCGTGGCTCCTGAATTCGCCGCCGCGGTGAACGCGTTCGGCGTGTTATTGAACGACACGAACGCCTGTTCGGTCGGGTGGTTGCTGTTCACCGTGACCCGGTATTTCGGGAGCACGATGCGGCGGACCGCGAAGTGATGCACCTGGGTCAGTCCGCCGCTGCCCTGCTGCCATGCGGCGATCTGGGCCGCGCTGAGGCGGCTCTGCCAGAGAGCGGGAAGTGCCGCGGTGCGACTCTCCCAATCGTGGTTCCAGATGGCATCGAACCACGCGGCGCTGTTTTCGTAGGCCGGCAACGCGAGCTGCTCACTGCGGGCCACGAGGCTGACGAGGAGGAAGCGTTGCCGACCCGCTTCGTCCGGCGCGGCGAACAAGAGCCGAGAATTGCCGAGCGCGTTGAAGGCGATGCGCGCAAGTTCCGGCTGAGCGGCCGGGGCGGCGCCGATCTGCGGAGTGAGGCCGCGCAAGCGCGCGACCTTGGCAAACCACGCCGAGTTGTCGGTGGTCGTGTAGAGTCCGGTGGTCGAGGCGGAAAACAGTGTCGGCGAATCCGCCGCCGCAATCGTTCCGGGCAAAGCCGCAACGTTGAGATTGCTGAGATCGGTGTTCTCGAACGAGGCCGTGATTGTGCCAGCCAATTCCTCGAGGGCTCGCCCCTCCGCTTCGCGCCGACTGCGCTCAATGATGTCGCGCACCGAAGGCGCCAGCACGGCCGCGAGCGCGCCGAGCACGAAGAGCACGAGCACGACTTCCAGCAGCGTGAATCCACCGGTTTGGCGGCGGCTCTGGCCGACGCTCGGTCGGCCGCGCAGACGTTGTGCAACGGTAAACATCGTCAACGGGCGCTCACGCCGCCGAGCAGCGAAAAGAGCGGGAGAAAGAACGAGAGGGCGATCAGCCCGACGATCCCGGTGAGGGTCGCAAGCAGCGCAGGCTCAAGGAGGGCCAGTGCGGTCGCGAGGCGTTCGCGGGCACGCGTCGCCGCATATTCCTCGATGTGCCGGAGAGCCGCGCCGAGTTGTCCGGTGGTTTCTCCGGACTTCAGCGCCGGCACGATGAAGGCCGGGAAGGCGTGCTGCTTGGGCAGCGCTGCGTAGAGCGGCTGACCCACGGCCACGCGTTCCCGCGCGGCGAGGAGCTGTCCCGCCATGACGGAGTTGCCCGTGAGTTCCGCGCCGGTGCGCAGCGCCTCCAAGAGCGGAATGCCCGCTTCGTGAAGCAGTCGGCAATGCGCGGCGAACCGGGCCGTTGCGAGGTGCCGGATGACCTCGCCGAGCACGGGCAGACGGAGCAGCAGCCGGTCCCGGAGATGCTGCAGCAGAGTCGACCGTGAGGCGGCACTGGCCAGAACGAGGCCGGCGAGGACGACCACCAACCCAATCGGCCAGCCATGCCGGACTGCCCGACTGATCGCGATGAGCGCGACGGTCACGGCCGGCAGCGAAAGATGGAGGGAGGCGAAGATCTCGGCGAACTGCGGAACGACTCCGCCGAGCAGAAACGCCACCAGAGCCGAGGTCGCGACTAACACGACGACCGGATAGATCATCGCGCGGCGGGCCGTGCGGCGCAGCTCCGCGTGGCCGTTGACGTGGGCGGCCAACGCGCGGATCGCCTCGGGCAATTGAGCGGACGCCTCGCCTGCGGCCACCACCGCGGCGAGATGCGGCGGGAACTGGCGGGCGAAGAAACGGCATGCGACGTGAATGGGTGTGCCTTGCGCCACCTCGCGGTGGATCTTCTCCAACATGAGCCGCATGGCTCCGGGCGGCGCGTCCGCGGCCAGTTGCCCGAGCGCGGTGTCGGCATTCACGCCGGCCCGCAGCTGAAGCTCTAGCTGGTGGAGCAGCCCGATGAATTCCGGCGCCGGCAGAACGAGGCGCGCGAGTTTTCGGTTCCCCGCGACCGCGCGGATGCGCACGGGCCAGAGCGATTTCGCGCGGAGTTGGAGGCGCAGCTCCGCCTCGCTTGCCGCGTCCTCGCGGAAGAACCGGCGCGTGCCCGCGCGGTCGATGGCATTGATGGCGAACGCGGGCATGTCAGAGGGGCAGCCGCACGCGGATGGCTTTTTCGGCGACAGGCAGGCGTAACAGTTTGCCGCTGTGCCGGAGCAGCACGGCGTCCGACTCGATCCGCTCGACCGCAAGTGATTCGACGATCTCGCCGACTTGCACCAAGCGGTCGTTGACGACGGCACACGCCATCGGTCCGGCCACGATACCGCCCACCTGTAGGCTCACTTCCCGCATAGCCTCGGGTGGCACGGTCCGCACCGTGAAGGGATTCACGGGCTCGCCAGACTTCTCCGTCACAATCGCGGCAACCAGGTCGATGACATTGTCGGCGTTCGGGGTCAGCGTCGGCTCGGCCGAAACTGGCGACGTCGTCACCGGAGGCCGCAGCACGGGCGCAGGCTCAGGCGAGAGGGTGACGCTTGAAACCGCCGACGGTGGCGAGGCGTTCGTCGCAGCTAGCTTAGCCGTCAGGGCGTCGTTCTGGCTGATCAGCGCTTCGATGTATTGCGCCTGCTGACGGACCTTTAGTTCGAGCCCGCTGGTGGCCGGTGCGGCTGGCGCCACGGGCCGAGTCGGCGGCGCAACAAGAGCCGCTAGTGGAGCCGACGGCGGCGGCAAGACAGATGGCGCGGGCGAAGACTGGCACCCGGCTAATCCAACGAGGAGCAGTGGGAGGAGGTATTTCATGGGTGGGAGAGAGCGGCACGATGCGCGAGCGGCGGGCTGCGTCGGGCCTGGCTCAGGTCGAGGGTTTGGGTGACGTAGAGGTAGAAAGACTTCCCCGCGGGCACGCGGAGGTAGAAGCCGTCGCGGGCGATGGACTCGCGGATGGCCTGGGCTTGCTCGCGGAGCACCGCGCCGGTCCCGGCTAACACTGCGTTGCGGGCGGTCGCCGTCGGAACCGAGGCATCACCGAGCAGACCGGCGGTCGGTCGTGCCTCCTGGAGTGCGGCGGTGGCGCTTGCGAGAAACGTTGCGGCGAAGAGCTTCAGTTCGCGGTCGTCGTTGGTTTTGACGATTTGGCCGCGCAGTCCGGCGGAGCCGTCCCGCTCGCCAAAGGTCGCGGTGCCGGTGTCCAACTCGCGATCCAAGGCGAGGCCTTGCACGCCGATTTCGGTGCCGTTGTCGGCGGTCGGCGTGCGCCAGACGATTTTCCATTCGCCTTGGACGGCCAGACGCTCGCGGGTCCGATCCAGCGCCGCGCGACCGTGGACTTCCGCTCCGGCCGGTATCACCAACTGGCCGTCGTGCCAGACATCCGCCGTGACTAAGCCAATGACGGGCGTGTCCAGTCGGTTGGACTCCAGTGCCACCACCGTCTCGCAGGGAATCAGTCGGCCGAAGGGTGCGGAGGGAGCCGGCGGGGCCGGTGGCACTTCGCGCGGCGCGGCGACAATCAACAACGGCGTCGACCGCGGCATCTCGATCTTTGCCACCGCTGTAGTCGGAGTCGTCGTGCTGCCGGCGAGCGGACTCGGCGTCACCGGTGGTTTGACGAAGCGCGCGCCCTCGCGGGTGAGAATCTTCGGCAGCACCGGCGACGGTGCTGCTTTCGCCGCCGGCAGGGCCGGCGCGGGGCGTCGCTGGTTCTGCCAGCGCACGGCGAGCACGCCCAGGAGCAACACGGCTCCGACGAGCAGCACCTGCCCGGTGCCCGAGGTCAGAAAGTCGCGGTTGAATTTCATGGCCGTGGCACGATCACGGAGAATTTCTCCCGCACCGTGAGATTGGCCCGACCGTGCGGGCTGCCGGAGATGACAAAGTAGGCCAGCGAGACGCCGCGGGCCGGGATGGCACCCGAAGCTTCAGCCAAAGCAGCCGGGAAGAATTCCCGGTCGATGCGGATCGCGAGCCCCTGCGGATCGTAGGGCACGGCGATGCCGAGCGCGTTTTCCAGTTTGATCCGAAACACCAACGCGTCCTCGGCCTCGAACCGGGTGACCGTTTCAATCGTCGCGGTGAAGTTGCGGTAGGCGGTGATGGTCGTCGGCTCGGCGCGATCAGTCATCACGTCCATGCCGGGCAGCGGGAAGGGCGCACGATCTCGCTGGCGTGCGCGGTCGATGAGCGCCCGCAACAGATCGGTGGACAGTTTTCGCGCGCCACCGCCAGCCAGTGGTTCGTCCAGAAAGACCACGGCGCGATCCGCCTCGCCTTCGGTCGTAAGGGAGAGCGCGTAGACCCGGCCGCGAAACAGAATGTTGAGCGCCGCCGTGGCGCCGTCCTTCAACGCCCGCAGCGAAAAATACTCCGAGCCCGCCTCGTGCGACAACAGCACCGCCGGATTGTCCTCAATCTTGGTCGAGGCGTTGGCGCCGATGATGGCCGTCACGCCCGCCGGAAAGACACAGGTGGTTGGCGCCTCGCGGGACAGCCGCAGGGTGTAGACCGAACGGTCATCGAGCGGGTAGCTCTGGGTCGGGGACGCACCCGCCACCGCGACGGTGCCCAAAATCGTCAGGAGGAAACGTCGTAGGTCCATACGGCAAGGGGGTAGCGGCCGTTGGCCGCCAAGTTGGGGTTGCGTGCGAATTGGAATCGCACGGTGAAAGGCGCGGCTTCGCCGAAAACCTGTCCGCCGACGAGGCCGGTGCGGACCAACTGGCCCTCGGCCTGCACGATCACGACGTTCTCCCGCGTCTCGAGCACGGTGAGCTTCAACACTTCTGGCTTTTGGTGCAGGGCCTTCGCCGTGAACTCCTCCGCGCTGCCGGTCGCCGCGGCGCGAACCTTGCGGGCCGCCTCCGGCAGAAAAAGTTTGTCGAGCAACTCCGGGAAGTCGAAGCCGGTCGGATTGCGCTGGAACAAGGCGAGACACGCCAGCAGCGCATGCTGCTCGTGCAGCTTGGAGGCCTCCTCAAATCCGAGGAGCGGGCTGATGTGAAACGTCCCGCTCGGGTCGAGCACGATCACGCGTTCGCGTTCGCGATACGCGCGAATCACGAGGAACGGTTGCAGGGCGCAGAGCGTGACCGCGATCAAGGCCACGACGCACCAGAGGCGGGCAGCCATTGCATGATCGGCGAAGAGTTCCAAAGGGCGCCAGGACCGGCGCGGCCGTTGGGCCGGATCGGGTCGCACATGAGGTGCGGGCGTTTCACGAAGTGTAGTCATGGTCGAAAATTTCAGATCGAGGTGTGAGGTGTGGGCAGTTGGGCCAGTCCGAGCGTCGCCGCGGCCCGGGCGTCACCGCTCGGATCGGCTGACGCCGGTGCCGGCGCAGATGGCGGCGGTGGCGGCGTGGACGGCGTGGACGGCGGAGCTATGCTGGGACCGCCGCCGCTATTTCCGCCGCCGGACTTAGTGGCGGCTTGCGCGGCGACGGCTGGTGCGGCGGCGCCGCCGGTCTTGATCGTCTTCATCACCGCAGCGATCTGCTGGAGCGCGAAGAGCTGTTGCAGCGCGGTCCCGCCACCGCCCGAGATGGGCGAACCCGAACAGATGAGCCCCTGCATCAGGAACGGCGTCGCGATGGTGCCGATGACGAGCCAGAGAGCGGCAAGGAGGCCGCCGAGCAGGCTTGCGAACGACGCCGCATCGATCTCGCCCGGCGTGAGGTCGTAAGCCGTCGCCAGATTGTCCGCGTAAGCGGTGAGCAAATGGTAGGCGACCAACTCCGTGACCGCGAATCCGACTGGCCACGCCAACACGGCGAGCGTCTGCTGCACATAGCGGGTCGCGAGCTGCGCCTGCGACGGAATCATAAAGAGTCCGAGCGCGATCGGCAGAAACAGATAGCACAGGAGCTTGAGCACGAACTGCAGAACGAGGAACGGCAGTTGCAACAGGCTCCCAATCAGGACGACGAGCTTGGCGGCGCCGTAGAGGAAAGCCTGGTAAACGCTCTCGCCGATCCGCCGCAGGCTAAAGTCCGTGCCACTGCCGCTGACCGTTTCCCGCAGCCGCGTCGCGGTCCGCATCGGGTGCTCGGTGTAACCCTCATGGACGGTGTTCGCGACCGTGAGGAAGACCCGTTCCGTGAAACCAAACCAATACGGCAAGGTCGCCACGAGGCCGACAATCACCGTGGCGCGAACGAGCGGCCGGGTGATGCCTTCGACGTCGGCGCGGGCCTGCTGGATTTGCAGCACCAGTCCGACGACGCAGACAAAGAATACGATCAACCGCAGCGCGTCGGTCAGGGAGAGAATACTCTCCCGCAGTCCTGGAGCGAAGTTTTCCATCAGTTGCGGCCCTCCTGCGGACGCTGGCGCAATTCTTCCTGCCGCAGCTTCTCCATGAGCCGTGCCTTCGGCGCCGGGTCCGGGGCGTAGTCGGTCCGGGTGTCGGCCTTGATCGACCCCTGCCACACGTCCATCGGCTGGGACGCCTTTTTCTTCGGCGGGGCGGGGAGATCGGAAACCGGCGGCACGGTCACGGCAGTCCGCACGGCATGGCGAACCGCGAGCAGCCCGGCCAAGGCGAGCGCAACCACGACTGCGACAATGATGAGGTGCATCCGCTTCATGGGCGCACGTAGCTGGTCGGCGTCACCTTTACGGACTGCTGCCAGGTCCCGACGATGGCCAGGGTCTGGCGCTCCTCGGCGAGCTGGCGTTCCAAAAAATCCTGCCGCTCCTTTGCCGCCTGATTCTCGTTCAGGATTTGCTGCGTCTGGAGTTTGTCCGCCTCATCGCGCCGCTGCGCGTCGAGGTGGGCGACCTGGCCGGCGAGCACTGCGAGTTTGGCGTTGTGCTTGTCGACCTCAGCCTGGGTCGACGCGCCGCGCAGCTGCTCCACCGTCGCGGCGATCTCGCCCTGCAGCGCGACCGACCGCGTGTTGGTTTCCGCGTGAACAGCGGTGAGGTTGTCAGCCTGACGTTCGACCGCGGCGTAGCGCCGGTAGAGCGGCTCTTGTCGCACGAAGTCCCGGCCGAGTGCCGTGCGGTCGTCGAGACGGCGGTAGATCCCGTCG
Organism: Opitutus sp. GAS368; assembly: GCA_943373185.1. Taxonomy (GTDB): domain Bacteria; phylum Verrucomicrobiota; class Verrucomicrobiia; order Opitutales; family Opitutaceae; genus Tous-C4FEB. The sequence continues at coordinate 3,589 of CALSBN010000029.1, read as the reverse complement.
GAGGTGCGCTGCAACGACTCCATGGCGTTCGCAAGCCGGCGCGTGGCCGCGAGTGTGTCGCCATAGGTGCGGGCGAGGTCGGTGGCTCCGAGGTCGCGCAGCACCATACCGGCGCCGGCCGCCGTCGGGCTGCCCATGACATCGCGGATGCGTTGCTGCACGGCGAGCTGTGCTTCGAGTTCCCGGAGCTGACGGTTGAGCTGCTCCAGTTGCGCGGCCCACTGACGCAGGATTTCGATGTGATTTGCGGCCTGACCGGCCTGCACAGCGGAGTTCACCGCGGTGTTAACCGGATCGTTGACGATCCACTGCGCGCGGGCCGCCGCGAACAGCAGGAGGAAGAGAACGAGGTATTTCATGGTGTGGCGGGTTCAGCCGGCGCAGGCCGGCGTTGTTGATTTTGGATCAGCCAATACTGCTCCTTCACCGCCTGCCGGTAGCCGCGCTCGTAGCCCCGAGCCTCGGCCGCGGCTTCGCGGTCGGTCTGGCGTGCGGGCGTCGCGCACCCGGTGAGCCCAAGACAAATCAGCGAGATGAGGAGAAAGGTCTTCATGGCTCCTTCTGGAAGTGGCGCAGGGTGCCGCATTGCGGCGGCTGTGCGGCGGGGTTGAAGAAACAGAGGGATGAGTGCCGCTGGTCGGCGGCCAATTGCTCGGGCAGCGGATAGCGCTGGATGGCGTCGAGCGCCGTTTCCGGCAGGGGCAGATCGTGGGCGAGATCGGCGAGATCGCCGCGGTCGTTCTGCCGCATCAGGAAGAACTGTTTGGCATTACCGATGACGGCGGCGCGGATGCGTGAGCCCTTGAACCGCGCGTATTGCTGGATCACGGACACCGCCCAGCAGTTGTGTTTGCGCAACTGCGCGTAGCTCTCCGCGACGATTTGTTCACCGCCGGGCGTGTCGAGGAAGCGGGCCAGCTCCTCGAACAGGATGCGCTTCCGCTGTGCCCGCGGCATAGCGAGAATATGCTGCCGGCCGAGTCCGCTGATGAGCAGTCCGGCTGCCGTCTTCAGTTCGACCGCCTGCTCCGGGATGAAACCCAATTCGAAGTGGGCGATCTTTCTTTGCAGCGAGACATTCGTGATACCGTCGAACAGGCGGCCGTATTGCCCGTCGGCGGTCCAAGCGCGCAAGAGCGTCGCGAGCCGGTCGATTTCATCGCGGTTGTGCTCGGGGAACCGCGCGTAGGCCAAGAGTTCGACGAGCGCGCTATGCGTCGGGAATTCCTCCGGCGAGTAGAACGCGCAGGCCGTCTGCGCGACGAGCCGCTCGGTCGCCGGGTCTTGGGCAAAGCGCGTGATGGCCTGTTCCGTGAGGCCGGTAATGAAGGCGCGGGCCTCGTCTTCGCGGTTGGCGTGACGATCCCGCAGATCGACGAATGCCTCCAATGGCGTCGCGCCGCCGAGTTTCGACCGCCAGCCGTGCACGGCACACGCCCACCTACGCACCTCATCCGCCTTCGCCGCGTGACGCCGCGACCAATCGGTGAACGCGTCCCGATAGAGCTGGTGCAGGTATTGTGTGAGCTGCGCCTGCCGCAGCGCGAGTTCCTGGGCATGTTCCGGCTGCCCGACCATGCGGGCGAGCAGCGCGACCGCGGTCGCGAGATGCAGTTGGGTCAGGGGCAGCCGTTGGGTGTCGAGGTAGTTGAGCGTCAGTGCCGCGTCCGGATGAATGACGATGGGGGTTTCGCCCATCGCGAGGGTGAAGCGTTTGTAAGAAAATCCCTCTTCGATCAGCAGCGAGTGACCGAAGTGGTCCGCCGTCTGGAACAGCAGATCCTCGATGAAGGCCGACTTGCCGGCCCCGGTCATGCCGATCAGGACCGCGTGCTGCGGGGACCCGCCAACGTTTGCGCTGACTCCGACCAGATTTCCGTGGCTTCCGTCGTAGAGAGCTTCGGCGTGGTCCAACGCCCCCACAAACGTCGCGGAGAACGGCAGCAAATCGGCGAGGTAACTGTCCTCGGCGTAGAGTTCGCGGTGGTGGTAAGACGAATGCGTCCACCCTGGCCACGAGGAGAAGAACAGTTTCTTCGCCGTCGTCGGCAGCGCGCACTCGAAGGACTGCGCCCCGTCCATCGCGTTCACGGCCGCCTGCACCGCCGCGACTTTCTCCCGCAATGCCTCCTGCGTCGGCGCCCAGACCCGCAACAAATAGGTCACTTGGAAGGGCCGGGCGAAACCGCCGGCCAACGCCTCGACCTTGCGCTCTTTCTTGCGCAGCGCCACGAGCAGCGACGCGCGGGGCTTTTCAGCGTATTCGCCGCGGAGACGCTCGGTCGCCTTCTCCTCCCGGGTGATTTCCTGCCGTCCGGCGATCGGAGTCACGTTGACCGTGATCGCATAATCCAGAAACGGCAGGCCGGTGAGGTGGGTCACGATTCCTGGGCGGGTCCGCTGGGGCCAGCGACTGAGGGCGAGCACCGCGTGGTAGTGTCCATCGAGGAAGAACCCGCCGCCGTTTTGGCCGACGCCTTCGCCGTGCCAGCAATTCTCCTGGAGTGTAAGGGTGGGATCGAACAACTCGGCCGCAGACTCCGGCGTGCGCCGGGCATGGCTGGGGTTCAGGAAGCGCCGCACGCAGGCGCAATGCTCGGCGTCGTTCATCGGATGGACGGGAGTTTCCGGTCCGAAAACCGTGCGCAAGGTGCCCGCGAAGTCCTCGAACTGGGCCGCCAGCTCCCGCAGCAATCCGGCGTAGTGATGCTGGAGCCCGTCGTGGCCGCGCAGATTTCCAGCGTAGGCGTCGACCTCGATGGAGAGAAACACCGCGAGGTGCTCGCGCCGGAGGCTGCCGTCCAGCGTGCGAGGCCAGTAGCGCGTGAACCGCTCGTTCCGGACGGCGCGGATCGTGGGGTCCGACACCTCCTGCGTCCGCGAGTGGTAGGCGAGCAGGGCCTGCCGGTAGTCGGAGTCGGGCCACCACTGAATTTGGAGCCGCCGTCCAGGAGAGACCAACGCGAGCAGCGCCCGAACCCGGTCTTGAAAGGCGTTCAGTTGCTCGAAGCTCGCGCCGCGCAGATCGGGCGGTTCCAGCCGGAAGCCTTTCGCGACCAAGCCGCCACGCTCCGGCGAGCCGAAGACCAGCATCCCCTCAATCAAGCGACCCTCGGGGGCTTCCGCATGGGACTTCGTATGGGTTTTAGCCTCGGAGCTGCGAGCGAAGTTCGCCCCGCCCAGCACCTGATCCAGCCGGTCCCGGTCGTAGCCGGACGGCTTGCCCTGCCGGAATCCTAAAACCCATACGAGCGAGCCCGCAATCGGGATGCCGGCCACCATCCCAGCCAGTGGATAGCCCGTGCCGACGAACCCGAGTCCCGCAAAAAGCAGGACTCCGGCAACGAATCCGCCCACCACGGGGAGGTAGAGATTGCCCTCCAGGCCGAAGACCCGGCCGGCGGAGTCGTCCGCCGCATTGGTGTCCGTGAAGCGCAAGTCGCTCATGGTTTTCCTCCCAGCCTCAGAACCGCGGAGTCAGGACCGCGTCCTGCATCCCGAAGATGGTGAACAGCGCCGCCATGATAGCGGCGGCCGCAGCGATGATAATACCAGCCAAAATGCCGCCCTTGCCCTCGCTGTCGCCCTT
>CALSBN010000028.1:0-31244 GCA_943373185.1 Opitutus sp. GAS368 | reverse complement strand
AAGGTTTGCCGTCGGCGCGGGGGGACTTGCGGTCGAGGATCGAGCAGATGCGGTTAACGATCTCCAAGTTGGGGCGCTCGTTGAGCCCGCCGACGTTGTAGGTCTCGCCGACGCGACCCTTGGTGAGGGCGAGCCAGATGGCGGAGGCGTGGTCTTCGACGTAAAGCCAGTCGCGGATCTGTTGGCCGTCGCCGTAAACGGGGAGCGGTTTGCCCTCGAGGGCGTTGAGAATCATCAGCGGGATCAGCTTCTCGGGGAAGTGATAGGGGCCGTAGTTGTTGGAGCAGTTGGTCGTGACCGTCGGCAGGTGGTAGGTGTGCTGGAACGAGCGGACGACGTGGTCGCTGGCGGCCTTGGAGGCGGCGTAGGGGGAGTTGGGCTCGTAGGGGCATTCCTCGTTCCACGGGGCGTCGGTGGCGGAAAGGGTGCCGTAGACCTCGTCGGTCGAAACATGGAGGAAACGAAACGCGCTCTTCCGGGGCTCGGGGAGTTTGGACCAGTGCTGCTTTACGCAGTTGAGCAGGCGAAGCGTGCCGACGACGTTGGTCTGGAAGAACGGTTCGGGCGAATCGATGGAACGGTCGACGTGGGACTCGGCGGCGAAGTTGGCGACGGCGTCGATCTGGTGCTCGGCGAGGAGCTTCGTGACGAGGGCGGTGTCACCGATGTCGCCGTGCGCGAAAACGTAGCGCGGGTCGGAAGCGAGGTCGGCGAGGTTGGCGGGATTGCCGGCGTAGGTGAGCGCGTCGAGGTTGACGAGCTTGGTGAGCGGCGAGCCCTTTTCGAGGAGGCGCTGGCGGATGAAATTAGAGCCGATGAAGCCGGCTCCGCCGGTGACGAGGAGGTTCATACGAGAAACGGGAAGTGGGTTAGGAGGCCTTCTGCCAGCGCTTGAGGTCGCGCTCGAGGGCTTCGTTGACCTCGGTCATCTGGATGCCGACGGAGGCGAGTTTGGCGGAGTTCATCGTGCAGTTGGAGCGCGGGGTCTTCGCGGCAACGTGCATGAACTCGGATTCGTCCTTGAAGAAGATATAGTCCTTTTTGAGGACGCCGCTCTTCAAGATGTGGTCGACGACTTGGCGGGTGGTGACTTGGCCGGGGTTGGTGACGTTGTAGGTGCCGAAGGGGACGCGTTTTTCCCAGCAGGCGAAGGTGGCGGCGACGAATTCCTGGAGTTGGGAAATCGAGTTCGTGGCCTCGAGCAGGCGCTGGTAGCGCATGAGCTTGGTGAGGTAGTTGCGCGGGCTCTCGCGGTGGTCGAACGGAATTCGGAGACGCCAAAGATAGACGTTGGGCGTGCCGGCGAGGACCTCTTCGCCGAGGGCCTTCGTGCCGCTGTAAAACGAGCAGTTGTTTTGGCGGAAGGTGAAGTTGGGGGCGTCGGTCTCGATGAAGCCGGTGCCATCGGGGCGGGAGCCGGTGAAGATGCAACCGGAGGAGACGTGGCCCCAGGGCACGCCAGCGGCGGCGCAGGCTTCGGCGATGCGGCCGGGGAGGACGGCGTTGCCGTCGAGGCACTCGGCTTTGTGGAGCTCGCAGGCGTCGACGTTGGGCTTGCCGGTGTAGCCGGCGGCGTTGATGAGGAAGGCGGGTTTGTCGGCCCGCAGCGCGGCGGTGAGGACCGCAGGGTCGGCGTAGTTGATCTCGGAGCGCTTGAGGTTGCGGAAGGGGATGCCCTTTTGCGTGAGGAGGACTTGATAGGCTTGGCCGACGTAGCCGGAACCGCCGAGGAGGTGGATCATGTTGGGAAGAAGGTGAAAGGCGATAGGCGAGAAGGGCGAGAGAGAGGATTGAAAGGGGGCGGAGGCGGGGGGAACAAGGGGTTTTTTGGCGAAAAAAAACCGCCGCCCGGTGAAAGGCGGCGGCGATGATCGGAAGGGAAACTTAGCGTTCGGACAGGGTCGTGGTGGTGCCGACCAAGACACCGGACATCATCTTGAAGAAGACGTCGGTGTTGTCGTAAGAGCCGGTGAAGGCAACCGCGCCGCGGCCGTAGGCGTAAAGCGGGATATCAGAGGCGGTATGGACGGCGCTGCTGCCAGGAACTTGGCCGGCAATGAAGTAGCCGCCGGTGACATCGCGCCGGGTCGGATCCGACGGATAGGTGTTGAGCGGGGCGGTGCCGTTGAAGGGCTGCTGTGAGTCACGGATCGGTTGGGCGTTGCTGACCCAGTCCTCGTAGCGGTCGCTGTTGCCGGCGTATCCGATCAGCATTTTTCGGTTGGGATTGGTGCTCTCCGGATAGCCGTCGGCAAGGATGTTATAGACGGGGAATCCGGCGGCCTCATAAACGCCGACGACTTGGTCACGCAGGCCGGCGACGCCACTGGTGGGGCTGGCGGCGCGGGTGGCGAGGCTGACTGCGCTTACCGTCGAGGCGCCGATGATGTTGACGCCGGCGCATTCGTGGTCGGCGGTGACGATGACAAGGGTGTCGGGATTGACTGCAGCGAAAGCGCGGGCGCGGGCGACGGCGCGGTCGAATTCGAGAGTGTCAAGAATCCAGCGCTCGGAGTCCATGTTGTGGGCCTGTTTGTCGATGCTGGCGGCCTCGATCATGACGACGAACCCTTTGGGATTTTTGTTGAGCACGGTGAGGGCGGCATCGGTCATTTCGTCGAGCATGGGTTGGTCGGGGAAGCCGTAGTCATTGACGACGGAACCGTTGCCACGGCGGCCGTCGATCTTGTCGAAGGCGACGTTCATATTGGAGAGGGCGAAGAGACCGAGGAGCTTGGTGGCGCCGGCGGCGGAGGCGCGGAGCTGGGTGGCGTTGGCGGCGTAGGTGAAGCCAACCGATTGGAAGCCGCCGATGAGATCGCGGTTCGGATCGAGAGCGCCGGCGGCAACGCCCCACCCGGTGGCGAGTTCGGCGGGGAGGACGTAGTCGGAGGAATTGGCGCGGGCGGAGCCGGGAGTTGTGGAGGGTAGGAACCACTTGCGCCCGCCGCCGAGGAGCACGGTGAGATTGGATTTAGTGGCGGCTTCGTCGAGGAACTGGTCACAGATGCCGGTGCCGGCGCCACGGTTGGCGGTGTGAATGGCCCAAGCGGCGGGCGTGGCGTCGAAGACATCGGACGTGGCGACGATCCCGAGGGATTTGCCCTGGGTGCGTGCGAGGTATTCGCCGAGGTATTCCATGCGGGGATTGTCAAAAGGGTCGGTCGTGTCGTCGGGGAAGACGCCCTCTTGATTGTTGTTTTGCTTGTTGCCCGTCGAGTAGCAGGAGGCGCCGGGGGCGGAATCGGTCACGATCGAGTTCAGCGACGTGGTCTGAAGGATGCCGGTGATGGGGAACGTATCCATCGCGAGCGGGGAGAGGGCTTTGCCTTGGGAGACGCCGTTGGCGACGATGCGGGCGGCGGTGCGGTGGGCGATGCCCATGCCGTCGCCGATCATGAAGATGATGTTCTTGATTTTGTTGCCGGCGGCATTGCCGAGGGCGACGACTTCAAAATTGCCGGTGGCCACGGATGAGACGCCGCGGTTGTCGGTGGTGGTGACCTGAAGGGTGTGGATGCCCGGGGTGGCGTTGCTGTAGGCGCGTTGGGAGGCGACAACGGTGTTGGCGGGCAGGCCGGCGGTGTTGGCGAGCACGAGCGTGATCGGGCCGGGGACACTGACGCCGTCGACGATGAAGCGGACGCCGACGATGATGGCACCGGGATCGGGCTGGATGGTGGCTTGAAGATCGAAACGTTGGCCGGGTAGGAAACGGGCGATGATCGGCGGCTTGGGATCACCGTAAGAAAAGAGGGCGCTCGGCGGTGTGAGCCGGGAGATTGTGGGCGCGGCGAGGGCGGAGGAAGCGAGCAGGCCGCAGAGCGCGGCGAGCGTAAGGACGGAGTGTTTTAGTTTCATGGCTGGGAGGAAATTTACGGGGCGGCGGAGGCAACGGGACGGGCCGCGATGTGCGGGGTGAGGCCCGGAGCGTCGAGCCGGAGGCGGATAAATGAGTTGCGACCGTCGGGCTCGGGCTGTTGACCGACCTCAAGGGTGCCGGAGAGCAGGAGCGGGCCGGGGGTGAGCGGGACTTGAGCGCCAGCAGTGAGGGGAACGAAGACGCGGACGATTTGAGGCGGCAGGTCGTCGCAGGCGCCGTATTCGACCTCGTCGACTTGGACGGGTTGGGGGGCGAGGAGGAGGACGCCGGGGGTAGGCAGGGACTGGCGAACCATGAAGCCGACGAGGCGAACGCGTTGGCCGGCGAGGTCGCGGAGTTTGTCGGTAACTTCAAGGCCGCGGTCGCCGACGACCGGGCTGAAAAACTCGCTAAACTCGAGGTCGGTCACGCCGGTGGGGGCGGGAGGACGGGGCGGGAGGAAGGCACGGGCGTCGCGGCGAAGATTTTCCCAGCGAGCGGTCGTGCGGGACCAGGCGATTTCAGCCTGGGTGGGCGGCGTCTGGCGTCCGTGGGCGGAGAGCGCGGGGACGAACGGAGGAACGAGCGAGCACGTGGCCAAAACGAGCAGCTGAAAACGCATTTACGGAGATTAGAATCAACGTATGTCGATTCTATGGCGACGGGGCGACAATTGGGTGACGATTCCCGCGGAGGCATAAAAAAGCCGCTCCGGTGAGGGAGCGGCTTGAGTGCAGGAAGTCTGGCGGCGTTTAGAACGACAGCTTCGCGCCGAGCTGGATGCGCCAACGGCTTTGGCCGTTGTCGATCACGAGATTCGACGGATTGCCGAGCGTCGGACGGATGCGACCATCGGCGCCGTAAGCGGCACCGCCAAGAGTGCGGCGGCGGAAGACGTCGTTGCTTTGGATGGACGCCTCTTCGTAATAGCCGAAGAAGTTGCGGCTGAGGAACGAGCCGAAGTTGATGAAATCAAAGAAGAGATCGAGCTTGGCGTTGCCGTAGATCGGAACGTTTTGCATGAGCTTCAGGTCGAGGCGATTGACCCATGGCTCTTGGAATCCGTTTTTCGGGGCGATACCGCCGCCATATTGGGCAAGGCCATTGCTGGCGATGCGGGCGAGGTAGGTTTGAGCGTCGGCCGCAGAAAGACCGGAGAAATCGAAACGTGAATCGGTCAGGCCGGAAGGAACCGCCATGACGTCGTTATCGTTGCGACCGTCGCCGTTAAGATCGCTTCCGGTGTAAATCCAACTGTAGGGATTGCCGGAGCGGCCCTCGTAATAGAGCGAGGCGGTGGTCTTCCACTTCTTAACGAATTCAAATTGGCGGGTGTAGCTCAACATGACGCGATTTTTGATCTCGAAGTCCGAAGTGCCCTCTTCGACGGCACTTTGGTTGAAGACGACGTTGCGCTGCCACTGCCCGCTGGCGGTCGTCTGACCGATGGCTTGGGCATCGGAGGAGCGCCCGCGAACATAGCTGGCATCGAAACCCCAGCTGTTCTTAAGAGGGCGCGACCACGACAAGGTGAAGTAACGCGATTCGCCGACGTTGCTGATGTTTCGGATGCGATAAATGTCGGTGTAGGCGGCAAAGCGAGGATTCGTCGTGTTGCTCGCCGGATTGCCGGCGAAGCGCTGGCGACCATCGGCCCCGACGGTGGTTCTCCTCAGATTCTCGTTCGAGATGAAGATCGACTGATCGTTGTAGCTCTGGACGACCTCGAGACTAAGGACGGTATCGAGGATCGGGAGTTTGCGATCGATGGCGAAATTAGCGCGCCAGACGGAGGGCAAGTTAATGCCATCGTCGGACAACGCGACTTCACGGCGCGCTCCGCTGTTGTCCGCCGTGCTGCCGATCGGATTGGCGGGATCGAAGTCGTTCCGAAGATAGCTGGTGAAAGAGAGCGGGATTGGGTTGACCGCATCCGCCGTGGTGCGGGTGAAGTTGCCGACGCCGGTGGCACCAAAGGAATTTGAGAAAAGCACCCACGGGGCGCGGCCCGAGAAGTGGCCGAGGCCGCCGCGAATCTGCGTCTCGCGGGCCTCATCCACGGCCCAGTTGAAACTCAGGCGGGGCGAAATCTGATTGGCACCGTCAACCGTGCCGTCGTTACGAAAACCGGTGGTGGTAAGAAAGGTCTGATTGAGCGCGGGCCGGAGTTTGCTCTCAGCGAACTCGTAGCGGACGCCAAATTGAACGTTGAGCCGCGGGTTGATGTCCCACTTCACCTGGCCGAAGATTCCGGTGGTGGCGAAATCGGAAACATCGGCGACAGGGCGGAGTTTGGGATCGTAATAGTTACGCTCGATGCGGGTCGGAACGTCGTTGAGGAAGTCGGCAACCGAGCGGAAGGCGACAAGACCGTAGGAGCCCTGACGGAAGAGGTTGAAGAAATCGGTTTCCTCGCGCTCGAAACCGCCGCTGAAGACGAAATTCCTGAAGAAATAATCGCCGGTGGCGCTCATTTGTGAGGATTCGACGTTGATCTGATTGCCATGGCGGAACTGCTCGGTGCCCGCGATCACGACGCCGTTGGTGATTGTGTTGCCGTTGGTCAGATCTCTGCCGGCGACGCCGTAGATGGCGACTTGAGGGGCGGTGCTTACGCTGGGTGTGAATTGGTCCTGCGCGGTCGTGGAGTATTTGATCTCGGTTTTGAAATCAGGCGTCCATTGGCTGAAGAGCTGGGCGGCATAGGACTCTTCTTTGCGAAGCTGGGAGTAAAAATGGCCTTGGAGTGCGCCAACGGGACCACCGGATAGCGTGAGGAAGTTATTGAGGGTGCCGTTGGCGTAGTTGCCGAATTGCGGGACTTCGCCCTCGGTTGAAGAGTAGCGAACCGAAGCGCGGTGTTTGGAGGAGATGTTCCAGTCGATTTTGGCGATTTTCTTTTCGTCTTCGGAGGCGTTGGTCGTCGCGGAGGTAACCGGAGCGCCCCACGCGATGTTTTTGCCCGAGGCTGTGTTGTAGGCCGCATAGCGTGCGGTGATCGCCGAGTAATCCGCGCCGCCCAGACGTTGGTCGCGGCCGGCGCTCGTGCTTTCGAATTTCTCGTAATTCAGGAAGAAGAACAGGCGGTTCTTAAGGATCGGGCCACCGAAAGTGATGCCATAGGTTTGCCGCTCCAGCTTGGGAACGATGTTGGCGCCGGTGAGGACGTTTTCGCGAACGTTTTGGCCTTGGAGTTTCAGGCCCATGAGTTCGTTCCCGCGAAAGTAGTAATAAACCGAACCCTTGTAAGCGTTGGTGCCGCTCTTGGTGACGGCGTTGATGCTTGCACCGGTGAAGCCGGCCTGACGGACGTCGTAGGGCGAGACTTGAACGGAAAGCTGCTCGATCGTGTCGAGCGAGAGTGGATTGAAGAAGGAGGCGAGTCCGGTGGCGTTGAGGCCGAACTGGTCGTTGATGCGGGCGCCGTCGATTTGAACGGAGTTATACCGGTTGTTTTGACCGACCGCAGTGATTTGAGCCTCTTCGCGGTCGCCGCCGAAGGAGCGAATGGTGACGAGGGGCGAGGCGCTGATCATATCAGCGAGGGAGCGCTCGGAGGTGGGCTTTGCGCCGATGCGCTGACTGCTGAAGACGTTGCCCGCGCCCGTCGCGGCTCCGTCGAGATCATTTGTGCCGGCGGCGATTTTGAAGGCTTCCATCGTAATGACCTCGGAGCCGGCCTCTAAAGTGAAGTCGACGGAGACATCTTGGCCAAGGACGGTGTTGATCTCGGAACGGCCATCACTCTTAAAGCCGGACGAAGCGACGCTGACATTGTAGGGACCGCCGACGACAATACTGCGGAAGTTGAACCGACCGTCGGCGCGAGTCGTCGCCGAGTAGGTGGTGCCAGTCGGCGCGTGGGTAGCGGTTACTGTGGCGCCGGCCACAGGTTTACCCGACTTGTCGCCAACGTAGCCGGTCATGCCGGCGGAAACGACTTGCGCAAAGGCGGCGGGCGCGAGGGCGAGCGCGAGGAGGAGAGCGAACGCCTGAAAGAGCGTTTGGACCCGGGTGATAGAGGGGGGACGGTTGTTTTTCATGGTTATCAAAAGTAAAGACGAGTCGCTGGGGACGAAGCTTGTCGAGTGCCGATTTGCAACGGTCGGTGAGGATTTCGTGACGAAAAGTTCAAGTGCGGCGGCGGTAATCGCCCCGGCTGAAGTATTTTTCCAGCCAGACATAGGCGCAGATGAAAAAGTAGCGGCTGCCCATCTCCTTGATCTTCAACTTGGCAACGCCGAACTTGCGGTTGTGCCAGCTGATCGGGGTGATCGTGAAACTGTAGCCCCGGGCGATGGCCTTGAGGGGAATCTCGACCGTCAAATTAAAGTGCGGGGCGAGGAAGGGGCGGCAGCCGTCGATGACGGTGCGGCGGTAAGCCTTGAAGGCGTTGGTGGTGTCGTTGAGGGGAATGTTGAAGCCGACGCGCACGACGAAGTTGGCGAGGCGGTTAACCATGAGCTTGATGCGCGGGTAATCGTGGACCGAGCCGCCCTTGATGAAGCGACTGCCAAAGGCGCAATCGAAACCTTGGCCGAGAAGGTGCCAGTAGCGAACGGCGTCGGCGGGTGCATCCGAAGCGTCGGCCATCATGATGACGACGGCGTCACCGCGGCTGTGATCGAGGCCGTAGACGACGGCGCGGCCGAAACCGTGTTCGTCGAGGTTTTGCACGGGGGCGAGGGTGGGAATGGTCGCACGCAGTTCCTGGAGCACGGCCCAAGTGCGGTCTTTGGAGCCATCGTCGACGACGACGATTTCGTGGGGAATCCTTTCCGCCGTGAACGCCGCGTAGATCGCGGCGAGGGTGGAGGGGAGGGACTCGGACTCATCGCGCGCGGGGATGACGACGCTGAAGAGCGTAAGCGGAGTGAGAGGCTTTGGAGGAATGACGGGCACAGGAAGGGAAGAGGCGATGGAGTTGGGTGGCGCTTCGCGCGGGAGAATTCGGCTGGATCGCCGCGTCGCTCCGCTCCTCGCGCTGATGGGTGGTCAGAGTGGGGCGGAAAGGGCGAGCCACTCAGGGTGGGCGTGGGCGTGGGCGGCTATTTCCTCAAGAATGGCGGTGGTGGAGGTCTGCGGTTGCCACGACCACAGGCGGGCGGCTTTCGCGGGGTCGAGCACGACCCACGGGAGATCGAAGGGGCGCGGGGTCGAATCGGAGGCGACGGGATGGGGGCCGAACTTCGCATCGCACCAAGCCGTGAGTTGGCGGAGAGACATGGCGGAGGTGGCGCCGCCGGAGACATTGGCGAGGCGATCGTCGGCGGGGAGTTTGGGCGCGGCGAACTGTTTCTCGAGAAGAGAGACGAGGTCGCGCGGGTGGAGGCAATCGCGCACTTGGTAACCGAGGCCGCCGAAGCCGATGTAGTTGAGGGGACGGCGGCGCAGGTGGGCGTTGAGCCAATAGGCGAAGATGCCTTGATCGGCGCGGCCGAATTGGCCGGCGCCGGCGAGCACGCCGCAGCGGTTCACGAAGACGGGGAGGCCAAAGGTTTCACCGTATTCTAGGGCGAGCGCTTCGCTGGCGAGCTTGGTGGCGCCGTAGAGCGAGACGGGGGCGGCAGTGGAGAACGCTTCGGAGATGCCGGCCGGGCTGAGGCCGATTGGAAGTGGCGAAGGAGAGACGGAGGGAGGAAGAGACGGAGCGATCGGACGAAAGGCGTCGGCGTGGGGCTCGACGGGCAGGGCGGCAAGAGGAGGGATCGAGTAGACGCGGCTTGTGCTGAGGAGCACGAAACCGGCGCGGTGAGTTTTGCAGTATTCGAGCAGGTTGATCGTGCCGCTGAGGTTGTGTTCGACGAGTTGGCGCGAGCTGGTTTTGCCATCGACGCCGGCGAGGACGCTGGGGTTGGCGGCGGCGTCGATGACCCAGTCCACGGCCGGCAGGGTTTCGAGATCGCTCGCGACGCGGAGATCGGCGTGGACGATCTTGATCCCGAGTTTCTTGAGTTCGGCGCGGTTGGTCTCGCTGCCGGGCCGGATGAAGTTGTCGAAACCGTAGAGCTCGTGGCCGGCACCGGAGGCGACGAAGGCGCGGGCGAGCGTGCCGCCGACGAACCCGCAGATGCCGGTGATGAGAATGCGCATGGGGCGGAAGGTTTGCGGGGATTGAGGCGGGTGGGAAGGGGGATTTTTGGAGGGGCAGAGTTTCGCCGGGCCCGCAGGTCCCGGCGCTCCCTTGACGTGGAGGAATGCGGGGCGTTGGCTGGGCGCGCATGAGTAAATTGCGCGCGGATTACAAGGCGGTGTGGACTTCGCTCTCCACGACGAAAGAGGACGCCTACATGGTTGTGTCGGGCTACACGGACGAAGAAAAATTTCATGCGGACGCGGAGGATACGTTGGACATTTTGCGGGCGACGACGGGGATCCGGCCGGACGATGTGTTTTTGGAGATCGGCTGCGGCGTGGGGCGGGTGGGGCGCGTGTTGGCGCCGTTGGTGCGGGAGTGGATCGGCTGCGATGTGTCGCCCAACATGATCACGCTGGCGGGCCGGCGGTTGATCGGGCTGCCCAATGTGCGGCTGCAAGAAATCTCGGGTTACGATCTGTCGCCGATTCCGGATGCTTCGGTGGATGTGGTCTACACGACGGTCGTTTTCATGCACCTCGAGGAGTGGGACCGCTACACGTATGTCCTGGAGGCGATGCGGGTCTTGAAACCGGGCGGGCGTTTTTACTGTGACAATGCGGACATCGCGTCGGATGCGGGCTGGGCGATGTTTGAAGCGAGCCGGCGAATCGCGCCGGGCGAGCGGCCGTCGCATATTTCGAAGTGTTCGTCGGTGCCGGAGATCGAGGCGTTTTTGCGCCGGGCGGGATTTGAGAACGTGACGGTGGCGACGCGGCCGATGTGGGTCTATGGATGCGGAGTGAAGCCGTAGAACGCAGGACGAGGATAACGCGATGGATGGCTTCACGTTTGTCCAAGACCTGGCGGTGATCCTGTTGGTGGCCGGGTTAGCGGGCTGGGGGTGTCAGCGGCTGGGGCTCTCGGTGGTGGTGGGATTTTTGGTGGCGGGGATGGTGGTCGGGCCGTATCGGCAGCCTTTCTCGCTGGTGGCCGACGTGGGCCGGATCGAGACGCTCGGGCAGGTGGGATTGGTTTTTTTGATGTTCGGCATCGGGCTGGGCTTGAGTCTGCGCAAGCTGCGGCGGTTGGGCTTCGAACTGCTGCTGGCGACGGCGATCGGGGCGTTGCTGATGTTTTATCTGACGCGGTGGCTCTGCGCGGCGATGGGCTGGGGGACGACGGAAGGATTCTTTTTGGCGGGCATGTTAATGGTGTCGTCGTCGGCGATCATCAGCAAAGTTTTGCAGGAGACCGGGGCGAACCACGAACGGGCGGGGCAACTCGCGATGGGCGTCTCGGTGTTGGAAGACATCGTGGCGGTGGTGATGTTGACGCTGTTGACCTCGCTGGTGCAGCTGGGCGGAGCGGGGGCCGGAGCGGAAACGACGGGCGTGCTGACGACGTTGGGCAAGCTGGGTGCCTTCGTGGTGTTGGCGGGGTTGGGCGGGCTGCTGTTGGTGCCCTGGCTGCTGAAGAAGATGAGCATCTCGGCCGACGAGGAGTTGCAGACCCTGGGGCTGGCGGCGCTGCTGTTCGGGTTGGCGGTGGTGGCGCACCGGGCGGGGTATTCGCTGGCGCTGGGCGCGTTTTTGCTCGGCACGATCGTGGCGGAGACGCCGCACCGGCATCAGGTGGAGCGGACGTTTACGGGCATGAAGGATGTGTTCAGCGCGGTGTTTTTCGTGGCGATCGGGATGCAGATCGACGTGCGTGAATTGGCGGCGAATGCGGGCGTGATCGTGGGTATCGCGGGGTTCGTGTTGATGGCGCGATCGATCGCGGTCACGACGGGCCTCGTGTTGATCGGCACGCCGCCGAAGGATGCGTTGCGCACGGGGCTGACGGCGAGCCCGGTGGGCGAATTTTCTTTCGTGATCGCTCAACTGGGCGTGGGAGCCGCGCTCGTGCCGCCCCGGTTCTATCCGCTGGCGGTCGGCGTCTCGCTGTTGACGACGCTGGCGGCGCCGACCTTGACGCGGCGCTCGGAGGTGATCGCCGATTTTTGGTTTGCGCGGCAGCCGCGGTGGTTGGGGGCGTGGCAGCGTTATTATCAGGAATGGTTGGAGCGGTTTAAGCGGGAGCAGAAACGCAGTCCGTTGTGGCAATTGAGCCGGAAGCGGTTTGTGCAAATCGGGGTGGAGATGTTGGCCGTGAGCGGGCTGCTGGTTTTTTCGGGGCAGATTTTTGCGGTGGTGGAACGGTGGCTGGGGCGCGATTGGGGCGTGGCGCACGGGCCGGAGATTGTTTTTTGGACAGGGATGAGTCTGGTGCTGCTCGCGCCGCTCGTGGCGATCTGGCGGAATTGTTCGGCGCTGGCGCTGCTCTTTGCCCAAGTATCGACGCAGGGGCACCCGCAGGCGGCGCGGCTGGCGCCGGTGGTGGAGACGGGGCTGAAGGTGGTTGCGGGAGCGGGGTTGTTTTTGTGGTTGGTGGCGATCCTGCCGGCCGAGGGGACGGCGCGGTGGTTGTTGCTGGCAAGCGCGCTGGCGGCGGTCGGAGCGCTCTTGGTGCTGCGGCAGCGATTGATTTATTGGCACAGTCATCTGGAGGTGGAGTTGAACAGTGCGATCGAACCGGGTGGCAATCGGATGACCGTGACGACGGCGCCGTGGCTGCAGCCGCACGGCGATTGGGATTTGCAGATGATCGACTGCACGCTGCCGGATTTGGCGGATTGCAAAGGGCGGAGCATAGCGGATCTCGAATTGCGCAAGCGCACGGGCTGCTCGGTCGTGGGGATCGAACGGCAAGGGTTCATGATCCCGTTGCCGACACCGGCGGCGGTGCTCTATCCGCGGGACAAGGTGCTGTTGTTGGGCACGCCCGAACAAGTGCAGGCGGGAAAGGCGGTGCTCGGGGCGGTGTCAGGCGAGCTGGCCGCGGAGTCGTTAATGGACGAAGTGAGGATGGAAGTGTTGACCGTGCCGGCTGACAGCAGGGCGGCGGGGTGGACGCTGGCGGAGCTGGCGCCCTCGCTCAAACACGGCGTGCAAATCGCGGGTCTCAACCGCCGCGGGCTACGAATTTTGAATCCGGGGGCGAGCGAGTGCGTGCGGGTGGGCGACGAGTTGCTGACGCTCGGGCCGCTGGACAAGCTCCGTGAGTTCAGGACTTGGTTGCGGGAGCCGATGACCGGCGTAGGGGCCGTGATCGGTTAGGCGGGTGGACACAAAAAAAGCGCGCCGGAAAGGGCGCGCTCGAAATCTTGGGACGAGGCGGGTTCAGTTCGCGCCGTGGGTCTTGGCTGGATCTGGCTTCTTGACGTCGGCGGTGGGCTTTTCGGCCTCGGGCTCGTCCTTCGACGCGGTCTTGAACTCCTTGATGGATTGGCCCAAGCCCTTGGCGAGAGACGGGAGCTTCGAGCCGCCGAAAAAGATCAACACGATCACGAGAATGACGATGAGTTCAGTCGTGCCGATGCCGGCGATGGCGAGGAGGGCGTTTGGAGCTGTCATAGTGGTTGCAACGTAGGCCGACGGTAGGGTCTGTAAAGGGGGAAAGCGGGATTTGACGGCAGGCTGAATGAGAGCGGTGCGAGCGAGGCAATAAGGGGAAGGGGCAAGGACACGGGCCGGACGCCGGTGCCACTTCCGATCATGGGACGCGGAAGATGACTTCGTCGCGGAGGTTGGGTTGGCCGTTGATGATGAATGTGCCAAGCGTGCGGCCGCTCGCATAACCGCGGGACCGCAGTTGGGCGGTGGGACGGAGGTCATCGGTGCGGGTCGTCAACAGGGCGTCGGGCAGGAGGGCGGCCCGCGGGGCGGAGGCGGCGACTTCGATGATCGCAAAACCGAGCGTGGCATCGATCGCGAGCACGCGGCCGACGATCAGGTTGGCGCTGGCCGTGATGGCCCGGGGCGTGGCGGGAGATTCGGCGGGAGCGACGTTCGTGCTCTGGCAGCCGGTGAGCAAAAAAAACACCGCCAGCAGCGGAAGCGCGCGGGCGGTGTTTGGCATCGGAGCGAGCCGGGTTTGGCGGCTGGCAGACCGGATGGAGGTCAGCGGGTGTCGGACTTCGGACCGGGAATCGTCGGCGAGAAGCCGGGCATCGCGGGGCCGCCGGGCAGACCGGGAAGTCTGGCGGTGGCGGCGACCTTGAGCAGGTTCTGCGCGTTGTCGATCTGCTCGGCGTCGAAGAAGCCGTGGAGTTGGCGGATGCGCGTCGGGTGGCGCATTTTCCGGAGCGCTTTCGCCTCGATCTGGCGGATGCGCTCGCGGGTGACTTTGAACTGTTTGCCGACTTCCTCGAGGGTGCGGCTGTAGCCGTCGACGAGGCCGAAGCGGAGGGAAAGCACGCGGCGTTCGCGCTCGGTCAGGGAATCGAGGACGTCGACGATCTTTTCGCGGAGGAGCGAGTAGGCCGTCATGTCGTAGGGATTCTCGGCGGACTTGTCCTCGATAAAATCACCGAAGGAGGTGTCGTCGCCGTCGCCGACGGGCGACTGGAGGGAGATGGGCTGTTGCGCCATCTTCATGATCTGCTGCACGCGCTCGACGGGCAGGTTCATCTCGTCGGCAACTTCTTCGGGGGTGGGCTCGTGGCCGAATTCCTGGAGCAGTTGTTTCTGCACCTGCATGACCTTGTTCAAGGTCTCGATCATGTGGACCGGGATGCGGATGGTGCGGGCCTGATCGGCGATGGAACGGGTGATGGCCTGCCGGATCCACCAGGTGGCGTAGGTGGAGAATTTGTAGCCGCGGCGGTATTCGAATTTCTCGACGGCCTTCATGAGGCCCATGTTGCCCTCTTGAATGAGGTCGAGGAAGGAGAGGCCGCGGTTGGTGTATTTCTTGGCGATGGAAATGACGAGGCGCAGGTTGGCCTCGACCATTTCGGTTTTCGCCTGATGGGCTTCGGCGACGTGGACCTTGGTCTGGGCGACAACGCGCAGGAGGTCGGCGGGGGCGATGCGTTGGGCGACCTCGATCTGCTTCAGGCGGGCGTGGACGACCTTGGTGTCGATGGCCGCGTCTTTTTTGGACTTCGGGTGTTTGGCGCGGTCGAGCTGTTGATGGAGGGACGCGATCTCTTCGAGCACGGGCTGAAGGGCTTCGAGATATTCTTCGTA
Source organism: Opitutus sp. GAS368 (assembly GCA_943373185.1). Classification (GTDB taxonomy): domain Bacteria; phylum Verrucomicrobiota; class Verrucomicrobiia; order Opitutales; family Opitutaceae; genus Tous-C4FEB. The sequence continues at coordinate 16,231 of CALSBN010000028.1, read as the reverse complement.
GACTTTGAGTTTGAAGAAATATTTCCCGAAGGTGGCGCGGAGAATGTTTTCCCGTTTCTTGAACTTCGCGTGGACGCGTTTGCGGTCCGCCTCGGTGCGGGCCTTCACGTATTCCTCCCAGGCCTCAGCCGTGCCGGCTTCCGATTTCTGGGTGAGCTCGACGAGTTTTTCGAGGTTCTTGAAATAGGCGTCGCGGGACTCGATGCGCTTGTCGATCACGATGCGGTCGAAGCGCTCCTCCCGGGTGATGAGCTTGGCGCCGAGGCCGCCGATGTAGGAGCCGATGGCGGACGCTTCGAAGAGCGCGTCCATCGCCTTGGCTTCGGCGTTTTCGATGCGTTTGGAAATCTCTACTTCCTGCTCGCGGGTGAGCAGCGGGACCTGGCCCATCTGCTTCAGATACATGCGGACGGGGTCGTCCAAAATGTCGTTTTGCGACGTGCGGGATTCTTCCTCTTCGGCTTCTTCCTGGCGGGCCTTGAAATCCTCGACTTGGTCGGGCTCGAGAATCTCGATTTCGAGGTTCTGCAGAATCGAGAGGACGTTATCGATCTCCTCTTGGTTTTCGACGGACTCGGGCAGGGCCTCGTTGATGTCGTCGAACGTCAGATAGCCCTGCTCCTTGGAGTGGCGGATGAGCTGGCGGATTTTCTCGTTGATGCTTCCGGGCACGGCGGGTGCGCCCTCGACTCCGTCGGCGGTGACGGCGGCGGGCTGGCTTTCGAGAACGGCCTCGACGGCTTCGGAGTGGGCGGGAACGGCGGACTTGGCTTTACGCGGCATAGGAAAAGATGATTCGGGCGGGCAAAAAACGCAAAAACGCCCTCAACCGGCGAGGTTGAGGGTAATGGGTTGGCGGAGCTGACGGACTAATTCCATGCGTTCTTTTAAGAGTGAAATTGGGTCAAATTCACTGTCCGGTTGGGGGTTGGCCAAAGCAAGTTCTATTTGGCGGAGCCGGGGCTCAAGGGCGCGAGCCCGAAGTTGTTGAATGCCACTGGCAGCGACCTTGGCGGGATCGTCCAGTTCGAGGGCGTTGAAGATGAGGGTGGCGACCAAGGTGCGTTCCTCCGGGGTCTCAAGAAGGGCGTCGAGGTGCTCGCGGCCGGGCCAGCTGTTCTGCTCGAACTCGGCGAGGATGCGGTTGAGGAGCACGCCGGCGAGGTGACCGAGGTCGATCCAAGCATGGGGAATGGCGGCGGAAAGCGGGCGGCCGAGTTGCTCATGATTGAGGCAGAGCATGAGCAAGTGATGTTCCGCCGTGTCGGTCATGAGGACGCCTGAAGGTGCGGCTGGGGGCGGGGCGGGACGGGCGGCGGCTTGACGGCTTTGGCGGCTGAGGGCGGTCTGAAAATCGGCGGCGAGGGCGGGCAAGGGCAGGCGGAGATGGATCGCGATCTCGGACAAAAACTGGGAACGGGCGACCTGGCTTTCGGCGGCGGAGATGAGCTCGTAGAGAGTTTGGGCGGCGCGGGTTTTTTGCTCCGAGGTCGCGGCGGCAGGGTCGGGCAGGGTGGCGCGGCAGGCGAAGGCCATGGCGCTTTGGGCGCCACGGCGAACTTCGTCGTAGGCGGGCAGACCGCGCTCAAGAAAGAGCAGATCGGGGTCGAGTTTTGAGGCGCCGGCGAGCGTGAGGAAACGCACTTCGAGGCCGGCCTTGAGCGCCATCGGCAGAAAGCGCAGCGCGGCTTTTTGGCCGGCGCTGTCGCTGTCGAAGAAACACTCGACCTGCGTGTGGTAACGCCGGAGCAACACGAGCTGGCCTTCGGTGATGGAGGTGCCTTGGGGCGCGATGGCGGTTTTCAGGCCGACGGACCAGCACCGAAGGGCGTCGAGCTGGCCCTCGACGATGACGAACGGCTTGCCCTCGGCGACGTGCGAGCGGGCGCGGTCGAGGTTGAAGAGCAGGTTGCTTTTGATAAAAATCGGCGTCTCGGGGGAGTTGACGTATTTGGCCTCGCGGGCGGGGTCGTCGGCGGGGGTGAGCTCCGTCTGGCGGGCGGTAAAGGCGACGACGCGGCCCTGGTGGTCGCGGATGGGAATCATGAGCCGGCCGCGGAAGCGCGGGCGAAGGGCGGGCGTGGTGAGGAGGGCGCCGTCGGAGATAAAGAACAGGCCGCATTGGCGCAGGGCGTCTTCGGAGAATTTCTTGCGCAGCAGATACGCGCCGAGGCCGCTGCCGGTGGCGTCGGCCGCGCCGATTTTGAATTCGTCGGCGAGCTCGAGGGGGAACTTGCGTTGCTCGGACCAGAGTTTGCGGAAAAACTCTCCGGTGGCGTCATGGGCCTTGAAGGCCTGGTGAAAGTGCTCGGCGGCCTGTTCGTGGAGGTCGTAGATTTCCTGGCGGAGGGAGCGTTCCTCGCGGGAAGGACCGCCGGAGCCCTCCTCGTATTCGATCGGGATGTTGAAACGCTGGCCGAGGGCCTCGATGGCCTCGGTGAAACTGAGCTGCTCGGTTTCGCGGACGAAGGTGATGGCGTCGCCGGCTTTGCCGCAGCCGAAGCACTTGAAAAATCCTTTGTCGGTATCGACGTTGAAGGACGGAGTTTTTTCGTTGTGGAACGGGCAAAGACCCTTGAGCCGGGCCCCGCCGGCCTTCCGCAGCGTGACGACGCGGGAAACGACATCGGCGAGATTGACGCGCAACTTCAAGTCGCGGACGCAGCTGGGTTTGATGGCGGGCATGGAGCTTTAGATGAAAGAGGAGCGAGTGATACCCCTCTACCAAAGGGCGCGACGAACGCAGAAGAATGCACTTTCAACCGTGAAAGGGGGCTGTCAAGTTTCGCACTCTTTCGAGGAAACTTTGCCCGGCCATGGGCGACCTATCATCACACATGCATCGTCTTTCGCTCCTTGTTTTGGGACTCGCCAGCTTGTTGCCGGTCGCTTTGCGCGCGCAGGCCGCCACGACGCCGCCGGCAGCCGCAGCGAATCCGCCGGGCGCGTTGGCCAAGGCTCCGGCGGTGCCGGCGGCGCCGATGGCGCCGGTCTGGGAGGCGCGATTGACCAGCTTCGACGACTACGCCTACGAAGCGAAAGTGGAGGCGTTGATCTCGGCCTTTGAGCAGTCGAGCGGCCGCAAGCTGGTCCCGGGCGAAAAGAAAAAAGTCGGGCTGAAAATCTACACCGATTCCGGGGCCGGGATGGCGACGCCGTTGCCGCTGGTGCGCGCGGTGATCCGCTCGCTGGTGAAGCGCGGGTTTGAGAACAGCGACGTGTTTCTGGTGGGCTTGAACCAACTGCGGCTGCGCATGACCGGCTATCTGCCCTCGTTGGTCACCGGTGAGACGCCGTTCAAGGGCAACAAAATCTACGTGCTGGAATCGGGGCGTTATTATGACCCGGAGTGGTTTTACGACAGTCCGTTGCCGCAGCGGTTTGATCCGATCTTTGCCGCTGCGCAGACGAAGGACTTCGCGAACGATTCCTCGAAGGACGAAGACCGGAAGAGCTTTTTGGCGACGCCGTTGTTTTTTGACGCGGATTTTTGGATCAACCTGCCGGTTTACACGGATCATCCGATCCTCGGCATCAACGGGGCGTTGGTGAATGCGACGCTGTGGAACGCCTCGAACACGGCGCGCTTCTTTCGCTCGCCGGCGAATGCACCGGCGGCGGTGGCCGAGATGAGCGCGATTCCCGAGTTGCGGCAGACGTGGGCGTTTACGATCACCAGCCTCGAACATTACCAGTTCATCGGCGGGCCGTTTTTCAATTCACTCTACAGCAAGTCGGAGCCGCTGCTGTGGCTGAGCACGGATCCGGTGCTGCTCGACTCGTTGATGCGGGCCAAGATCGATGCGGCGCGCAAGCGGGGCGGATTTGAAAATATCTCTGAAGAGATCCGCACGCTGGAGTTCGCCGAGACCCTCGGCGTGGGGTCCACGCGGATCAAGCGGGCGGAGATTATCCAGGTGAAGTGAGCGGGCCGCGGTGCCCGATGGTGCGCGGGCGGCCCCGCTTCAGTTACGGTTTCCGGGCGGCGAGCATGAGGGCGCTGCCGTGGATGTTGGGGTGCTGCTCGATGCGGAAATCGGTGAAGCCGAATTTTTCCAGCGCGCCGACGATCTCGGACTTTTCCATCCAATAGCTGTAAACTTCTCCGCCGCCGCAGAAGCCCTTCCAGTCGAGCGAGGGGCCGTAGTTGAAGCGATGCACGGTGTGTTTGTAGCCGGCATGTTCCATCGGCAGGGCTTCGGAAAATTTCGCGCCGGGCACGGGATTCTTGGCGACGAATTCCGGGTCGTAAAAAACGGTCCACAGATAAATCGCGCGGCTGCGGCGGGCGAGGAGTTCGAGCAGCTCGACGGGATTGGTGAGGTGGTAAAGAATGCCGCAGGCGACGGTGATATCGAAGACGCGGTCGGTGGCGTGCAGGTAGGAGAGCACATCGCCAAGGAGAAAGCGGGTCTTGCTGCTCATGCCAAAAGTCTCCTTGGCGATGAGGCACTTCAGGTAGGCGCGGGTGTTGGCTTCGACGGCGGTGACGCTGGCGGCGCCGAGTTTGTCGATGAGGTAGGTGTGGGCACCTTCGAGCGGGCCGAGCTCGAGGACGTCTCGGCCGGTGAAACCGCCGGCGAGGCCCATCTCGTTGAACCGATCATGGGTCCACTGGATGCGCGGGTCGTCGAAGAGCGGGGTGGCCCCGGCCTTGAGCTCGGGGCGGTTGGCGGGGGGAGACGAGGACCATTCGCCGGCGAATACATCGAGGGCGTTTTGATCGGAGGGCGGGACGCCGAAGTAGTGCTTGAAGTCGGACATGAGGTCGAAGGAATCAGGAGAAGCTGAGAGTTGAGAGCTAAGAGTCGAGAGCCCGATCCTCAGAGGGAGGGGTCGGGGCCGGCGGCGGCCCGTTAGTCCGGCATTTCGTAAACTTCAACGAGGCCGATGCCGGTGCCGTCGTCGAGGCCGCTCATTTGGGCGGTGTAGTTGCCGGGAGGGAGCGTGATGAGCATGACGGCGTCGAGGCCGGAATCGTCGCGCAGTTCGCGAAGGGAGAAGGCGCCGACGCGGTTGGCGGCCGCGCGGAGGGAAGCTTGGGCCGAGGCGGGAGAGTCCCAATCGTCGAGCTCGCGGAGGAGGGTGTCGCCGCGAAAGATTTTCAAATAAGGATCGCGCAGGGCGCCGGGGAGATTGAACGGGGCGTCGAGGAGCGTGGGGCCGATGGCGCGGATAAGAAACGTCTTGGGACCGGGGCCGCTGACGAGGAAGCCGGCGATGATGACATCGGCCCCGGTGCCGACAAAGCCGCGGCTGGCAAGGTTGGCGAGTTTGAGGGCGGGATCGAGGGGGCTGTCGGTGTCGTAGGCTTCGAGGATGATGACACCGCTGGAGTTGTTCGGGCTGCTGACGAGGGCGGTGTAATTGCCGGGAGCGAGGGTGGTGAGAATGACGGCATCGCGGGAGCCCGGGGAGAGGGCGAAGGCACCGACGCGGGCGGTGATGGCGGCGATGTTGGCGGCGGAGGCGGAGGTTTGCTGTTCCCAGTTGTCGTTGGCGGCGAGGTCGGCACCTGCGGCGGATTTGAGCGTGAGGATCGGGTCGGCGAGACGGCCGGGGACGTTAAAGGCGGCCAGGCCGGGACCGACGGCGCGGAGGAGGACCTGTTTGGGTTTCGAGCCGGAGATGGAGAAGCCCACGATCATGGCGTTGGCGCCGGTGCCGGCGACGCCGCGGGTCGCGACGTTGACGAGCTGGGTCGAGGGCGAGACGGCGACGGGATTGACCGTGAGGGTGACGGTGTTGCTGTTCACCGTTTCGTCGGGCGTGGAGGCGGAGAAGAAATAGCGGCCGGCGTCGCCGAGTTGGGCGAGGTTGAAATCGAGGCGCGTGGAGTTGTTGATGGTAAAGAGCGGTTCGAAATCGGCGGCACCGATGGGAGCAAAATACCAGGTGTAGTCGTAGAGAGTGGAGCCTAGCACCGTGGCGGAGTCGTTGACGGTAACGGAAAGGCGGGCGGTGCCGGTGACGTTGACAGTCGCTGAGGTGGGCTGGGTGGTGATGACCGGGCGCGCGATCGCGGTGCCATAGAGGGCGGCGGCGCCGGCGCGGTCGTCGGCGGCTAGGGTATCGAGGTTGCCGATGGTGCTGTTCATGATCGCAGCGACGGCTTGGGCGGGGACAGCCTCGTCCGGATGGTTGAGGCCGAGGACGTGGCCGAACTCGTGGATGAGGACACGGCGTAGATCGGTGGCGGCGCGGCTGGTCCCGCGGTAGGAATTCCAGCTGCTGGCGGTGTTCACGAGCACGTCGGACTCGGTTTTCCGAAATGCCGTGGACGAAAGCGTGATCGCGAGCGTGCGGCCGTCGAATGGGTCGCCGTAAACGTCGGTGGAAAAAAGGACGTTATTGACGCGGTTGCCGAAAGCGGCGGCGGTGAGAGTGCTCGCGTTCGAGGTGAATTGGACGCGCGTTAGGTGGGGGTTCCAATCGTTGAGCGCGGCGGTGGCGACGGCGTTCCATGAAGTCGAGGTATCGATGAGGGGGAATCCAGGACTCGCGGGGCGGGTGGCGTCGAGTTGAAGGCGCAGCGGGATGGTGCCCGACGGCCAGGAATTCCCGGCCAGATTGAAGGCATGGCCCGTCGGTGCGCCGAGAATCGTAAGGACGAGACCCAGCAAAAAGGCGTCAAGACCAGCGCGGGACACGATGACGGCAGGCTCAGGGAACGGCCGGGACGGCGGGGCCGGTGACGGCGCGGGAGATACGGGTCTCGAAGTCCTCGGGCGAAAGGGCGCGGGCGGGAGACTTTAGGCGGGCGACGACATCGGAGCCGGTGAGCGGAAGGACGACTTCCTCAGGGTCTTCGAGCGGGGTGCGGTTTTCGCGGGCAACGTAGTCGCGCTGGGTGACAGCATCGCGAAGAATGCGGTAGCGGCCGTGGCCCGCAGCGATGAGCGGGCAGTAGGTTTTCCCGTTGCGGGCGACGAAGACGATTTCGCGGTCGCCGAGTGAAAACGTCGGCATCCCGGGAATGGAGAGGGTGTCGGCGCCGACGGTGCCGCCGAGGAAGACGAGCGTAAGCGTGTCGGCTGCAGGGGTGACGCCCTTGAGCGTGCGGACGACTTTAAAGGTGACGTAGGTGCGGATCGGACGGCCGGGGGAAGCGTCGTCGTAAGCGGAGCGGAGGGCGGTGACTTCGCCGCGCACGATGGATTCGGATTCTGCGACCAGCTCCGCGAAGGTGGGCGGAATGACGGAGAGGGCGCGAGCGGTGGGCGCGGCGAGGAGGAAGAGTCCGGAGAAAAGGAGAAAAAGGGAGCGGGGGAAAGAGGAGCTCATGGAGTTGGGGGGAAGGGGCGGTTTAGGCACATGGGCGGGACGCCCATGCCACCTCGGACCCGCGCGGTCAGGCGGGGTTTCGCTTTTTCCAGGACTCGACGATTTGCCGAATCGTTTCTTCGAGGGATTGGGTGATGTCCCACGAAGGATAGTGGGCGCGCATTTTGCGGAGATCGCTGTAGTAGCAGATGTGATCGCCGGCGCGGTTTTCGTTCACGTAGGTGTGGACTTGGGCTTTGCCGGTGAATTTTTCCGCGATCTTAAACGCTTCGAGAATGGAGGTGCTGTTGGCCTTGCCGCCGCCGAGATTGTAAACCTCGCCGGCGCGGGGGGCGGCGACGAAGGCGGCCATGAAGCGGGCGACGTCGAGGGAGTGGATGTTATCGCGGACCTGTTTGCCCTTGTAGCCGAAGACGCGGTATTCGCGGCCCTCGAGGTTACACTTTACGAGATAGGAAAGGAAACCGTGGAGCTCGACGCCGGTGTGGTTGGGGCCGGTGAGACAACCGCCGCGCAGGGCGCAGGTAGGCAAATTGAAATAGCGGCCGTATTCCTGGACCATCACATCGGCGGCGACTTTGCTGGCGCCGAAGAGGGAGTGTTTCGACTGGTCGATGGTAAACGTTTCCGCGATGCCGTGTTCGTAGGCGGGATCGGCGTAGTCCCAGCGGGTGGAGAGTTCGGTAAGGGCGATGCGGTTGGGGGCGTCGCCGTAAACCTTGTTCGTCGACATGTGGACGAACGGGGACTCGGGCGCGGCCTGACGGGCGGCTTCGAGGAAGTTGAGCGTGCCGACGGCGTTGGTGTCGAAGTCGTCGAAAGGGATGGCCGCGGCGCGGTCGTGAGAAGGTTGCGCGGCGGTGTGGACGATGACGGACGGTTTGACGGTCTTGACGAGCGCAAGGACGCCGGCGCGGTCGCGGATATCGAGCTCGTGGTGAACGAAGCCGGGCAGGTCGGCGGCGAGGCGATTTTGGTTCCAGCGCGTGTCGCCGGACGGGCCGAAAAAGACGGCGCGCTGGTTGTTGTCGACGCCGTGGACGGTGTAGCCGAGTTCGCGGGCGAAATAGACGCAGACCTCGGAGCCGATGAGGCCTGAGGAACCGGTGACGAGAAGGGATTTGGACATGGGAATCTCGAAAAATCAGAGCGGACCGAAGCGGGACTTGGCCCAGGCGACGAGCCACGTGAGGGGGTCGCGGATCATGCGGACTTTTTTGCCCTCCTTAAACGAGCGGGAGTTGTAGGTGATCGGAATTTCGATCGGGCGGTGGCCGGCGCGGATGAGCTTCATCAAGAGTTCCCAGTCGAGGTCGAAGCGGTTGCACGTGAGCGTGATTCCCTTCAGCGCGTCGCGGCGGAACACTTTATACATCGTGAACGGGTCCTTCAGCCAGATGCCAAGTGACGCGTTAATGAGCAGGGTGAAGCCCCAGTGGGCGGAATTGAGAATGAAGGCTTGGACGGGCTGGTCGTCGAATTTGCGCATCGCGAAGCCGTCTCCGGGGCCGTGGCGGGAGCCGAGGACGAAGGTGCGTTCGCCGGAGGCGAGAGGGGCGAGCAGTTTCTCGTAGTCGTCGAGGGAGTATTCGAGGTCGGAGTCCTGGATGAGCAGCACATCGCCGGTGGCGCGGGCGAAACCGGCCCGGACGGCGTGGCCCTTGCCTCGGGGTTTTTCCTCGAGAATGAGGGTTACGCGGGGATTTGACCGGTAGGACTCGGCGATGGCGCGCGAGCCGTCGGTGGAATTGCTTTCGACCAAGATCAATTCGAGGTCCCAGCCCGCGACCGATTTGGCCACAATGGCGTCGAGGGCGGTGCGCAGAGTGGCCGCTTCGTTATAGATGGGAACGACAACGGAGAGCTTGAGCGGAGGCTTGGGAGCGGCAGTCACGCTGAGACGGTGGCGGGCGCCGACGGCGCTTGGCCATTTCTTTTTTCGGCGCGGCGCACCAGCCAGGCTGAGGCGCCTAGGAGGCTCAAACCGAGGGCGGACAGCGAAAGAGCGAGGGTGAAACGCTGGGGGCGATAGGTGAACTCGAGCCGATGGCGCCCCGAGCGGGGGATCGCGACGCCCTTAAAGGCATGGTTAACGCGCAGGTAGTTGACGCGCTCGCCGTTGAGGGTGACCCGAAAGTCGTGGGGCAACCATGCCTCGGTGAGCACCACGACACCGGGGCCGGCGGCGTCGATATCGAAGGCCGTCGTGTTGGTGGTGAGCCGGTAGTTGCGGGCGGGGCTGATCGTGCGGTCGCCGAGCGAGGGCGAGAGTTCGCGGCGGAAAGCGGGGTCGTCGGCCAACATCGCGGCGAACGGGCGGGCGTCGCCGCCGGAGATGAGTTGGGCTAAGTCTTTCGCCGTCGCGTAGGGGACGAGGCGGTCGGTGAAGAACGCGCGGGGCCAAACGGTTTCGCTGCGGTAAACGTCGAGGTCGCCGTAGTGGACCGGCGAGAGTTGGGCGCCGAGCAGGCTCTGGTTGCTGCGGTAGTCGAGGTAGTGCCGGACGTTGAGGAAGTCGTAGAAGCGGCGCAGCGGCGCGAATTTGGAGAATTCCTGGTAGATCCGCCAATCCCAGATGCGAACGAAGCCGCACGCCTCGATCAGCTCACGGTAAAACGGATTGATGAGGGCGTCGGGGCCATTGAGGCCCTCGAGACGGTAGACGTCGTTCCACCCGGGAAACAGGTTGCCTTGAAAGCCGACGGCGCGGGACGGCTCCTGTTTTTGGTCGGCGCGGACGGCGGTGATGGCGGAGGATTTCGCGTGAAAGTCCGCGCGGACCATCGGGGTGACGACCCGGCCCTCAAAGCCGACGCCGGCGTGCCAGCCGTGGCGCCAAAGGAGGACGACGACGCAGGTGACGATGAAGATTAGAGCGGGTGAGGATGGTCCGCGCGTGAGGATACGGCGCGAGGTGAGCATGAAGCCGATGGCGGCGATCAGCAGGACGACGAGACTGCCCCAGACGAACGGGCTGTAGGGCAACGTTTCAGGCCAGTGCAGATAGGAATACGTGCTGCGCTGGATGGTCTGGCGGAAGGCAACGTAGGGAAAAACCAAGCCAAACAAAAGCAACAGAGCGACGCCCAGATCGCCGCGGCCCTCGGGCCGACCCAAGCGGGCGACGGCGGTGGAAAAGCCGACGCCCGCGAGGACGATGAGAATCAAGATCAGGCCGACTCCAAACGAATTGTCGATGTGCGCGACGTTGCCGAGGAAAGGGAGTTGCACGATCCAGAGCGGGGGAACCAGGCCGAACACAAACGAAAGCGGCAGCAGGGCGGCGAGAGCCAAACCGAGGACGATCCGGTTCGAGGTCGCGACCCGGAGGTAGACCAGAAAGGCGAGCACCCCGGTGAGGAAGAGAAAATTGGCCGACGGATTGTAGACCGTCTCGTTGACCCAAAAGGGACGCAGGAGGATTTCGTCGAAGAAACCAAGCGCGAGACTGGGTTGAACCTGGAAGGCGGTGACGGCGTTGTAACCGGTGTAGGAGTTCTTCAGCGAATCCAGGAAAGTGATCCAAACCGGGGCGGAGAGACAGACGAAGATGGCACCGGCGCCGGCGGCGAGGCCAAGCCGGGCGAGACGTTCGCGGACGGCAAGCGGGGCGAAGAGCAAGGCGCAGGGACCGGCGAAGTTGAGCGTGAGCAGGAGCATGTAGGCCTCCTTAACCGTGCCGCTGTTCATCAAGGTCCCGTTGGCCAGAATCAGAGCGGCGCACCAACGGGCGGCTCCGGGCCAGTGGGGCGCCGTGGCGATGCGCAACCAGCAATAGAGCACCCAAGGAGCGTAGCAGAAGCTGAAGAAGGCCGGGTGATTCAGCCGGAAAGGAAAGAAGCCGATGAAGTTGGCGGCGAAGGTCACCAGCAACGCGGTGGGGAGGTGACGGGTGAGGTGCAGGACGCAGAGGCCGAGGCCGCAGGCGAGCAGCCATTTGGCGACGAGGTATTTGATTTCCCAGGCCCACGTCGCGCCGTCGGCTGCGATCACGAAGAAATGCAGCGGGTCGCCGAACATGGACTGGCCTTGGCCGAGCAGGGTGGAGCCGGTGGAATTGTAGCGGTTCCAGAGAGGGAGTTCGCCGTCGCGGAGCAGGGCGTCGTGCTGCAGCATCGAGAGCGGAAGATGCGACCACATGATCGCACCGATGTCGGCGCCGGCCGGATTTCCCACCGTGCGGTCGCGATAACCGGGTAGCGTGGGGAAGTCTTCGTAAAGCAATATGGTGCCGTTGTTCGGGGCGATGATGCTTTTGCCGAGAAAGATAACCGGGTAGCTGCTGGCGATGACGGCGATGACCGCGCCGATCGCGACGGCGCGGGCCGGGCGGGCGGCGAGCCAAGTCCACCCGCGTCGGCAGCGGTCGATTGAACGACGGCACAACCAAACGAGACCCAGCAAGACGGCCAAGGTGGGCAACGCGCGCAGAACGAGGGAGCGGAGATTTTCAGCGAGGCTGGACTGAAGCGTGAAAGGAGCCGCGACTTTCAGCCCGAGGATGGGATCGATAGCAGCCGGCTCGGTCACGAGCTCGAGGTTTTCGCCCTGGACGGAGCGCTTCGCGATTTGGTTTTCCGGGACGAAATCGTCCGGGGCGAAGCGGCGCACCACGCGGCCGTCGGCACTGCGAATGACGGCCTGCGTGAGGGTGATCTTGCCGGCGCGGTCGAGCGGATCGAAGCGGAACCCGCGATAGTCGCCGGCTGGCAGGGGAAAGCTCAGGACCTGCGGAGCCGGCCCGCCGACGAGGCTTTCTCGGGCGGAGTCGGCTTCGTTGATGCCGCGACCGACATCGAAGAAAAACTGGGGCAGGCCGGCGGTGGCACTTGTGGCGGTGATTTCGAAGCGGAACTGGGCCTTGACCGGTGCAGCGAAGGGCAGAAACGGAATCGTGACAACGATGCTGAAGAGGGCGGCGGCGAGAAGGGTGGGCAGCGACAGGAAGGACTTCATCCGGAGGCCGAAGTGTCGGTGAAGCGGCGCGGGCGCGACAAGGAATTATCTGGGGTGGCGAGGCGATCGGCTGCCGCGCGAGGCCGAGTTACTTGCCGGGCTCGCGGAGGACGAGATTCAAAACCAGCGCAGTGATGCCGCCGGCGGCGATGCCGGATTCGAGCAGCGTGTGGATGATGCCCGGGAGCGTCTTGAGCCACTCGGCCTGGGTGGGCGCGCCTAGACCCACGGCGAGGGAGAGCGCGATGATCAGGCCGTTGCGCGCGGTGAGACCGGCGCGTTCGAGGAGGCGGAGGCCGGAGACGGCGACGAGTCCGAAGAGCATCAGGGCGAGGGCGCCGAGGATTGCCCCGGGCATGGCGGTGACCCAACGACCGACGATGGGAAACAGTCCGAGGGCGGCGAGCATGATGGCCATGAACGTGCCGAGGTGGCGGCTGGCGACGCCGGTGACTTGGATAACGCCGTTGTTTTGGGCGAAGGTTGTGCTGGGGAAACCCCCGGTGAGCCCGGCGAAGATGCTTGCGAGGCCGTCGGCGAAAATGCCGCCGCGGAGGCGCCGCCAATGCTCGGGGGTGGACGTATCGAGGCCGGAGAGTTGGGCGGTGGCGGTCATATCACCGAGGGACTCGAGGACCGAAACGAGGTAAATGAAAGCGAACGGAAGCAGGAGCGCCCAACTGAACGCGAGGTCGTGCGGGAGCAGACGCGGGAGAACGAGCCACGTGCCGTCGCTTGGCGCGGGCGCCTTGAGCCAGCCGGCGAGGCCGCAGACGATGTAGCCTGCGACAAGGCCCATCAGCACGCTGCCAAGGCGGGTCCAGGTGCGGCCCGTAGCTTGGGCCGCGAGCACGACGAAGAGGACGGTCGCGGCCACGAAAAGACCGCCCCAAGCCGGCGCACCGGGAGCCACCGGGGCGGCGATGCCATACATGGCGGTGGGGATGAGCGAGAGACCGATGAGGAGCACGACGACGCCGGAAACAATGGGCGCGAAGACGCGTTGGAGTTTGGGGAGAAACGGGGCGAAGATGAATTGCACCGGCGCGGCCGCGAGCGACATGCCGAACATGAGAGCGAGTCCGCCCATCTGGCCGGCTTGAATGAGCGGGCCGAGGAAGGCGAAGCTGGTGCCCGTGACACTGAGCAGGCCCGAGCCGACAAGGCCGAAGCGGCGGGTCTGAATGAAGGTGCCGACGGCAGACGCGAGGAGCGCGATGCTTACAAAATAGGCGGTGTCGGCGGGGGAGAACTTGAGGACCCCGGCCAGAATAAGCGCCGGTGTGATCGTGCCGACGACCATGGCGGAGACCTGCTGGAAACTGACAAGGACGGCGGGCACTAAAGGCACCCGGTCCTCGAGGCCGTAGACGAGAGGTGTGGACGGGGTGGCGCTCGCGTTGGAGGTGGGCAGGGGTTCGGACATGCGGGCGGAAAAGCAGGGGGTGGGCCAGAGGAGAGATGTTTATTGCAGCCGGGGGACGCGGCGCGGGTCAGGGCGCTCTGCGCCTACGCAAAAAAAGGCCGCCCTAATTAGGGCGGCCTTCGAAGCACGGCGGGGGCCGTTTAGAACTTATACTTGAGGGTCAGCTCGGCGCGGATCGGAAGATCGGCGACGATGGACTCGTTGCCGTAGACGGCGTTCGGCGCGCTCCAGTTCTTCTGGTCGGTGGCGTTGAGGATCGCGAGACGGACCTCGTATTCCTTCGTCGAGTAGAAGCCGGTGACGTCGAGCGTGTATTGCGCGGGAATCACGAGGGTGCCGACGACGTTGTTCAAAATATCGCTCGTCGCGACGACGCCGGCGGTGAGACCGAAGCCGTTGGTGAACTTGTAGGTCGTGTTCGCGTTGAAGAGATTACGCGGCACGCCTTGGCGGCGATAATCTTTGCCGGCAGGCAGAATGAAGTAGCGGCTAAGCGGCGAAGTGAGCGAGGTGTTGCCGACGTCGAACTCGGCACCGTTGACGATCGAATCCAGGTAAGAGTATCCGAGAGTCGTGTAGAGGTTCTTGGTGGGCTGGTAGTTCAATTCGACCTCGAAGCCTTTGGTCACGAACTTCCGGGTCGAGCGGTCTTGTTGAAGCTGCTCGCGGTTTTGTTGGAAGATCGCGCCACCGATGAAGCCCTTGCCGCCGCCGAAGGAATACTTGGCTCCGGCTTCCGTGAGGATGGCTTCGCCGCGGAGGGCGGCGTTGGAGAAGTTGCGGTTGCCGCCGGTGGTGAAACCGCCGCCGTTGCCGACTGCGCCGACGGGATTCTGGCTGTAGTTGTAGGTGACGTAGGTGCCGAGGTCCTTGGAGACCTTGTAGCTGGCGCTCAGGTTGTAGTTCGGCAGGCCGACGGTGACGCTGTCACCGGGCAGGAAGCCGGCGAAGTCGCGATATTTGATCGAGAGGAGGTCGACGCGGGCGCCGGCATCGAGGGTGAGCTGGTCGTTCACCTTATAGCTGTTCTGGCTGAAGGCGGAGGTCGTGAAGACCTTGGATTCGCCGGAGTCGCCGTTGTCAGGCGTGTAGTAGCGGCCGGGCCAGCCGGGGACGGGGACTTGGGTGAACGGATTGGGCGAGTTCACCGAGTTGAAGTAGTTGATGAAGCGATGGTCTTTCGTCAGGTCCCAGACGTTGGCGGGTTCGTTGAAGAAATCGTTGAACGCGGCGACGTATTGGTAGCGCAGGCCGAGACCGCTGTTGGACGAGAAGGCGCCCTTGGTGACGCGGAACTCGGTGCGATTTTCGAAGCTCCAGCTCGGGTCGATGATCTCGGAGTAGGAGTAGGACGACAGGGTGCTGCGGCGGACGTAGCGGAGGAAGCTGTTGTTGCCGATCGAGAAGTCGGGCGACGGGGTGAAGGTCTGGATGGCCTGGCCGTTGTAGCTGAAGCCGAAGGAGTGGTCGCCGGGTTTCAGCGAACGGTTGCTACGGTCAATTTTAACGGTGGGTCCGACGGCGATACGGTTGACGGCGGGAAAGCCGGAAACGACCCAGCGGGAATTCTGGGGATCGGAGATCGGCGCGGGCGTGCCGGCGACGACGTTGATGTTGGAGAAGGTGATCGGGGCGCCGGTGGAGTCGCGATAACCAAGAAAGGCACCGCCGGAGAAGTCCGGCGCGGGATTGTTGTTAATGCCGGTGATGTAGTTGCCGTTGTCGATCAGGTCCTGCGTGACGCGGTTGATGCCGAAGTTTTCGACGTAGTCACCGTAGAAGGCTTCGGAGTTGAGGAAGATCTCATACCGGTCGCTTGCACGGTGGGTGAGGGCGGCGTAAAGGGCCTGGGTGTTTTTATGGCCGTCGACGTAGTAGCTGCCGGATTGTTCGCCGGAATAACTGATACGGTAGGCGGTCTTGGCGTCGACAGGGACGTTGTAGTCGGCGGTCCAGCGGTATTGGTCGTAAGAACCGATTGTGGCCGAGACGCTGCCCTTGCGACTATCGAAGGACGGGCGCTTGGTGACGTAGTCGGCGTAACCGCCGACGTATTGGGAGGCACCGTAGACGGCGGTGGCCGGACCCTTGACGATGTTGACGGACTCGACCGCGTTGAAATTAACCGGCAACCCGTTGCCGTTGCTTGATAGGCCGATGCGCATGCCGTTCGAGTAGGTGTCGGCGATCTGCGTGCGGATGTCGGGCGTGGTGGGCGCGCCGAAATTGCTCCGGGTGTAGGAGCTGGCGGTGAGTTTGGAGAAGTCGCGCACATCCTGGATGTTGATGGCGGTCAACTGCTCCCGGGAGATGATGGTAACGTTTCGCGGGGTATCGAGAATGCTGCGGTCGATGCCGAAGACGGAATTGAAAGGGCGGGACGTGGGAACGATTTGCTGCTCGATGGGCACGTCGCTGACCTCGAATTTTTCCATTCGAACGGCTTCGTCTTTGGGGGCGGCAGGTGCAGGGGCGGTCTGAGCGGCCAGGGTGCCGGTGAGTCCGACCGCGGTGAGGAGCGCGAGCAGGGCGTGGAGTTTGGTTTTATTTATGGTTTGGTTCATA
>CALSBN010000027.1:0-32978 GCA_943373185.1 Opitutus sp. GAS368 | reverse complement strand
GCCACCGCTCCCGCCCCGCTCCTCGACAAATCCGGTCATCCGCCCACGTTGCGCACACTCGCGATCGGCGACGCCGCCCCCGATTTTTCCCTGCCCGGGATCGACGGGCGCACTTACAAACTCTCGGACTTCGCGGGACCCGACGTGTTGATGGTGCTGTTCACGTCGAACCACTGCCCCACCTCCCACGGGATCGAACGTCGCCTGCAAACGCTCCGCGACGATCTCAAGGGCCGCAGCTTCGGCCTCGTCGCCATCAATCCCAATCACCCCGAGGGACTCACGATCAACGAACTTGGCTACGGCGAATACAGCGACTCATTCGAAGACATGAAGCCCTACGCCGCCAGCCTCGGCTGGAACTTCCCGTATCTCTACGACGGCGAAAAACAACTCACGGCCCGCGCTTACGGCTGCCTCGCGACGCCCCACGTGTTCATCTTTGATAAAGCCCGCCGCCTCCGCTACGCCGGCCGTTTCGACGACTCGCGCTTCGTCGAGGAGGACTCCGTCAAGTCGCCCGATGCCCGCAACGCGATCTTCGCCCTGCTCGACGGCAAACCCGTCCCGGTCGAACTCACCAAACCCCACGGTTGCTCCACCAAGTGGCGTGAGAAAAAAGAGCGCAACGTCGCCACCGAGATCGGCTGGACCAAGATCCCCGTAACTCTCGACCGCATCGACGTCGCCGGCGTTGCCGCCCTCCGGGCCAACCCCACCAACAAGGTGCGCATGATCAACGTCTGGGCCACCTGGTGCGCCCCGTGCGTCGAAGAATTCCCCGCGCTCATCGCGATCAAGCGCCAGTTCGACATGCGCGAAAACGATTTCGAACTCATCACCATCAGCCTCGACGCGCCCAAGGATGAAGCCAAGGCCCAGGCCTTCCTCCAAAAACAAGGCGCCGGTCTCACCAAGCGCGTGCAAGCCTCCGTGGACAAAGAGGGTCGCAAGACCAGCCACTACCTTTTCACCGGCGCCAGCCAAGATGACCTTGGAAAGGCGCTCGATGCCGAGTGGCCCGGCCCGATTCCCCATACCGTCCTGATCGCACCCGGCGGAAAAATTCTCTGGCGGCACAACGGCATGATCGAACACGCCGCCGCCCGCTCCGCCGTGGTCTCGGCCATCGGCAATTACTACAAGCAACCCGCCGCCGCGAAGAAGAAGTAGGACGCTCGTCCGAAGGTGCAGTCATCAGGTTCGTTGCTCGCGTGGCATGGACGCCTCTCCAGTGAACGAGCGGGCACCTCGCCCGGTCGTTTCCGATTCCACGGGCGGGACACCCATGCCACTCCAATCACTGACGTCACTTCCGGTTACACCCGCGCTCGTCCACCCGCCTAAGCCTATCGGTCCGCTCAACGCGCGCCGACACCCTCGCGTTCCTTTCTCCGGGGCGCGTTCGTGTCCTCGGTGTCCCGTTGCTTGAGCTTCGCCGCTTTCTCATCGAATTAATCCAGATGCCTTCCGCCAATCCGCTCCTCGCCCCCAGTCCGCTCCCGTTGGGCTATCCCCCGTTTGACCGCATCAAGGACGAGCATTTCGCCCCCGCTTTCGATCTCGGCATGGCCGAGCAACTCGCCGAGGTAGCCGCCATCGCGGGTCACACCGGGCCCGCCTCGTTTGAAAACACCATCGTCGCCTTTGAGCGCTCCGGCCAACTCCTCGGCCGCGTCAGCCGCGTTTTCTCCAACCTCAACGGCTGCCACACCAATCCCACGCTCCAAGCCGTCGAAAAGTCCTTCGCCCCAAAACTCGCGGCGCACCGCGACGCGATTTTGCTCAACGCCGCGCTCTTCGCCCGCATCGCCGCACTCCACGCGCTCCGCACGTCCCTTGCCCTCGACGCCGAATCAGATCGGCTGGTCGAAGAGACTTACAAATCATTCGTCCGCGCCGGCGCCCGGCTCTCCGGCGCCGACCAGGATAAACTCAGGGCGCTCAACGCCGCGATCGCCACCGCCGAAACCGCGTTTTCCCAAAACGTCCTGAAGGAGCGCACGGCCTCAACCGTCACATTTGCCGACCGGGCCGAGCTCGCGGGACTCTCCGATTCCGAGATCACCGCCGCCGCCGAACTCGCCCGCTCATCCGGCCTCGCCGGTCAGTTCGCGGTCGCGATCGTCAACACCACCGGCCAACCGCCGCTCGCGAGTCTGACGCACCGCGCCACCCGCGAACGAATCTCCCGTGCGTCTTTGGCCCGGGGCAGCCGCGGCGGCGAATTCGACAACCGCACCCAGGTCAGCGCTCTCGCCCGCCTGCGCGCCGAGCGGGCCGCGTTGCTCGGCTACGCCACGCATGCCGATTATGTGTTGGAAGAACAGACGGCGAAAAACGTCGCCGCCGCCACCGCCTTCCTCGCTCGGCTCGCCCCGCCCGCCGTCGCCAACGCCCGCCGTGAAGCGGCCGAGATTCAGCAGATGATCGACGCCGAGTTCGACGGCCGAGCCGACCGTTTCGAGGTCGCGGCATGGGACTGGGCGCTCTACTCCGAGAGAGTCCGCGCCGCCCGCTTCGCTTTCGACGAATCGCAGGTGAAGCCCTACTTCGAGCTCAACCGCGTCCTCATCGACGGACTCTACTTTTCGGCCGCAAAGCTCTTCGGCATCACGTTTGTCGAACGGCACGATCTTCCCGTCTACGAGCCGTCCGTCCGGGTGTTCGATGTGCTCGAGGCCGACGGGTCGCCGCTCGCGTTGTTCCTCTTCGACCCCTACGCCCGGCCGTCGAAAAACGGCGGCGCGTGGATGAACGAATACGAATCCCAATCACGCTTGCTGGGCGCCCGCCCCGTCATCGGCAATCACCTCAATATCCCGCGCCCCCCGGCGGGCGAACCCACGTTGCTCACGTTCGACGAGGTCAGAACCCTGTTTCACGAATTCGGCCACGCCCTTCACGGTATCTTCTCCGCCGTGAATTACCCCCGGTTTTCCGGCACCAACGTTCCCAGCGATTTCGTCGAGTTCCCCTCGCAGGTTATCGAGATGTGGGCCGTTTGGCCCGAAGTGCTCCAAAACTACGCGAAGCATCATCGCACCGGAGAAAGGATACCCGCCGAACTCATATCCAAGGTCCTCGACGCGCGCAAATTCAACCAGGGCCACGCCACCACCGAATACCTTGCCGCCGCCTTGCTCGATCTCGCGTGGCATGGCCTGAAGCCCGACGAGGTTCCCACCGCCGCCGACGTGACCGCGTTCGAAGCCGCTGCCCTGAAGCGCGTCGGCCTCGATTTCGCCCCCGTGCCGCCCCGCTATCGGTCGACCTATTTCTCCCATGTTTTCGGCGGCGGTTACTCCGCCAGTTACTATTCCTACATCTGGGCCGAGGTCCTCGACGCCGTCGCCGTCGATTGGTTCAAGCAACACGGCGGCCTCACCCGCGCCAACGGGGACCGCCTGCGAAACTTCATCCTCGCCCGTGGCGGCACCAGCGACGCCCTCGGTCTCTTCCGCGATTTCATCGGCGGCGAACCCGCTATAGAACCCCTTCTTGCCCGTCGCGGACTCGCCGCACCCCACTGATTCGCTTTTCGCTTATTTTTTGCAGTAACGACATTGGAATTTTGAGGTCAGTAGGTGTATCAAACATCCAACGCCGATGTCGCTCACTCCTGTCACCGCACCCGCTGCCGCGCTCAAACCGCTGCGCATCCTCTACGCCGAGGACATGCGTGAACTGCGCCAAGTGGCCCAGATGTCACTCTCGCGCCAAGGACACCACATCGAATGCTGTGTCGACGGCCGCCAAGCTTACGAGCGTCTCGCAGCCGCGCCGAACAACTTCGACGTGCTCATCACCGACCACCACATGCCCAACATGAACGGGCTCGAGCTTCTGGGCTCCCTTCGCCGCGGTGTTTCATTTCACGGAAAGATCGTGGTTTTCTGCTCGGAACTCAGCCCTCAAGTCAGCGGCGCCTACGCCGAGTTCAGCGTCGATGCATTCCTCAAGAAACCTGTCTTCCCATCAGCGCTGCGCGAGGTCTTGGTGCGCTTTCAGACTCCGGCCTGAGCTACGGGCGCCGGGCAACCCGGGGCATCGCTCAACTCTTTAGTGGGCCGGGATCCCGCTCATTCGAGCGCACGCGCCCGGATATTCCGGAACTCCGCCTTCATCACAACATTGGCGTGGAGCTGCAAACCCAAGGGAGACGCGCCTGAAAATTTTGGGTCGGTGTATTCCGAAGCCTTCGTGCCGTTGATCCAGCAGGTAAACGTGTTCCCTTTCGCTTGGATGCGGAACGTGTTCCACTCGCCCTGCGGCTTCATCAATCCCTTGGCGTTCTTCGCCTGGCCCGCCTCCGGATAGGAGGGTTTTCCGCCCGTATAAAATGAGCCGGTCATATCGGTCTTCAGACTGCCCGATACGCCAATTTGCAGCTGGATCGCTGGCTTCCGCATCTCAACCCCGGTGTCGATTCCCCGCTCCGTGTCGGACTTCCAACGCACATCGAACTCCATCACGAAGTCCGTGTAACTGGCCTCGGTCCAAAGCATGCTGCCTTTCTTCGCGGCGTTGTTTTCACAGATCAGCACGCCGTTCTCCACGCGCCAGAATTCCGTCAAGCCATCGGCTTTCCAACCGGTCAAATCCTTGCCGTTAAAAATCGCGGGCATCTTCGCATCGGCGGCGTGAGCCTCCAAAAAAACGCCGGTTAAGGTAATCAGAACGGCAACACCGAGAGCGCGGGCGAAGCCCATTTTTGGGGAGATCATCGGCCGAACCGTGGCGAGTCATCCGGGACGTGAAAAGCGCGAAATACCACGTTGTCCACTCGCCCCGTCGCCGGAACTAAATGAAACTTCCGCCCGCCGATCCCGTCCTAACCTCGACCTGCATGAGCCCCCGCCACCTCAGTCTAAGCATCCTTGCGTTGGGCTTCGTCGTCGTTGGCTGGCTGGTGTTCGTTCGCTCTGCCCTCACCCCGCCCCGACCGATTTCACCTTCCCAAGATTCCGTCACCGCGCTTCAACCGCCCGCACCGGTTCCGCCCGCGATGCCTTCAGCCGCCTCCACTGCTCCCGATGCTCAGCTCAACGCGCTGCTCGCCGCCACCGACGCCCGCCCCAACGAAGCCACCCTCTCGTTCAAGGATGCCGCCGCCTACCGCCGCTTCCTCGCCCGCGCCCGCGCCGCCGGCCTCACCATCATCGGTCAAATCGACGCGCTTCGCACCGTGCGCGTGGGCTACGACCGCATCGCCTCGATCCGCGATGATCGCATCACTCACGCCGCCGACTACGCCGACGCCGCGGCCAATTTAATTTTTCGCGCCCCCGAAAGTCCCACGAAAGCCGACCGTGCCGACCTCACCCAAATCCCGCTGCACAACACCTCACTCGCCTTCCTCGGCGCTACCGGCGACCGCAGCACGTGGGGCCGCGGCATCACCATCGCGATCCTCGACAGCGGCGTAAACGCGCTCGACCCCACCTTCTCCGGCCGCGTCCGCACCCTCGACGTCGGGGCCGGCAACCTGCCGGGGTCCGAATCTTCCTCCGGCCACGGCACCGGCGTTGCCGCGCTCGCCGCCGGCGTTTCCGGCGACGCACCCGGCGTCGCGCCCGCTGCCAATGTCCTCAGCGTCCGCGTCACTGCGGCCGACGGCCTCAGTGACATCTTCACGGTTGCCCGCGGTATCGTGGCCGCCGCCGATGCCGGAGCCCAAATCATCAACATCTCCCTCGGCGGCTACGCCACCACCCACGTGCTCGACGCCGCGATCGACTACGCCACCACCCGCGGCGCCTTGATCGTGGCCGCCGCCGGCAATGACCAAGCCACCCAACTCACCTGGCCTGCCGCCGACGCTCGCGTCGTCTCCGTGGGCGCCGTCGACGCCGTCGGCCAACAGGTCACGTTCTCCAACTCCGGCCCGCAACTCCAAGTCTCCGCCCCCGGATACGGCGTGCAGACCGCGTGGCTCGACCAACAACGCGTCACCGTCAACGGCACCTCCGCCAGCGCCCCCCTCGTGGCCGGCAGCGTTGCCGCCGTCATGTCCGCCGATCCTCGTCTCACCGCCGCGCAAGCCTGGGAAATCCTCGCCGCCACCACCAACGACGCCGGCGCACCCGGCACCGACTCCGACTACGGCCGCGGCATCCTCAACGTCGGCTGGGCCATGAGCCGCAACGATCCCACCCGCATCGACCCGGCCATTTCCAGTCACCACTTCGACGCCGCCAAAAACCAGATGGACTTCGTCGTCCAAAATCGCGGTGCCCAACCCGTCTCCGGCCTGACCCTCGACATCGCCACCAACGGCTTCACCACCACGCAGCGCGTGCCCACGCTCGCCCCCGGGGCGAGCACCGTCCTCATCCTACCCGTTGACCAAAAGAGCCTCACGTCCCAAGGTGCGCTCATCTACCGGACCACGTTGAACACGCCGATCGGGGTCAACGATGCCGACCCGTCCAACAATCAAAAATCGAGCCGTCTCACCCCGCCCAAAAGATAATCCATGCCGCCGCTCGCCCGCATTTTCCCGCCCTCGCTCCTCGTTTTCGCGTTGCTGATTTCACCGGCCCGAGCCGGCACGTCCGCCCTGTTCACCGCACAACTTGACGCGACCGACCACGCCGCCGCCGGTCTCACGAAACTCTCGGCCGACCAACGCGCCGCACTCGACGCCCAGATCGAGCGCGAACTCACCGTCGCGCGTCAGGGCGATGTCGTCGCCTTCTCCCGCTCTTTTCTCCAGCGCCGCACCTCCGATCAGACTGCCGCCGCCGGCCTCGCCGCCCTCAACCCCGCAGAACGCGCGACGCTCGACCGTTTCGTCGCCCGAGCCGTCGCCCAACGCCCCGCCGTGATCGTCCCCACCCTCGCCACCGGCGCCAAAAAAGCCGACGACACGGTCATCGAAACCGTCACCTACAAACCCCAGCTCCACGGCGAAGTCACCCTCACCGTCGGCACCGCCGGCAGCGGTCGCACGTTTTACGGCGGTTCGTTCACCACCGTTTACGATGATCCGCAGCGCAATTTTTCCGTCGGCTTCACCTACGCCGAATACCACGGCAAGGGCCTGCCCTACTTCGGCGACGATTGCTCCGACCTCCGGTTTGGCCGCGGCCCGTTCCGCCGCTGACCGCCCGCACCGGCAGGGCGCGGACGACGTTCACTTGCCTGCGCTCGGCGGGATCAGGGCCTGATACAGCATCACCTTGAACTTCTGGTTGAGGTCATTCCCGCCCGCCGGTCGCAACTGCGTCATCAGCAGCGCCACGATCTTTTCCTTCGGATCGACGACATACTGCGGGAAGTAAGCGCTCCCCCAACCATACGAGCCCACACTGCCCAGTTCGCCGAAGGCGCCGACATCCGGCATCACCCAAAAACCAAGACCAAACGCCCCGGTATCGCCCGAGTATTTCGTGCCGGTGTGGTTGGCCCGCATCAACTCGACCGACTTCGGCGAAAGCAGCCGCACGCCGTCGAGTTCACCTTCGTTCAAAAACATCTGCAACAACCGCGCATAATCGCCGGCCGTCGACAGCAAGCCCGCGCCGCCCGAGAAACACTTTCGCGGCCCGGTCACGTAGTCGCCCTGATCACCGAGCCCGAGCACACCTTTGGCATTGATCCCATAAGCCGGCACAAGCCTCGCCGCCTTCTCCGGCGGCAGGAAGAAACTCGTGTCGACCATCTTCAACGGGCCAAAAATCCGCTCCGCGAAAACCGGTCCAGCGGCATTCCGGAAATCACTTCCACCAGGTAACCGAGCACATCCGTCGAGTATCCGTATTGATAGACCTCACCCGGCTGACCGTTCAGGGGCAGCGCCGCCAGCCGCTTGATCACATCGCCGATGGGCTCGTCGCGATCGGCGAAATACCAACCCGTGAACTTCGCCTGCCGGTAGAGTTCCGCCGCCGGCCCCGTGCCGTAGGTGAGTCCCGCCGTGTGGGTGAGCAAATCGCGGATCTGAATCGGCCGCTTCGCCTTCACCGTCACGAATTTCTCCGCGCTGCCCTCGGGCGCCGCGACGGCCACCATCGAGTTCTTGAACTCGGGGATGTATTTGGAAACCGGATCGCGGAGCATCAATTCGCCCTCTTCGTAGAGCATCATGATCGCCGTCGTCGTCACCGCCTTGCTCATCGACGCGATCCGAAAGATCGCGTCCGTCGTCATCGGCTTGCCCGCCTCGAGGTCACCCATCCCGTAGCTCCGATGACGCACCGCTTGACCCTCGCGCGCCACGTAAAGCACCACGCCCGCGATTTTCTTCTGCTCCACTTGGGCCTGAATGACCGCGTCGAGCCGCTGCAAACGCTCACCGGAAAAACCGAACCTCTCCGGCGAAGCGGCCTCGGCAGCCCGAACCGGCTGCACCACGGAAAGCAGAAGACCGGCCCACAAAATTCGGAAGTTCATCCGTTGATGAAAAAGCTCCGACCGGGCGGGCACTCAATCGAAATTCCATCGCCCCCGGCGAACATCTCCGCTTTACGCCACGGGCCCTGTTCGCATCGTCGCTCTTGCACCTTTTGCATGTCCAAGCCCTCCGACCTCCCTCCCGCCGGCCATCTCGGCACTGAAATTGCCGCACTCGCGGCCTCGGGAGAACGAAAGTCGTTCAAGGCCGGCGCGGTGATCTTCGCCGCCGGCGCGCCGGGTGACGGATTCTATGTCGTGCAATCCGGCGCCGTGCGGCTCACCGCCGTCGTCGGCGACAACCAGCCCCGCGTCCTCGCGACCGTCGGCCCCGGCGATTTCTTCGGCGAGATGGCCGTGCTCGACGACGCCCCCCGCTCGGCCAATGCCGAGGCCGAGAAGGACACCGTCACCCTATTTCTCGGTCGGGATGCCCTGCTCCGCCTCCTCGACGCCCGCCCCCGCCTCGCGCTCGATCTCATCCGCGAATTCAGCCGCCGGATGCGCGCCTTGAATCAAAAATACGTCGACGAGATTCTTCAGGCCGAGCGCCTCGCCGTCGTCGGCCGTTTTGCCGGCACCATTGTCCACGATTTCAAGAATCCCCTCGCCGTCATCGGCCTCGCCGCCGAGCTCGCCGGCATGGCCGACAGCACCACGCCGCAACGCGCCAAGGCCGAACAGACCATCTCCCGCCAGATCAAGCGCATCACCGCAATGCTGCAGGAGTTGATCGAGTTCACCCGCCCCAGCGGTCAGAAAAAGCTCCTCCATTCCGTCAACTTCGCCGAGTTCATGACCCCGTTGGCCGATGAAATCGCGACCGAAATCGCACCGCGTCAGGTCAAGCTCCTGTTGCCGGCCGCGCCTCCCGCCCTTTCCGTGAAAATCGACGCCCAACGGCTCTCCCGCCTGTTCTACAACCTCGTCAACAATGCCGTCGACGCCATGGCCGGTGCCGGCGGAAAAATCACGCTGCGGTTCGTGGCCGAGTCCGCCCATCTCCGGATCGAGGTCGAAGACAACGGCAAGGGCATCGCGCCCGAGATCGCCCAAAAGCTCTTCGAACCCTTTGCCACCCACGGCAAGGCCAACGGCACCGGCCTCGGCCTGTCGATCTGTCGCAAGATCGCCGAAGACCACGGCGGCCGGATCTGGGCCGAGGGTAAACGCGGTCGCGGCGCGTTATTCTGCTTCACCCTGCCGCTCGGCGGGTGACCGTCGGGCCGCGTGCGGCTCGCCTCGTCGGGGTTGCACCAACCGGCTGAGGAATTCGGGCAGGGCTTTTTTGATCGGCGACGCCTCCAAATACTCCGCCGCCGGCCACTTTCGTCCCCGCGCCAACAACGTCGCGTAGACCAGCAGCTCGAAATGCAGCCGCAGGTGCGCCTCCGCGTCGCGCTCCTGCATCACTGCCAAGACCGCCAGCAACGCTTCGATCGTGGAAAATTTTCCTTCGCCCTGCTGTTCGCGCAGCCAGTAGCGGCTCTTTCCCGTCATCGGCACGCTCACCCGCCGCCCCCACGGCTCCACCGCGCGCACCATTTCCGCCGCCTCACCCCAGCTTCCGTCGAGCAACAGCACCTGCACGTTTGCCGCGGGCGGCAACGTCATCGTCGCAAGCGATTCGCCCAACGGGTGCAACACCCACAGCTCGCGTCCCGCCGCGGCGATCGTCGCCCGTTCCGGCGGCGCCTCCCGCCGGTAAACGTGCGCCCGCGACCCCGTTACCACCCGCTCGATCAATTTCCCCGTGCTGCTCGGCCGCCATTGCTCCCGCGAGTGCATCAACACGTCGACCTGCAACGCGCTCTCTACCGGTCCCAGCCCCGCACACACGCACCAACGCGGCGGGAGCTGACATCGCTCACACCGCACCGTGCCTGCGAGAACCACACTGCGCGCCATAGACGGCAATCCGGTCCCACCGCGCCGCCCGCGTCAAGGGCCGGCCCGGGTCTCCCGCCAATTGACAATCCCCGGCCGTTTGCCGTCACCTTCGATATCGGCGTCCGTCCGGCCGCCGCTCCCAAAACAATAATCCATCCCATGAAAAAGTTCGCCACGCTTCTCCTCGCGCTCGCCGCTCTCGCGGTCGGATCGCTCCCTCTCGTCGCCCAGCAAAAACGCGTCAGCCCCCACGAATCCGTCTTCGCCCGTATCGGCGAACGCCCCAACGTCACTTTGGTTTCCATCACCTACGGTCGCCCGTTTTCCAAAGACCCAAAGACCGGCGAGAACCGCGTGATCTGGGGCGGCCTGGTGAAATGGGACAAAGCCGACCGCCTCGGCGCCGACGAAGCCACGCTCTTCCTGACGCAGCGCCCGCTCGTTTTCGTCAACACGACCATCCCCGCCGGCGCCTACACGCTCTACATCGTGCCTTCCGCCACCGGCCCCTCAAAACTCGCCTTCAGCACCAACATCGGGAAATGGGGCACCCCCGTGGATGAAAAGAACGACCTCGCGCGCATCGAACTCGTGAAAGGCAGCCTCGTCGCCCCCGTCGATCAACTCACCATCAACATCGGAAAAACTCCCGACGGCAACGGCGAGATCAAGATCATGTGGGAAGCCACCGTCTTCACCGCCGCCTTCAGCGTCAAAAAATAGTCGCGCTCTGACCGTCTGACTTCTCCTTTTGGGCGCGGCCCGCTTCGGCCGCGCCTTTTTTGCGTCCCTCTCCTCCCTTTCCATGACCATCGACTCCGCCGACCTCCTCGCCCGCTTTCTCCGCTACGTGCAAATCGACACACGGAGCGATGCCCACTCGACCACCACGCCCACCACCCCGGGCCAGTGGGATCTCCTCCGCTTGCTCACCGCCGAACTCACCGCCCTCGGCGCCGCAGAGGTCACGCTCACCGCCAAAGGCTACGTGCTCGCGACCATTCCCGCCACGGTCACGCAGCCCGTTCCCGTCATGGCTTGGTGTGCTCATGTCGACACCGCCCCCAACCTCCCCGGCGCCGCCACCCCGCTCGTCCACCGCGCCTACGCCGGCCAACCCATTGTTCTGCCCGACGATCCAACCCAAACCCTCACCCTCGAAAACACACCGCTCCTTCGCACTGTGCTCGGACACGACCTCATCACCGCCAGCGGCAAAACCCTCCTCGGGGCCGACGACAAAGCGGGCGTCGCCACCGTGATGAACGCCTCCCGGCATCTCTTGCTCCATCCCGAGATTCCCCACGGCAAAATCCGTCTCTGTTTCAACCCCGACGAGGAAGTCGCCGCCGGCATGGCCCACCTCGACCTAGCCCAACTTGGCGCCGCCGTCGCCTACACCCTCGACGGCGAATCGCCCGGGGAAATTGACCTCGAAACCTTCAACGCCGATTCCGCCGTGCTCGAAATCCACGGCGTCGCCTCGCACCCCGGCTGGGCAAAAGGCGTCATGGTCAACGCTCTCCGCCTCGCCGCCCGCTGGGTCGCCGCGCTCCCCGCCGAATTCTCCCCTGAGCACACCGCCGACCGCGCCGGTTTCATCCACCCGGTCGAGCTCACCGGCACGGCCGAGCATGCCACCGTGCGCCTCATTCTGCGGGACTTCGAACTCGCCGGTCTCGCCGCCCATCGCGCCCTCCTCGAGAAAATCACCGCCGAGCTCCGCACCACCGAGCCTCGCGCCCGCTTTGTCCTCACGTTTGCCGAACAGTATCGCAACCTGCGCTACGGCCTCGAACGCGACCCGCGACCCGCTGACTTCGCGTGCGAAGCCTACCGCCGCGCGGGCCTCACGCCGGTGGCAAAAATTATCCGCGGCGGCACCGACGGCTCAAATCTCACCGCCCGCGGCCTGCCGACACCGAACCTCTTTTGCGGCATGCACGAGATTCACAGCCCCCGCGAGTGGGTGAGCCTGCAAGACATGGCCAAAGCCGTCGAAACGCTCCTTCATCTCGCCCAAGTCTGGACCGAGCGGTCGCCGCAATAACGTTGATCGAAGCATCCCGGGAATACGACCCCGCCCTCGCCGCTCATTCATCTGCGGCCAAACAAAACGGCGGCGCGGGCCATCGCCCGTCGCCGCCGTTGAAAGCATTCCGGTCTTTGCTCCTGATTAGGCGATCTGCTGAATCGAAAACGCCCCGCGACCCGTGCGCTTGTGCAGCGGATTCTTGTTGGCCGCATCGACCAACACTTGGTCGGAGCCGACGAACATTTCGGTCTTGTTGTCGAACTTCAGCAACGGACCTTTGACGACCTGGACCGTAGAGAGGTCCACGTCGTTCGCGCGCAGGTGCTCCAACGTCCGGCTGTAGGCCTCGCTCGTCGGCAGATCCCAGGCAATCGACTCGCGCAGGGCCGCGTTCGATTTCTCGGCGCCGAGCAGGTAGGAAACATTGCCCATATGGCAGAGCGCCGAGGAGAAATGCGCCTCTTCGATGAGGCCGACGGTGACTTTGCGGTTCTGCACGGCCTTCACGAAGTTCGCCCGGTGCGATCCGTTGCCGCCCTTGGTGAGCGCCATGATCCGCTTGTTGTCGTTGTCGTAGATGTTCGCGTTGCCGGTTTCGGCCACCGTGACGTAGCCGCCCTCGCACTGCACGATGACGCCAACACGCGAACCGCGGAAAGCATCCATGGCCTTCATGCCCGTCTTGGCGGGCAGACCGCGCACTTCAAAAATCAACGGCGCTTTGGCGTAGCCAAACGTCGTGATCAAGGTGTTCGGGGTCTCGGCGTCATCTTGGTAACCAAAACGGCCGCCCACGCTCATCACCGACGCCGGCAGACCGGGCTCGCCGAGGAACCAGCGCGCGACGTCCACCTGGTGGATGCCCTGGTTGGTGATATCACCGCCGCCGTAGTTCCAGATCCAGTGCCAATCGTAATGCACCGGACCGCCGCGCGGGCCGTTGCGCCGTGGCGGCGTAAGATCCGCCGGACCCGTCCAAAGATCATAATCGATCGAAGCCGGCACCGCCTGCGGCCCGGTGGTGCGACCGATGCTCTCGCGCAATTTGTAGCACAGACCGCGCGCGTGTTGGATCTTGCCCAATTTGCCCGAGCGCACGTATTCGATGGCCTCCATGATATCGAGCGACGAACGGTTCTGAGTGCCCGCCTGCACGATGTTCTTGGAATACTTCGCCGCCGCCGCGACCGCCTGCCGACCTTCCCAAGTGTTATGCGAGATCGGTTTCTCGACGTAGACATCCTTGCCGGCCTGCAAACCCCAAATCGTCTGGATCGCGTGCTGGTGATTCGGCGTGCCGAGCACGACCGCATCGATATTTTTGTTCTCCAACAGCTTTCGGTAATCGATGTAGGTCTCAACTTTGACCCCCGCTTTCTCGCACTCGGCGGCACGCTTCGCGAGGACCTCGGAGTCGACGTCACAAAGCGCGACGAGCCGCGCACCGGGCAGCTTGTTGATGTAGTCGCGCATGTGGCCGGCGCCCTGCGCATTGATACCGACGACGGCGACACGGATGTCACCCGCCGCGCTGCCGGCTGCGGGCGCAACCTGGCCGTAGAGCCGGGAGGAACCGGCAACGAGCGCGGCGCCGCTGCCAATAAGTGACGTTTTCAGGAAGTCTTTGCGGGACCAAGTTTTCATGGGGATGTTGTGTTTAAGCGTGAAAGGACCGCGGTTGCGGCGAGTGGGATTCGGGGGGAAGTGACGAACAATAACTGAAACCGTTGCGATCAACCGTGCACCGTCGAGACCATTTTTCAACACCGATTCGGACTAGTGTCCGAAATCCGACAAAACGTCGCCGCCTCCAGCCGAAACGCTCGTTTTCGCCGCCCGCCGTTTTACCTCAACATTGCCATCAACTTCGCCCGCGATTCGACCCCCAGCTTCCGGAAAACCGAATTCAACTGCGTCTTGATCGTGAGCACGCTCTTGCTCAGCCGTTTCGCGACCTCCGCGTTGCTGTGCCCTTCGCACACCAGCAACGCGATTTCCCGTTCGCGCGGCGTCAGGTCGCGCAACTGGTTGAGCTTCTCCGGCGACACCGCCGCCGGCTCATCCGACGCCACCGGCCGCGTGTCGAGCACCACGAGGAACCGCGGCTTCGCCAGCGCACTCGCCGGATTGTTCAGCACCGTGATCTGCGCCCGCAACCCCGTCGCGCCGGCCGGCTCCACCTGCGCCATATCCCCCGGCAATGACAGTAACTGTTTCGCATCCCGCCCCGCCACCCGCGCGCGCAATTCCGCGACCGCCGCCAGCACCGGCGCCGGCAACTCAAATGCATCGCGCACGTTCAGCGCCCGCGCTGCCGCGCCAAAATTCCACTGCGCGCACAACCGGTGCGCCTCCGGATTCGCGAACTCCACCTGCTGCTCCCAATCGAGAAACACGAGCCCGACCGGGATGTTGCGGTTAAATTCCTCCAGGCTCCGCCGTGCCAGCCGCTCCGTGTGCAGTTTCTGCACCCGCTCGATGGCAATGCCGACAAAAGGATGCAGGTGCTGCAACACCGCGAGCTCCGCCGCCGTAAACTCCGGCTGCGTCGGCGCGCGATATAGGCTGAACATCGCCGTCACCTCGCGCCGCGCCCAATAGAGCGCCGACACGCCTTTGTCCCAACCTTCCGGCTCGGCAAATTTCCGATAAAATTCGCTCCGCACAAACTCCGCCCGCGGCGGCAGCACTTCGCTAAACCGGTAAAACTTCAGCCCGCGATGCGCCTCGATGAACGGCGTAAACAGATTCGTTTTCCCCCGCGCATTATACCACTCCTCCGGCTGCGTGATCGCCGGATCGGTAAAGACCACGCGCGCCTCGCCCATCCCGAGGTGCCCCAAAAACAACGTCACCCGATGCACCGGAAACGCCGTCCGCATCAGCCGCTGAAACGCCCGCCACAACGGCTCCACCTCCATCGCCGCGTGCAACGCCAGCAGCGGCTCGTGCAACTTCGCCGCGAGCGCCGGTGAGAGGGTCT
The DNA here is from genome assembly GCA_943373185.1 of Opitutus sp. GAS368. GTDB lineage: Bacteria > Verrucomicrobiota > Verrucomicrobiia > Opitutales > Opitutaceae > Tous-C4FEB. The sequence continues at coordinate 17,673 of CALSBN010000027.1, read as the reverse complement.
TCTTTTCCGTCTTTAGCATTTTGTCAGTGGTCGTTGCCTGTCGGTTTCTCGGTATCACCGGGACCTTCAGGCCCGGCGTGCCCGTCGCCGACGCGCACCCCCGATCGTGCCACTCCGCGCCCGAATTACAACCTTGGTGGTATGGACGCGGCACACCCTTGGCTGTTAGTCTCCATCGTTCGCCCCGCGCCGTCGCGCGTCCCGCCAAACGCCTCCGCACCTACCGATTCCTCCCGCCATTTCGGCTCCCATTTAGCCTTTCCGATTTCCGCATTTTTTAATCACCGCACCATGAACACCACCCGTCCGTCCTTCGCGCGCGCCGCCGCCCTGCCTCGCCTCCTCGCCGGGCTCTTTGCCTGTTTTGCCTTCACCGCGTCCCTCTTGGCTCAAGCCGACACCGGCGTGGTCGCCGGCCGCGTCACCGACGCCACCTCCCGCGCCGTTCTTGCCGGGGCCGAGATCACCGTCTCCGCCGCCAACGCCCGCACCACCAGCTCCGCCACCGGCGACTTCACCCTCGCCCTCCCAAGCGGCGACCAAGTCCTCACCGTTTCCTACCTCGGTCTCCCTTCACTTTCGGTCAACGTGAAGGTCGTCTCCGGCCAAACCGTCTCCGTTAACCCGATCCTCGGCACCGCCGCCTTGCAGCTCGACACCTTTACCGTGACCGGCGCCCGCGACGGCCAAGCCCGCGCCCTCAATCAGCAGCGCGCCTCCCAGAATCTCACCAGCATCGTCTCCGCCGATCTCAACGGTCAGTTCCCGGACAAAACCGTCGCCGATGCCGTCAAGCGCCTGCCCGGCGTCACCGTCGAGACCGACCGCGACACCGGCGGCTCCGAGGGCCGCTACATCACCGTCCGCGGCATGAACGCCGAATTCAACGCCGTCTCGATCAACGGCATGAGGGTCAACGTCAGCAATTTCGACGCCGTTTCCCGCGCCGTTCCCCTCGACGTCGTTTCCGCCAAGAGCGCCGACCAGATCGAGGTCACCAAAGCTCTCCGTCCCGACCAGGACGGCGATTCCATCGGCGGCGCCGTCGATATCAAGACCCGCAGTCCCTTCGACCGCGAGGGCACCACCGCCTTCGTCGAGGGCATCGTCGGCTACTCCAAGCTCCTCTCCGAATACAACAACTACCCTTACGAGAACCCGCTGCTTGAAGCCGCCGCCGGCTACAGCACTGTCACCGCCGACGGCAAACTCGGCCTCGCTCTCGGCACCAACCTCCGCGACCGCGCCTTCGTGAAGCAGCGCGTGAGCACCCAAGGCTGGATCTCCCGCACGTTCACGCCCGCCACCGGCGCGGCCCTCTCCGGCTTCGTTCCCACCTCCCTCGCGCTCCAAGACTTCTTCGATGACGTCGAGGCCGTCGGCTTCAACGCCACCGGCGAATGGCGCCCCGATACCACCACGCGCCTCCGCTTCGACTTCGCCTACAACGACCGCGACACCAACCGCGGCCGCCAACGCCTCGTCGTCAACACGAGCGGCGGTTCATTCGTCGGCACGCCCACGATCACCGAGGACACGTTCACGTCCTTCACCCGCTCGGGCAACCGCGTCGAGCGCAACGTCCGCGATTTCTACGAGGACCAACTCAACCTGAACTACATCCTCTCCGGCCAGAAACAGCTCGGCAACCTCACCCTTGACGCCCTCGTCGGCCACAACCGCGGCACCTTCGACGGCGACGCCGCCAAGGACATCAACGCCCGCTTCCGCACCGCCACCGGCGAAACGTCCTACTCCATCACCAGCGGCGCCAAGACTCCGACGTTCTCCAGCGCGATCGACCGCAACAATCCCGCCAACTTCTCCCTCCAATCCCTCGACCGCGGCACGCGTTACATCCGCGACGAAAACACCACCGCCGCGATCAACGGCAAACTCACCGCCGAACTCGCCGGCGGCCGCGGCCACTGGCAATTCGGCGTGAAAGCCACCGAGCGCACCCAGAAGACGACGAACGTTTCCAAATTCTACTTCTCCACCGCCCGCTTCACGCCCGCCGGTTTCGTGGACGCCGCCGGCACCACCATCACCGGCTCCGTCCTCGCCGACTACTCCGCCAAGAACTCCGTGGACGGCCGCTACGCCTACGGTTTCTTCATCGACCCCACGAAGCTCCGCGCCGCCGTCGACACCCTCGCCGGCCGCAATCTCCTCAGCCCCGCCACCGCCGATGACGACCGCTTTCGCTCTCTCGCCGGCTCGAGCGAAATAGAGGAGAATATCGAGGCCGGCTACTTCCAAGGCCAGTTCACCTGGGGCCGCCTCACCGCCCTCGCCGGCGTCCGCGCCGAGAAATCCGAGATCACCGTCAACGGCTTCAACGCCACCGTTGAACCCCGCTTCGGCGACTACACCTCGGCCACGCCGTTCACCAGCCAGTCCGACGAGGTCCAGATTCTTCCCAGCATCCACCTCCGCTTCGACGCGACGAAGAACCTCCTCTACCGCGCCTCGATCACGCAGAGCCTCGCGCGTCCTTCCTTCAGCCGCCTGAATCCCTCCCGCATCGTCGACGACAGCGCCTTAACCGTCTCCTTCGGCGATGTGAACCTGAAGACCGTCGAGTCCACCAACTTCGACGTGAGCGCCGACTACTACTTCGGCCGCACAGGCTACGTCAGCGTCGGCCTGTTCGCAAAAGACATGAAAAATAACGTCTACACGGAGCGCACAATCATCACCAACCCCGCCGCCATCGGCCTTGCGCCTTCCGTGATCGGCTACGACCTCAGCCGCCCCCGCAACGCCAAGGCCTCCGAAGTCACCGGCATCGAGCTCAGCGGCGAGTATCTGCTCACCTTCCTCCCCGCGCCCTTCGACGGCCTCGGGGTCGGCGCCAACTACACTTACACCGATTCCGAGATCGACCTCGGTTTCCCCGTGGCCGGCGTCGGCAAACTCCCCCTCTTCGACCAGGTCCCGCACACCATCAACGCGAGTATCTTCTACGACAAATCCGGCTTCCGCGCCCGCGCCTCGCTCCTTTACCGCGACGCCACGTTCTTCTCGGTCGACGCCGCCAACAACGTCCTCAGCCGCTACCAAGCCGCGAGCACGACGCTCGACCTCACCGCCAGCTACAAGTTCATGAAACACTGGACCGTCTTCGGCGAGATCTCGAACGTCCTCAACACCCCCACCCGTGCTTACAACACCAAGGAAAACCTCCGCCTCGACTACAGCGAGTTCACCGATCTCAGCGCCCAAGTCGGTATCCGCTGGAACTGGTAAAAGTTCCCGCTCCTTTCCCAGCCCGCGGCCCAAACGCCGCGGGCTTTTTCATGCCCCAACCTTCTGCCCCCCGCTCCGGCCCTGCTTCTCCCCAACCCCGCAAATACTCCCAAGGTGGTATGCGCCGTTGCCCGCTTCCTGTTACACTCGGCCTATGATCCGAATTTCTGTCTCCCGCCTTGCGCTCCTCTTGGCCGCGTGCGCGCTCTTCGCCCAGCCCGCCTCCGCCCAGCCCGCCTCCACTCTTTCCGGACTCATTTACGACGGCGCCACCCAATCCGTCCTCCGCGGCGCCGCCGTCGCGCTCACCCCGGCCACCTCCGGCGGCAGCACTCTGCGCACCGTGACCGATGCCAACGGCGAATTCACCCTCACCGCCCCTGCCGGCAACTACGCGCTCGCCCTCGACTACCTCGGCCTCCCGCCCAAATCCCAGACCGTCACCCTCGGCGCCGCCCCCGTCCGCCTCACCCTCACTCTCGGCGACACCGCCGTCACGCTCGCCGCCGTCACCGTCGAGGCTACCCGCACCGGCCAAGCCCGCGCCCTCAACCAGCAACGCGCCTCTCAAAATCTCACCAACATCGTCTCCGCGGATTTCTCCGGTCAGTTCCCCACAAGACCGTCGCCGACGCCGTCAAGCGGCTCCCCGGCATCACCGTCGAAACCGACCGCGACACCGGCGGCGTCGAGGGCCGCTACATCACCGTCCGCGGCATGAGCGCCGATTTCAACGCCGTCACCATCGACGGCGTCCGCGTCAACGTCACCGACTTTGACGGCATCACCCGCCGAGTCCCGCTCGACGTCGTCTCGTCCGATGTCGCCGACCAGATCGAGGTCACCAAAGCCCTCCGCCCCGATCAGGAAGCCGACTCCATCGGCGGCGCCGTCAACATCCGCACGCGCAGCGCCTTTAGCCGCGGCAGCCGCAGCGCCTCCGTCCGCGCCGCCCTCAGTTTCTCCGACCAACTCGAGGACTACAGCGGCAGGTTCCCCCATGAAAATCCCGGCTACGAAGGCGCCGTCACTTACTCCGATCTCTTCGGCGCCGAGCAACAGTTCGGCTTCTCCGTCGCCGCCAACATCCGCGACCGCACCTTCGTGAAGAGCCGCCACAGCACCACCGGTTGGAACTCCGTCACCGGCATCCGCCCCGGCACCGCCGGCACGTTCACCAATCTCCCTGGCGGCCCCGCGTGGATCATGGATTCGTTCGTGCTCCAGGATTTCGTCGATGCGTTTCGCACCGACGGTCTCAACGGCTCGTTCGAATGGCGTCCGCGCGCCGACACCCGTCTGCGCCTCTTCGCCTCCACCAACGCCCGCACCACCGAGCGCGGTCGCCAGCGCCAACAGATCTTCTATCCCTCCACCACCGCCGCCAACATCAGCGGCGTCATCGGCACCCCCGCCGTCACCGCCGACACCGTCACCGACTACAGCGGCCTCAACAGCACCGTGCGCCGCGAGGTGCGCGCCTTTGATGAAGAGCAAAAAACCTCGATCGTCGCCCTCGACGGCCAGACCCACATCGGCGACACCCAGATCGATTTCGTCGCCGGCTACAATTGGGCCAAATGGGACGGCGGACTAGGCACCGCCCTCCAAGCCCGCTTCGACCAACGCTTCACCAACAGCTACCGGATTACCCCCGGCGACGCCGCCTCGCGCCCCGCCGTGAGCGCCGTCACTCCCGCCGGTGTCGATTACAACGACGCCCGCACCTTCTCTGCTTACACTCTGAATCAACTCAATCGCGGCTCCCGCGCCTACGACGACGACGAGTTCAACTTCGGCCTCGACGCCCAGCATGACCTCAAACTCGCGGACTGGACCGGCTGGGTCAAAACCGGCGTCAAGTTCCGCACCCGCAAGCTCGACCACACCGAGGGCATCTACGGTGCCAACGCCGGCTGGAATCTCACCGGCTACACCGGCGCTTATACCGGCTCCGCCACCGTCAACCGCTCGCTCATCGCCGACTATCACGTCAAGGATACCAACGGCTACAACTACGGTGTCTTCCTCGACCCCAAGGCCGTCCGCGAGGTCGGCGACGCGCTGATCGCCGACGGCCGCCTGGTCCGCAACACCTTCGCCGGCGGCACCACGCTCAATTCGTTCTTCAGCCGCGTCGACGACTACAAGGCCACCGAAGCCGTCTACGCGACCTACGTCATGGGTCAGTTCACCCGCGGTAAACTCACGTTGCTGCCCGGCGTGCGTTTCGAAGCGACCAAAACGGAATTCGACACCTTCCTCGTGCAAGGCAGCACCGCCAGCAATCAGCCCTTGCCCGGCACCGTCCGCATCAAGCCCACGCGCGATGCCGACAATTTCTTCCCCGGCCTCCACGCCCGCTACGACTTCCCCCGCGACCTCGTCCTCCGGGCCTCCTACACCGAGTCCCTCTCGCGCCCAACCTTCAGCCAGCTCAACCCCCGCGAGAATCGCAATATCAGCGACGACGCCGTGGACAACGACTCGATCTCCCGCGGCCGCCTCGATCTCAAGCCCACCACCGCCAGAAACTACGACGTCAGCATCGAGCGCTATCTCGGCCGCCTCGGCTACGTGAGCGCCGGCGTGTTCTACAAGGATTACAAAAACAACGTCTATCGCTTCGTCCAAACGGAGCTCGTGAACAACATCCCGACCCGCGTGACCGAGCCCCGCAACGCCCGCGGCGGCAAACTCCTCGGCCTCGAACTCGCCGCCGACTACCAACTCGCCTTTTTGCCCGCGCCCTTCGACGGCCTCGGCGTCACCGCCAACTACACCAAGACCGACTCCGAACTCGACTCCGGCATTCCCGCCGCATCCGGCCGCAAGATTCCGCTCTTCGACCAGGTCGAGGACACCGTGAACCTGAGCGTCTACTACAGCAAAGGCCGCCTGCGCGCCCGCGCCGCGCTCAACTACCGCAGCGAGACCCTGTTCTCCTACGACACGACCCGTCCGCCCGAGCTCGGCCGCACGGAGTCCCCCAGCACGACGGTCGATCTCTCCGCGAGCTACAAGTTCTACCGCGAGTGGACGGTCTTCGGCGAAATGAACAACGTCTTCGACGAGCCGTCCTTCGCCTACAACGGCGCCCGCAACCTCCGCCTCGACTACAAAGAATACAGCGGTTGGACCGCCATCATCGGCGTCCGCTGGTCCCTCTGAAAAAGTAGGGCAGGGTCTCCGACCCGCCCTGATTTGATTGTCATCGCGAGGCGCGCTCGCGCGCCGTGGCGATCCAGCTAGATTACTCTGTCGCCACGCGACTCTGCCTGGCCGCCCTCCACGCCCCTCGCCTCATCCTCACCGCATCAACGCCATCAACCGTCCCCGCGTCCGCACGTTCAGTTTCGAAAAAATCGACGTCAGCTGCTTCTTCGTCGTCAGCGGACTCTTCTTGAGCCGCCGCGCCACTTCCGAGTTCGAGCACCCCTCGCAGATCAGCAGCGCTACCTCGCGCTCGCTCGGCGTCAGCGCCCACAACAGCCGTTGCTTCTCCAGCGGCACCCGCGCCGCCGGCTGCCGCTCCAGACTGCGGTCCTCCAGCACCACCAAAAATCCCGGCTTCGCCAACAACCCCGGCGATGCGTTCACCGCCGACACCGCCGCCAACCGGTCCGGAATCGTCGGATGCTCCAACCGCTCCAGCGCATGCGAAAACTCCGGCCGGTCCTTTGCGTTCGCCCGCAAAATCTCCTCGCGGATCCGCTCGCAACCCGCCCGCACTTCCGGGGGCAACTCCATCCGTTCCTTCGACACCAGCCCGCGCGCCACACCCGAGCCATGACACCACACCGCGCACTCCTTCACCGCCTCCGTGTTGGCAAACACGGGTTGCAATTCCCAATCGAGCAGGAGCAAGCCCAGCGGAATGTGCCGGCTGAACTCCTCCAGCACTTTTCGGTGCAACCGCTCCGAATGGAGCAACAAAACGCGGTCGATCGCCGTCTCCAAGTGCGGCCGCAGTTCCTTCAGCCGCCCCACGTCCGCCGCCGTGAACTCCGGCCCGCCCGGCGCGCGATACACGCTGAACATCGCCTTCACTTCGTCGCCCCGCCAAAACAGACCCGAAATCCCGTCCGACCAACCCTCCGGCTCGGCAAATTTCCGATAAAACTCCGTCGCCCGAAACGCCCGCGCGGAGCCCACCACGTCCTCGAACCGGTAGTGCGTGATCCGCCGGTGAGCGCGGATGAAGGGCGTAAACGGATTGATCCGCCCGCGTTCCTTATACCACTCGGTCGCCTCGGGGATCGGCGGATCGGTGAACACCCGCCTCGCCTCCCGCATCCCGAAGTGCCCGAGAAAAAGCGCCGCCCGCACCGTTGGCGCAAACGCCGCGCGCAACAACGGCAACGCCGCCCGCCCCAAATCCTCCACCTCCGTCGCCGCATGCAACGGAAACAGCAACGCCTCCCACCGCCCTGCCGTCGTCGTCTCCGCCCGCTTCCGTTTCATGCCGGCACGCTCTCTCGCGTGACCACTCATCGTCAAGTTGCCCGAAAGTGGCATGGGCGTCCCGCCCATGTTCCGCACCCGCACCGCGCCCCGGATTCGCGTCCATTCGTGTCCATTCGCGGTTCCTCCGCCCCGCGCCCCGCGCCTCCCACCTCCCGCTTCTACTCCTCCAACCACAGTTCCTTGTGCCGCCGATCCGCAAACGGACGCGGCTGCCACCCTTTCACGCTCGGGCTCATCAACATCACCTGCGTCGAGAAGAACAAAGGGATCGCGGGCACTTCCTCCAAAAAAATCGCCTCCGCCCGCTGCCACGCCGCCGTCCGCGCCGCCGCGTCCACCGTCCACGTCGCGTCCACCATCCGGTCAAACTCCGCGTTCGACCACTTCGCCTCGTTGTAGAGCGCACCCGACTGCCACGCGCCGAGAAAGAAAAACGGGTCCTGATAGGTCGTCGCATTCCAAGAGCCCCGCACCATCTGAAAATCCATCGACCGTTTCGACGCGTTCAAGACCTGCGTCTCTTCGTTGCGCAGCGTCACCGCCACGCCGAGTTCCTTCCGCCACATCTGCTGCACCGCCTCCGCAATCACGCGGTGATGATCCCGCGCGTCCACCAACAGTTCCAGCGGCGGAAAATTCTCCCCTCCCTCAAATCCCGCTTCCTTCAACAACGCCCGCGCCCGCTCGGGATCGAACGTCAGCCGCGCCGCCGCCGTATAGCCGCCGATCCCGGCCGGCGTAAAATTAAACGCCGGCACCTTGCCGCCCTTCGTCACGTGCTTCGTCAGCCGCTCGCGATCCACCGCCAGCGCCAACGCCTGCCGCACCCGCCGGTCGTTCAGGGGCGGCTTGTTCACGTTGAGCGAGTAGAAATAAACCCCGCGGTCATCCACCACTTTCAACCGGTCCGGTTGTTCGCGCTCGTAGACTTCCACTTTGTTGAGCGGCACGAGGCTGGTCATGTGCAACTGCCCGGTGCGAAACGCCGTCTCTTCCGCCGACGTGTTCTCGATCGGCAGAAAGTGAATCTCCTTCAACCGCACCTTCGCCGCGTCCCAGTAGCGCGGATTTCGCTCCAGCACCACGCCTTGGTCGTGCTTCCACGCCTTCAGTTGAAACGGCCCGTTCCCCACCAAATTTCCCGGCCGGATCCAGTTGTTCACGCGCTCGTCCATCGCCGCAAATTTCTCCACGGTCGCCCGCGGCACCGGGAAAAACAGATACAGCGCCGACAAGAAAAACGGCGTCGGCCGCGCCAGCGTAAACTCGATCGTCCGCTCGTCGCGCACCTTCACTCCCACCGTCGAAAAGTCCGTCGTGCGTCCGCCCTGATACTCCCGCGCCCCGCGCACAAAAAACAGATTCGCCTCCGCGTGCGACGCCCCCAGCCGCGGCGCCAGCAACCGCCGCGCGCCGTATTCAAAATCCCTCGCCGTCAGCGGCGTGCCGTCGCTCCAGGTGACGTTCGCCCGCAGGTGAAACGTGTAGGTCAGCCCGTCCGCCGACACTTCCCAACGCTCCGCCACGCCCGGCCGAGGTTCGAGCGTCGCCATGTCCGGCGTCACGAGCCCCTCGAACAATCCGCCCACGATCGTCCACTCCGTCGCCCCGCGCACGAGATAGGGGTCGAGCGACTCCGGCTCCGCCGTATTGCCGCGGTAAAGAATCTGCTCGCGATTGCCCGCCGCCACCGGCGTCTCCCGCTTCGCGCAGCCCGTCCACAACGCCGCCACCGCCAGCCCCACGAACATAATTCGTTTCATGAAAATCACCGTGGTGAATCGGCCCCGTTCGCGCACCCCAAATTCGATACCACCAAGGTGGTAATCTCGCACCCTCCCCGCCTTCGCCCTAGCCCCGCCGGCCCGTTCGTGCGAAAAACGAACATGCGACTTCCTGCCGCAACCGCACTCCCAACCCCGGCCTCCTACCCGCCACGTGTCACCCGCTACGTGACACTGGTTTCGCGGCATCTGCTTAAATGTGTCGCCCAATATGTGACAGTGGCTTTGGTCTCGTTTTCCGCCGTGTCCGCCGCCCCCGCTTACGACTATTGGCTCACGGGCAATCCCGCCGATGCCACTCCGGCCAAGACCCGCGCCGGTCTCCTCCTCTCCGGCGGCGGCGGCGACGTCACCGCCGCCTGGAAATGGTTCATCGCCTGCGCCGGAGGCGGTGACCTCGTCGTCCTCCGCGCTTCCGGCGGCGACGGCTACCAGGACTTCATCTTCACCAAAATCGGCGGCGTCGACTCCGTCGAGACCATCAAGTTCAACGACGCCTCCGCCGCCCGCGATCCGCGCGTCCTCGAGATCATCGCCAAGGCCGACGGCATCTTCATGGCCGGCGGCGACCAGGGCAAATACGTCACCTACTGGAAAGACACCCCCGTCGGCGCCGCCCTCAACGCCCACCTCCGCGCGGGCAAACCCCTCGGCGGCACAAGCGCCGGTCTCGCCGTCCTCGGCCAATACTATTTCGCCGCGTTTAACGAATCGATCACCAGCGCCACCGCCCTCGCCAACCCCTACGACCGCAGCGTCACCCTCGGCCGCGACTTCATCGCCGCCCCGCCGCTCGTCGGCATCATCACCGATACCCACTTCATGGCCCGCGCCCGTCTTGGCCGCCTCGTCGCCTTTCTCGGTCGCCTCGCCGCCGACGCTCCCGACCGGCCCGATCAAAAAAAATCCCGCCTCATCGGCCTCGGCATCGACGAGGGCACCGCCCTTTGCGTCGAGCCCGACTCCACCGCCAAAGTTTACACCGAGAAAGACGGCCTTGCTTGGCTCGTCTTGCCTTCCCGCGCCCCCGACCTCGCCGCGCCCGGCCAACCGCTTCACCTCCGCTCCGTCCGCGTCATCGGCCTTGGCCCCGACAGCACCGTCGACCTCGCCGAACTCGACATCCGACGCCCCGCCGCGATGCGCCTCGTCACGGCCCGCGACGGCAACCTCTTCGACGAACCCGCTTCCAAATGAGTCTCCCCGCCCCCATCGCCGCACTCCCCGCGCGCGCCGCCGAACTCCGCGCGCTCCTTATATCGTGGTGCGAACAAAATTCGGGCAGCGACAACTTTGCCGGCCTCGCCGCGATGGTCGCCATCCTCGGTCGCGCCTTCGCCACGCTCCCCGGCACCGTCGAAGAGGTCCCGCTTGCCGGCACGCCCGCCCGAGCCCTCCGCGTGCGCGTTCGCCCCGACGCTCCGATCCAACTCCTCATCAGCGGCCACTTCGACACCGTCTACTCCGCCAATCATCCGTTCCAGCGCTGCACCCAACTCGACCCCGCCACGCTCAACGGTCCCGGCGTCGCCGACATGAAGGGCGGCCTCATCGTGATGCTCGCGACGCTCCAGACCTTCGAGCTCACGCCCGCTGCCACCCGCATCGGCTACGAGATCATCCTCAGCGCCGATGAAGAAATCGGCACCCACGGCACCGGCCCGGTGCTCGCCGCCGCCGCGCCGCTCCATCACTTCGGCCTCGTCTTCGAACCCGCCCGCCCCGACGGCTCTCTCGTCCGCACGCGCATGGGCACCGGCGCCATCATCGCCACCTGCCAAGGCCGCGCCGCCCATGCCGCCAAATCCGAGGATGGCCGCAACGCCATCGCCGCCCTCGCCGAGTTTCTCGTCGCCGCGCACCGCCTCCCGTCGGAACTCCCCGGCGTTCTCCTCAACATCGGCAACATCCGCGGCGGCGGCCCCGCCACCAACATCGTCCCCGATTTCGCCGAATCCGAGCTCGACGTCCGCATCTCGCGGGCCGGCGACGATGACCGTCTCCTCGCACGACTCCACGAGCTCGCCGCCCCCATCAACGCCCGCGACGGTTTCCGCCTTGATCTCGCGCCCAGTTTCAACCGCCCGCCCAAAGGCACCGGCCCCGCCGAAGCCGCGGTCTTCGCCGCGCTCCAACTCGCCGGCCGCGACCTTGGCCTCCCGCCCTTTACCTGGCTCGACACCGGCGGCGGCTCGGACGGAAACCTCCTTTATGCCGCCGGCCTGCCCAACCTCGACGGCCTCGGCCCGCTCGGCGACTTCCTCCACAGCGACCACGAACGGGTCGCTCTCCCGAGCCTCGTCACCCGCGCCCAGCTTTCCGCCCTTTTCCTCCACCGCCTCGCCACCGGCGAGATCGTCCTCCCACGCTGACGCCTCCGTTTCCGCTCCCTTAAACTTTCCCTCTTCAACTTAAACTCCCACCGCGCGATGCTCCTCCTCCGCCCCATCCGCGAAACCGATCTCGCCGGCCTCGTCGCCCTCGCCGCGTCCATCGACGGCGGCATGACCACGCTCCCGGCGAACGAAGAATTCCTGCGCGACCGCATCGACGATTCCCTCCGCGCCTTTGCCGCCCGCGTAAAAAAACCCGGCGGCGAATACTACCTCTTCGTGCTCGAGGACACAGCCACCGGCGCAATCGTCGGCACCAGCGGTCTCGCCGCCCGCGTCGGCGGCTACGAACCGTTCTATAGCTACGAAATCCGCACCGAGCACTACGCCCACGCGCCGCTTAAGATCGAGAAACAGATCTCCGTCCTTCACCTCAAGGAACTCCATCGCGGCCCTTCCGAGATCTGTTCCCTCTTCCTTCACCCCGACTACCGACGCGCCGGCGCCGGCCGCCTCCTCTCACTCGCGCGCTTCCTTTTCCTCGGTGCCTTCCCTGCCCGCTTCGACGACACCGTCATCGCGGAACTGCGCGGCTACATCGACCAAACCGGCAAGTCCCCCTTTTGGGAAGCCGTCGGCCGCCAGTTTTTCGATTTCGATTTCTACGCCGCCGATTTCCTCAGCGGTCTCGGCGACAAGGCCTTCATCGCCGACCTCATGCCCGACCACCCGATCTACGTCACTTTGCTCCCGCCCGAGGTGCAAGCCGTCATCGGCCGGGTTCACGCCAACACCGAACCCGCCCTCGCACTCCTCCTTGCCGAGGGCTTCGAACGCACCGCCGAAGTGGATATCTTCGACGCCGGCCCACAGCTCCGCGCCAAAGCCAAAAACATCCGCACCGTCCGCGCCAAGCGCACCGCCCGCCTCCGCAGTGCGACCGCCAATCCTTCGCCCGAGAACCAATTCCTTCTCGCCCACGCCGCGCTCGATTTCCGCGCCGCCCTCGCCCCGCTCGTCGAACACGACGACGGCACCGTCTCCGTGTCCGCCACCACCGCCGCCGCTCTTTCCTTGGACCCCGGCGACCCCGTCACCATCGCCCCCCCAAGGTAGCGTCGGGACCTCCGGGCCCGACCTCCGTCTCTCCCTCTCCCCCTCTCTCCGTCTCTCATTCTCTCCGTCTCCCCCTCTCCGAGCCTCCCGTGCCCACTTTCTCCTCCCTCAACCCCGCCACCGGCGAACCCGTCTGGACCGGCCCCGCCGCCACGCCGACCGAGGTCGCCGCCGCCGTCGCCCGCGCCCGCGCCGCTTTCCGCCCGTGGTCGCGCACGCCCCTCGCCGACCGCGAGAAAATCCTCCGCGCCTTCGCCGTCGCTCTCGAAACCCGCCGCGTCGCCCTCGCCGACGCCATTTCCCGCGAGGTCGGCAAGCCCACGTGGGAAGCCCTCACCGAGGTCACCACCATGATCGGCAAGATTGAGCTCTCGATCACCGCCCATGCCCGCCGCTGCGCCGATTTCACCGGCGGCCCCGCCATCACGCGCTTCCGCCCCCACGGCGTGGTCGCCGTCTTCGGTCCGTTCAACTTTCCCGGCCATCTTCCCAACGGCCACATCGTCCCCGCTCTCCTTGCGGGCAACACCGTCGTCTTCAAACCCAGCGAACACGCGCCCCTCGTCGCCGAACTCACGGCCGCGGCCTGGCGCGACGCCGGCCTGCCGCCGGGCGTGCTCGAGGTCGTCCAAGGCGCCCGCGAAACCGGCGCCGCCCTCGTCGACTCGCCCGACCTCGACGGTCTCTTCTTCACCGGCTCCGCGCGCACAGGCCTCTGGCTCGCCGAGAAATTCGCCCGCACACCCGAGAAAATTCTCGCCCTCGAACTCGGCGGCAACAACCCCCTCGTCGTCTGGCACCCGCGCGACCTCCGCGCGGCCGCGCTCCTCACGATCCAGTCCGCCTACCTCACCGCCGGCCAACGCTGCACCTGCGCCCGTCGTCTCGTCCTGCCGACCGGCCCCGCCGGAGATGAGTTTGTAACGTATTATATTACATTGGCCCGGTCCCTCCGGGTCGGCGAGCCCACGGAAATACCCGAGCCTTTCATGGGCCCCGTCATCTCCGCCAAAGCCGCGGACCAAGTTCTCACCGCCCAATCCTCCCTCCTTGCACGCGGCGCCACCCCGCTCCTGCTTTCGCGCTCGCTGCGCGCCACCACCGGCCTGATTTCGCCCGGCTTGCTCGATGTCACCGCCGTTCGCGACCGCGCCGACGAAGAAATCTTCGGCCCGCTCCTCCAAGTCATCCGCGTCCCCGACTTCGACGCCGCCCTCGCCGAAGCCAACGCCACGCGCTATGGCCTCGCCGCCGGCCTCATCGCCGACGACCCCGCGCTTTACGCCCGCTTCCGCGAAGACGTCCGCGCCGGCCTCATCAACTGGAACCAACAACTCACCGGCGCGAGCGGTGCCGCGCCCTTCGGCGGTGTCGGCCAAAGCGGCAACCACCGCCCCGCCGCGTTCTTCGCCGCCGACTACTGCTCCTACCCCGTCGCCAGCATCGAGGTCCCCGAACTCAAACTCCCCGCTACCCTGCCCCCCGGTCTCAATCCTTGATTGCCCGCGAATCACGCGGATCTTTGCGAATTTTTTTTGATTCGCGTCCATTCGCGTGATTCGCGGGCCCCTCATTTGTCCTCTTTCCCATGTCCGCCCACGAAGTGAACTTCGACGGCCTCGTCGGCCCCACCCACAACTACGCCGGCCTCTCCCACGGCAACGTCGCCTCCATGTCGCATCGCGGGGCCGTGTCCAATCCCCGCGAAGCCGCCCTCCAGGGCCTCGCGAAGATGAAATTCCTCGCCGACCTCGGCGTCCCCCAAGCCGTCCTTCCGCCCCACGAGCGCCCGTCGATCGAAACCCTCCGCGCCCTCGGCTTCACCGGCCCTGACGACTCCGCGATCCTCCGCGCCGCGGCCAAAGACGCGCCCGAACTCCTCGCCACCTGCAGCTCCGCTTCAAGCATGTGGGTCGCCAACGCCGCCACCGTCACCCCTTCCGCCGACACCGCCGACGGCCGCGTCCACTTCACGCCGGCCAATCTCGTTTCAAAATTTCACCGCTCCATCGAGCCCCCGCAGACCGCGCGCACCCTCCGCGCGATCTTCCGCGACGAAACCCGCTTCGCCGTCCACACGCCCGTCCCCGGGGGCCAAGCCCTCGGCGATGAAGGCGCCGCCAACCACACCCGCTTCGCCCCGAGCCACGCCCGCCGAGGCCTCCACTTTTTCGTCTTCGGCCACACCGCCTTCGGCGCGCCCCACGTCACCGAACGCGCGAAAAAATTCCCCTCCCGCCAAGCTCTCGAATCCTTCGAGGCCATCCGCCGTTGTCATCTAATGGATGACAAACAGGCCGTCTTCGCCCAACAGCACCCCGACGCCATCGACGCCGGCGTCTTCCACAACGACGTCATCTCCGTCGGCAACGAAAACGTCTTCCTCCACCACGAGCGCGCCTTCGTGAAGACCCCCGATGTGATCGACTCCCTGCGTCGTCGCTACGCCGCACTCCATCGCCAGTCCGAACTGATTCCCATCGAGGTCCCCCTTGCCCGCGTCCCGCTCGCCGATGCCGTCAGTTCCTACCTCTTCAACTCGCAACTCGTCACCGTCGGCCGCGGCCGCATGGCGCTGATCGCCCCGCAAAACTGCGCCGACACCCCGACCGTGAAAGCCTTCATCCATGACCTCCTCTCGCGCGGCCGCACACCCCTGCGCGAGGTGCATTACTTCGACCTCAAAGAATCGATGCGCAACGGCGGCGGCCCCGCCTGCCTGCGTCTCCGCGTCGTCCTCACCAAAGCCGAGCTGGCCGCGCTACCGCCGTGCGTGCTCCTCAGCGAGACCACCTACGCCGCCCTCGTCGCGTGGGTGAAGAAACACTACCGCGAGAAACTCACCGCCAACGATCTCGCCGACCCCGCACTCTTGCTCGAAACCCGCCGCGCCCTCGACGAACTCACCGCCCTCCTCGGCCTCGGCAGCATCTACCCCTTCCAGAAAAAGTAGGGCGGGGTCTCCGACCCGCTTTCCGCGCCCACGTCCTCATCCCTCGCCCGAAGTTACGTCCTCGCTCCATCGCCCGTCCGCGCCTCCGCTTGCGCTCCCCGACTGAGCCGCGTTCGTTGTGAACTATGAATCGCTGGCTCGCCCTCGTCCTTTTTGTCATCGCCGCGTTCACCGCCGCCGCCGTGGGCGGCCTTGCGACCGGCTCCAGCGTTACGACCTGGTATCTCACGATCAATAAGCCCTCGTGGAATCCCCCGGGCTGGGTCTTCGGCCCGGTTTGGTCCGCGCTCTATCTGATGATGGCCGTCGCCGCATGGCGCGTCTGGCTGAAGCGCGCCGAGCCCGGCGCCACGCTCACCCTTCGCCTCTGGTTCGTGCAAATCGGCCTCAACCTCCTCTGGTCCGTCCTCTTTTTCGGCCTGCGGCGCCCCGATCTCGCCCTCTTGGAAATCGTCCTTCTGTGGGCCGTGCTTGCCGTCCTCCAATTCCGACTCACCCGCTTCGACCGGCCCGCCGCGCTGCTCTGGGCGCCGTATCTCGCTTGGGTCTCTTTCGCGACATTCCTAAACTTTACCCTCTGGCGGCTCAACTGATCGAGCTTGGGGTTGCTCCGGACAGCTTTCCCGATCACACCGGAAATCGCCATGCCAAAACCCTCCGCTCCCACCACCCGGGCGGCCTACCTCACCGCCTTGCCCGACGACCGTCGCGCCGCCCTTAAGACTCTCGACCGAGCCATCCGCAAAGCCGCCCCGCGCCTCAAACCCTTTCTCGCCGCCAACGGCACCATTCTGGGCTACGGGCCCTACCACTACAAATACGCCAGCGGCCTCGAAGGTTACAGCCACATCGTCGGGCTTTCCAGCCGCAAGCAGGCGATCAGCCTCTACATCTGCGGCCATCGCGCCGGTCGGCCCATCGCCGAGGCCGCAGCGCCCCGTCTGGGCAAAGTCTCCGTCGGCAAAGTCTGCATCCGCTTCAAAAAACTCGAAGACCTCAACCTCCCCGTCGCCCTTGAACTTATCCGCGAAGCTTCGGCCCTGATCGACAAACAGGGCGGCGATTTCAGCCTTTGATTCCACTCGCCTGATGAAATTCGAACACTTCGCCCTCAACGTCCCCGATCCCCGCGCCCTCGCCGAATGGTATTTGCGCCACGCCGGCTGGCAGATCGCCCGCGCCCAACTCGAAGCGCCTTACAAGCACTTCCTTGCCGACGACTCCGGCCGTGTGACCCTCGAGGTCTACCACAACCCCACCGCCGCCATCCCCGATTTCGCCGCGGCTCATCCGCTTTGCTTCCACGTCGCGCTCTACACCCTCGACGCCCGCGCCGACTGCGCCCGTTTCCTCGCCGCCGGCGCGACGCACTTCCTCGACGAGCCGCAGCCCGACGGCTCCTTGCTCATCATGCTCCGCGACCCTTGGGGCATCCCGCTCCAGCTCTGCCAGCGCGCCCAGCCGTTTCCCGGCTTCTAAAAAATCCGAGCCCTCACGCGGCGGCGGCGCTTAGGATCGGCCCGCACACTTCCTGCAGCTGCCGCATCGTAAAGGGTTTCGCCATCACCGGCACCCCGGTGCGCGCCAACAAATCGCCCAAGCTGGGCTCGCCATCATGACCGGTGACGAAGACGAAGCGACCCGCCGCCGACGGTCGGAGTCCCGTCAGCTTGCGATAGAACTCGGGCCCGTTTAGCCCCGGCATGCGCACATCGGAAATGACCAGTGCGTAATCGAACGTCGCCGCGCGGCGCATCCCGTCCACCCC